>NZ_JADGMM010000001.1:0-494045 GCF_020662275.1 Clostridioides sp. ES-S-0006-03
TCAAGATAAGATTTCCCACCGCAAGGGTAAGACCCCAGAAAGACTATCTGGTTGATAGGTCGAAGGTGTAAGTGCAGCAATGTATTTAGCTTATCGATACTAATAGGTCGAGGACTTGACCAATATTTATTTGATGTTCATTAATTAAAATATATATGCAGTTTTTAGAGTGTTAATTTAACTCACAATAGAATAAGTGTGCTGGTGTGGCTCAACGGTAGAGCAGCTGACTTGTAATCAGCAGGTTGTAGGTTCGATTCCTATCACCAGCTCCAGTAAAGACTATGTTTTTAACATAGTCTTTTTTATTATATAATATATTTATTATTTTATATAGTTTATAGAAATAGACAGGAAATTGATAAATTTAAGTAAAAAATAGCTATTAAGTAAGAAATAGCTATACAGATTAAAATAATTATTTTAATCTGTATGTGAATACCTTAACGCAAAAATTTGATTATTTGTGTAAGAATTGTTAAAAAGACATGTATATTTAATTTGAAACTAACTTGCCATGGATTACCATTCTAGCATCATCAAATTCATAAGTGCATGTAGAAAGTGTAACTATCTTATCTTTACTACTTACTTTCATATTTGATTTATGTAATGATTTGGAAGTAATAGCATCTATGTATTTTTGATAGTCTGATTCGCTATTAAAGCTTGTTTTTAGATAATCATAATCAGATTCTACAATATAGGCAGAAAATACTTCATATAATAATTCTTTTCCATCCATAGTGATTTTTATTTGATTGTTTTCTTTAAAGAAATCATCATCTTTAAACTTATTTAGATTATTAAACATTGTTTTGTTTTTCATATTATGTCCATATACTATAACATTTTGGTCATCCAGAGATTTATTTCTATAATCCATGAATAATGTACCTGAGATAGATTTTTTACCATAAAAGTCTTTGTCAAGATAATAAGAATTATCTTTAGATTGTACAACTGGATAATTTATATTTGTATTATCAACAGAAAGCCAAAACTTAAAATCTTTGTTTATTTTTAATAAGTCTTCTTTTTTATTTTCTTTTTTCTGAAGTTGAGCAGATACTTTAGTATCATGGCTGTACTTGCTAAGCTTTAAGCATATATTAAATCCACTATAGATTATTACTAATATTAATATAATATTAATTATTACTCTATATAATTTTTTCAACATTCCACCTCAAATCATAAATAATAGTTTATATACCTATATTACACTATTTTTGAAGAAATTTAAATTTTTAGTATAATATTACTTTGACATACTTAAGTATTTATGATAATATAGCTAAGTAAAATGAATATTAAGTAAGCCAGATAATCGCATGTAATTTTACATGAGGAAAGTCGGAGCTCCATAGAGCAGGGTGCTAGGTAACACCTAGTGGGAGCAATCCTAAGGATAGTGCAACAGAAATAAACCGCCACTTAAGTGGTAAGGATGGAAAGGCGAGGTAAGAGCTCACCAGCAGCTAGGCGACTAGTTGGCTATGTAAACCCCACCTGGAGCAAGACCAAGATAGGAATAAAGAGTGCTGCTCGTACTCTCCGGTAGGTAGGTCGCTTGAGCTTATTGGTGACAATAAGCCTAGAAAGATGATTATCTAATACAGAACTCCGCTTATAGACTTGCTTAATTTTTTCGATAGGTGAAACATCAGTTTAAACTGATGTTTTTTTATTTGCAAATTTGTCTAATTTACTTTCAAAATTTTGTGGAATATTGTAATATAAGTTAGTACAGATATTAAAAATGGTATAATATAAGATGGATATAAAAAGAAAAAGTAAAATGATGTAAATAATATGATATGATATAAGATGTAGTAAATTTAGTAACTAATTATTAAAATATCATAATCAAATTAGTAATTTTACATAATGTAAATATCACAATAAAATAATTGATTTAAGGAGTGAAGGTTTTGAGTGAAAATAATATAATAAGAAATACTGTTTTAAATGTCACAGCAAGTTTTTTAAAACAAGAGTCTAAGATAAATGAAAAATTAGAAGGTGTTTTAGAAAAGAAATTTGAAAAAGTAGAATTCAATGAAGCAAAATATGCTGAGCTTTTAAAATTTAATATATTGTTTTATAAAACATTAGCAAGAAATACAGAACCGCTTATCGGGAAATGGATAGTAGATAAATACATACCTGAAATAGATGAATTAGAGAAAGAATTAGAATTAACTACAGCTAAATGTAGAAAGTATGTAAATAAGGCAATGAAGGATGGTTTAGACTGTCTAAAAGCCAACGATTTAAGTAGTTTTTTAGCTTATGATAAAATGGACCTATTAGAGAGACGAAGACGTTTAGAAAAGGATTATAAGGTTCTAAATCTATATAAAGACCTTCTTAATATAACACTTAGAAAGATAAGTTTAGAAAAGAAAGATTGTGCAAGTTTATTTCTTAAGAATCAAGCTGATGCTAAAAGAGAACTAAAAAGAGAAATAATATTCTGTGTAAATAAGATATTAGCTAGTAGCAAAGAGGTAGTACCTAAAAATATAGAAGAGAATTCTGAACAAAGCAGTGAAGATATAAAAGCAACAGAAATTGAAGATTTACAATTAGGTAAAGATAATTCAGAAAATGATGTTTTATTAAATTCAGTTAAAAAGTCAGAATTAGGAAAAGAACCGCAGATAAATGATGTAGAAGCAAAGTTTATGGATAAACTAAATAGTTTAAATGATGAAAGTATATCTCAAACTGTATATAATGAATATAAAAAATTATGTGGGTTAGAAGAACTTCCTTATGTTGAAGGCTATGGCTTTGGTGGAGAAGTTATTAAAGACTTTGTTTGTGCAACAGTTGCATTAGAATTTTTGAAGAGAAGAAATAGAGACCTTATAGAAGGTGCGATGAGATTAACTATAATTGGAGAATTTGGTGCTGAAAATTTTAAGGAATTCATAGATTATGTAATTAAAAATAAAACAGAAATTAGTGAAAATGTTTGGGAAGAAGCACACATTGTTCTAAAAGATAAATCTTCTGAATTAGAAAATCACGATATTGTATCAAAGAGAACTAGAAAAAATAAAGACATTGATATTGAAGAATATATTTATATGATAAAAAATGCAGATAAAGATGTTTGTTTTAGAAGTAGCATTTCTATAGAGGAAGATACTAAAGAAGAAGTAATTAATAAGAATGAAAATGTAGAGAATGCTATAGAAAATAAAGAAGATATTGAAAAAGATCATGATATAAATAAAGAAGAAATAATTGAACCAGAAAATAAGAAGAGTAGAAAAAAAGATAAATTATTTGGATTTATGAAAAAGGAAAGCAAAAAAGAGGATGTGCTAGAAGAAACTGAAAAGGAAGAGATTGGATTAGATAATACTTCTGATACAGTTCCAGGTGAAGCTGATGAATCTATTAAGGAAAATATAGAAAACTTAGAAGAAATAAACCAAAGTTTAGAAGAAGAACGCAACATAAAAATAGAAAAACCAATAAATAATGATGAGTTAGATAAAAAACTATCAGCAAGTAATGAGCCTAAATCTGAAAAAGAAAGTAAGGGATTAGGTGATGAAATGCCAAAAGAAGCAGAAGAAAAAAAGGTAGAAAGTGAAAAATCAGTAGTAATACCTATTAACAAGAAAGAAAAAAATAGCAAAAAGTCTAAACATTCTTCTAAGTTTAATTCTAAGGAAAAGAAAACAGAAATAAAAAATTATGAATCAAATGAAGAAGATTCTATAGATGATGAAGAGGTTGGTTCTAAAAAAAGCAGATTAAAAGAGACTATTATAGCTATAGTTATAGTGGCAATTGTTGGTGTAGGATACTTTATAACAGTAGGCAATAACAAGAAAAATGATAAAGACACGACACCTCCAAAAGCACCAACTCAGCAACAAGCCAACAATAAACAAACAGAAGAAGAAAAGAAAGCAAAAGCTGAAAAAGAAAAGAAAGAAGCAGAAGAAAAGGCAAAAGCAGAGGAAAAAGAAAAAGCTGAAAAGAAAGCAAAAGAGATGGAAGCATATAAAGACGGTAAAGGTGTATATTATACTGTCTATGCAGGTTCACTTAAAGTTGAAGCAACAGCAAAAGAAACAGCAAAAGAATATGAAGCTAAAGGTATTTCTTCAACAATAGTTCAAGAGAATGGATATTATAAAGTGAAGATAGGTGATTATTCTGAGTATGGAGAAGCACAAGAAAAATGTAATGAATTAGCTAAGAAATCTATTGATACATATATAGCGATGTATGATAAGTACTATGATTACAAATTAGAAGATTTGAAAGAATCAGCTCCTTCATTAAGTGCTGAAGAACTTAGACAAAAATATGAAGATTTAAGAAGTGAGTTAAAAAATAAATCTGGATATCGTGAATATGTTAAACATTTAGATAAACTTTATGAAGAAATAGTTGAAGGTGCTTAGGATATTTATTAAATAAGGACGAATTATGTCTCAAAATAAAAAGTATTAAAAGATATTATTTATTTTGAGACATTTTATTCACCTTTAGAAAATAATTATAATTTTGTTTAGGCGGTGAAGGTATGTTGAAATTAGGAGAAAAAATTATATATGAGCTTTCAGATGGATTTGAGCTTAGTGGTATCAGTAGATATTCAAAAGAATCTAAGAAACTTCATATAACAAATTTAGGTAATATTATAATCAGCAAAGCAGATGAAGTTAATGATGAATCAGGGGTAAAATATATATATAGTTTTTCAGATAATAAAAAAAAGTTAGAAGCAGTTTTAGAAGGTTCTCAAATAATCATTTATGGAGATAACTTGCCTTTTTATATAAAAAGTGAGAATTCAAGTAAGAATGTTACAGCAAGTTTAACTATGAAAATAACTTTAGATGAATATGATTTAATCTGTAAGAACCAAAGAGAATTTATATTTTATTTAAAAGACAACATGACTATCTTGAGTTTAGATGATAATAAATTTTATATGGGTGGAATTAATAAAGATAATGAAAAGTTTATATTTATCAGTGGAAAAAATAGATTTGAAATAAACTTTGATGATATAGAAAGATATATTTTAGAAGATAAGAGAGTTTCTCTAAAGGGTTATTTTCATATGGAAAGAGAAGGTCTTATAGTAAGGTCTATTTCTATATTTAATAATAATGTAGAAAATATAGTTCCAGCCGATTTAAGTGAGAGAGTTAAAGATAATAAGAAAATAGGAAATCTTCCTAAAGATTGTGAGATAGTATTCTGTAAAATATCAGGAAATATAGATGGATTTGATTATAAAAATACTAATATGCTTTTAGTAAAATATCAGGATCAACTTATTTTTATAAATAAGAAGTCTAAAAAAACTATTGTTAAGTCAACAAAAGATAATTGTTCAAAGTTAATTTTAGGAGAAGACATTATATTATATGATAATAAAAATGTATTTAACTTGCACATAAATGATAAAAATAAAGAAGCTATGCAAATAGAGGATTTAAAAGATATAGAAAATGAAATAGTAGGATATACATTAAAACATGCCCCATTTTTTATCCAAGAAGATTTTAATAGTTTAACAATAATGAAGTCTTTCCAAAAAGAAATTATATCTATAAAAAATAGTGATGTTAAAGATATTGTAATTAATAGAGATATTGAAAGTAAAAATTCTGATTTTGTAGAAACAGAAATAAAATTTAATAATCAAAAAATAATTTTAAATTTAAGTAGAAGTATGGTTCAAAAACTTATGCAAGATGTCTTTATATATGCAAAAAAACCACTACTTAAAGACGTTTCTGTTGAGATTTTATATAAAAATTGGTCTAAAGCTATGAATGATATGATAATATTTAATTTCTTTGGAAATATTTATTACATGAAATCTGAATTTGATAAAGTATTAGAAAGAGAACTGAATGATGAAATAAGAATAGAAGTCATAAATGCACTTTATAATCAGATACAAGAACAGAGAAATAATTTAGACTTGATATCAGCCTATACTCCAAGAATATTAGAAAATCAAGATATAGAGTTATTTGAAAAGTATAATGCAAAACTTGATGTACAAGTATTTAGACAGATTAAAAATTTATTCTTTGATTTATCATACAATATAAGTAGTTATTTAGATGGAGTTGAAAAAAGTTTAGATAATATTATATTTGTAATATCAGGTGAAGATAAGAAGCGATACAATTATAGGATGTTAAAGGAAAGTGAAAGTGCAAACTTGGATGTATTTTTAAAACAAGCTATATCAAGATTAAATCATTTAGTAGAAAATATGTATCCTTACTATGTGGATGAAACTAGTAGAGAGATGTTTAAGTTATTTGAAGTTTTATGGAAAAATTATAAAAATATTAATGATGATAGTATAAAAGAAGTATTATTCGAGAGAATAACAAATACATATGTATTTAGACAATTGACATTAAATAATAATACAAATGAAAGAAGAAAAGACATAATTGAAAAAATATATAATTCTGTTGATTATGGAGCCAATAAGCTAGATGAAAATATGTTTTTCACAGGAGGAATGAAGTATGTCAAGTAAATACAATGTATGGAATTTTAATTATGAGTTTTTAGGTCTGAATTCAAGTGATGAAAAAAATAATGAAGTTTATTATGAGATTGATTTAGATGAAGTCTTGAATGAAAACTATATAAGTGAAGATATAGATGGAGATTTAGATACTGATGGAAATAGCATCTTAGGAGAATTAATATCAGAAATGGATATAGATGAAGATGTAAGTGTTGACATGACATATCAAGAATTAGAAGTGGATTTAGAAGATTTAGATTCGTATTTGGATGATGATATAGATAGTGATATAAAGGGTATTTTGGATGAAATTTAGTACCTATGTGAGTTTTAGGTAGAATATAGACAATATAATATATTAACTTATAAAAACTAAAGGTAGATGAAATTTCATCTACCTTTATGTTCTTGTAATGTTAAGAATTGGGATAATATAGAGTTTGAAGAAAAAGTATAAATATGGTATATTAATTTGGTACAAGAGAAAATTTACGAAGAAGGGTGAAAAAATGCAGATGACAGTAAAAAAAGCGATAATACCAGCAGCAGGGCTAGGAACTAGATTTTTACCAGCAACAAAATCACAGCCCAAAGAAATGCTTCCTATAGTAGATAAACCAACTTTACAGTATATAATAGAAGAAGCTATAGACTCAGGAATTGAAGAAATTCTTATAATAACAGGTAGAAATAAAAAATCTATAGAAGACCATTTCGATAAATCAGTTGAATTAGAGTTAGAATTAGAACAAAAAGGTAAGACAGAAATGCTAGAAATGGTAAGAGATATATCAAATATGGTAAATATTCACTATATAAGACAAAAGGAGCCAAAAGGTCTTGGACATGCAATTTACTGTGCAAAAAGTTTTATAGGGGATGAACCTTTTGCTGTATTATTAGGTGATGATATAGTAGACTCAGATGTGCCTTGTCTAAAGCAATTAATAGATACTTATAATGAATATAAAACAACTGTACTAGGTGTTCAAAAGATAGCTAAAGAAGATACAAACAAATATGGAATATTGGATATAAAACATATAGAAGATAGGGTTTATAAAGTTAAAGATATGGTTGAAAAGCCTGCAATTGAAGAAGCACCATCAGACATAGCCATACTTGGAAGATATATAATAACTCCTGCAATATTTGATATATTAGAGAAACAAACACCTGGAAAGGGTGGAGAAATACAGTTAACAGATGCACTTCAAACTCTTGGAAAACAAGAAGCTATCTATGCTTATAATTTTGAAGGAAGAAGGTATGATGTGGGAGATAAGATTGGTTTTTTAGAGGCGACAATAGATTTTGCCCTAAAAAGAGAAAATCTAAAAGATGATTTAATGGCTTATATGAGAAAAAAAGTAAGCGAAAAATAAATTTAGAAAAGAGGTAATTACTATGGCGGTTTTAGTAGCTGGAGGAGCAGGATATATAGGAAGCCATACAGCAATAGAACTTTTAGAATCAGGTTATGAAGTTGTTATAGTTGACAATTTAAGTAATAGTAACTCAATAGTAGTTGATAGAATTAGAGAATTATCTGGAAAACAAGTAAAATTTTATAATATTGATATAACTAATAAAAATGAAATGCACACTGTATTTAAAGAAAATAATATTGAATCTATTATACATTTTGCAGCTTTAAAAGCAGTTGGAGAATCAGTAGAAAAGCCAATTGAATATTATAGCAATAATCTAATAAGTACATTAAATTTATTTGAATTAATGAGAGAATATGGTGTTAAGAAATTTGTATTTAGTTCATCAGCTACTGTATATGGAGATCCACATACTTGTCCGATATTAGAAGATTTCCCGCTTTCTGTAACTAATCCATATGGAAGAACTAAGCTTATGATAGAGCAGATGTTAGTGGATATATCAAAAGCAGATGAGTCATTAGATATAGCACTTTTAAGATATTTTAATCCAGTAGGTGCTCATAAGAGTGGAAGAATTGGTGAAGAACCAAATGGAATTCCAAGTAACTTAATGCCTTATATAACAAAAATAGCAGTGGGTAAATTAAAAGAACTAAGTGTATATGGAAATGATTATCCAACTCATGATGGGACTGGAGTTAGAGATTATATACATGTATTAGATTTAGCTGCTGGTCATGTAAAGGCATTACAAAAATTAGAAGAAAATCCAGGACTTGTTGTTTACAATTTAGGAACTGGTAAAGGATATAGTGTTCTTGATTTAGTTAAAGCATTTTCTAAAGCCAGTGGAAAAGAGATACCATACAAAATTGTTGGAAGAAGAGCTGGAGATGTAGCAATGTGTTATGCAGATTCATCAAAAGCAGAGAAAGAACTTGGATGGAAAGCTAAATATGAACTTGAAGAAATGTGCCAAGATTCTTGGAGATGGCAAAGTATGAATCCAAATGGATACGAAGCATAAAATGTATATTAAAGGGGTAAATGTAACAAATTTGTAAATACAAGATATTGGTAATTTTATGTTATAATTAGAGGCGTGTAGTTATGTTTCTAAAAGAGGGGGAAGTTGTAGTGAAAAAAAGTCTAAAAAAGTATTTAGTACTAGCAATGACTTTAGTTTTAGTATTTGCATGTGGTGTACCAGAATCAAGTGCAGCCAGTAAACATGTAATTATAGTAAACTCAAGAAAAAACACTCTGGGATATTTTGTAAATAGCAAGCTTGTAAAAGAATTTAAAGTTGCAACAGGGAAAAAAGGTTCAGAGACACCAACAGGGAAAACAAAGGTAGTTAACAAGATAAAAAATAGACCATATTATAAAGGAAATATACCTGGAGGAAGCCCAAAAAATCCATTAGGAGATAGATGGATGGGATTAGCACTAAAAGGAACTTATGGAGATACATATGGGATACATGGAAATAATAATGAAAGTTCTATAGGAAAACACATTTCTGGTGGATGTATAAGAATGCACAATAAAGAGGTTAGATGGTTATTTGACCAAGTTCCAGTAGGTTCAGATGTAATTATAGATTATAGTAATGACAGTTATACTAAAATAGCAGCAAAATATAAGATAAATTTAAACCAAACAGGATGGAAAACAGAAAATGGTAAGAAGTATTATGTAAAATCTGATGGAACATACCAAAAAAATAGTTGGTTAAAAGTAAATGGAAAAATGTATTATTTTGATGCTTCAGGAGTAATGCAAACAGGATGGAAGACAATTAATAACAAAAAATATTACTTAGGAACTGATGGAGTAAGAGTATCTGGATGGAAGGTAATTGATGGAAAAACTTATTACTTTAATTCAGATGGAGTAATGCAAACAGGATGGCAAGAAAAAGATGGCAAGAAATACTATCTAGGAAATGATGGCTTATCAGTAGTAGGATGGCAAGAAATAGATGGTAATAAGTATTACTTTGATAAAACAGGAGTAATGCAAACAGGATGGCAGCAATTAGAAGGTAAATCTTACTATTTAGACAAAGAAGGTAAAATGCTAACAGGAACTCAAAAAATAGATGGAAAAGATTATACTTTCAATGAAGATGGAACAATAAACCCTACATGGAACACCGTTGTAGGAGCAAATAGATTTGATACAGCTAAAAAAATAAGTGAAGTTGGAAATTGGGGTGCTGATAGTTCAGATACTGTTGTATTAGTAAATGGAAATGCAATAGCAGATGGAATAACAGCAACGCCTTTGGCAAGTAGTTACAATGCAACAATATTACTTACTAATACAGATAAATTACCAACTGAAACTGTTGCAGAAATGAATTCATTAGCACCTAAAACAGTAATTTTAATAGGTGGAGAAAATGCAATAAGTTCTAAATTAGAGCAAGAAATAAAGAGTACTTTTAATGCAGAGACAAAGAGAATATCAGGTCAAGATAGATATCAAACTGCTGTAAGAATAGCTGATGAACTTGGAAACAGAGAAGAAATAAAGACAGCTTATATGGTTTCTGGAAATGGAGAGGCAGATGCTCTATCTGTAGCTTCTAAAGCTGGAGAAGAAAAACAACCTATAATACTAGTTAAGAAAGATGGAATTACAGAAGAATCTTATATTTGGCTAACAGAAAGAAAATTAGAAAATGCATATTTTATAGGTGGACCAAATGCAATTAATGATTCAACAATAGCTAAGATGAATGAAATAACTACTGAAGATGTTTCAGGAAATAGAATATATGGAAATGACAGATTAGATACTAATGCTAAAGTTATAGAAAAATTCTATGGCGATACTGATTTACAATCTGTGTTAGTTAGCAAATCAGATGCTTTAGTAGATGCTTTATCCGCTGGACCATTAGCTGCAAAATTACACTCACCAATAGTTTTAATGGATAATTCAGGATTATCAGCAGAACAAAATAGAGTATTTGCAAATAAAAAAGTTGAAACTCCTTATCAAATTGGAGGAGGAGTATCTTATATAGGTATGGATAAATTAATAGATATTCTTAGAAAATAATAAAACTATATAAATAATGTATAAAATGAAATTGAGATGTAAAATTCAACAGCCTAAAGCTTTGATTGTTTATATCTCAATTTTTTTATTACAAAATTAAGTTTAAGTTATCTAAAAATCTTGGAATATTTTCAAAACTCATATAAAATAAATATAGGTGATATCATCATATGTTAAGAGGGTGAGTGAAATTATAAAGAAGAAGTATATAATGTTTATTGATGAAAGTGGGAGAGCTGATATAAATCATGAGGACCCATTTACATTAACAGGAGTAATTTTTGAATATAAATACGCAGTGAGTCAAGGTGATTATGTCTGTTGTTTAAGGAAAGAGATGGATGCCTTTAAAGATTATTGCTTTGGAACTAGTAATATAGGAATACACTTGACTGATATATCCAGAAAGTCAAGAGCATTTGAAAGGTTTGATGATTCACAAATTAAGTTATTTTATGATGAATTACCTTTATTTCTATCTAAACTAGAGTGCACCATAATATCAGTAACAGTAGATAAGGCTAGATTAAAAAAATACTATGCACCTTCAAAGGAACCTTATGTTGTAGCTTTTATACATGTGCTTCAAAATTTCTATTCATTTGTAAATAATGAAAATGTAGAGTCTGCAAGAATCGTTATTGAATCAAGAGATGATGTTTCAAATTTAAAAGTACAAAAGGCATTTTTTGATGTTTTTAATAATGGAACAATATATTTAGATATAGATGAAGAGTTAAGAGACAAGGTAAAAGGTTTTATAATTGCCAAAAAGGAAGATGTAGATTACAAAGAAGGTTTAGAAATAGCTGATATTCTATGTAATCCTCTTAGTAGAGCTAGAAGAGGATTAATAGAAGCAAATCCAAAATGTGTGCAATATGGAGAAAAAAATAAAATATTTAAATCTGTAAGAAGTAAAATATACACTCCAACTAGTTTAAATGACATAAGAAATTGGGGTTTTAAAGAAGTTCCGATTGTAGAGCCTGTTGGACCATGGCTTGAAAAAATGAGATAGATAGATTGACAAATTTTTAGAAAATTGATATAATATAAATAACTTAGTTATTCAGGAATTGAAATACAGTTGCTGTTATATAACGATTATTACTGAGACTCGGATGCCGACTGTCAGTTAAGAATCTATACTTTTAGAAGTATAGATTTTTTTATTTTGGAAGAAACCCTAAAAAAGAGACTATTTAAAAATAACCTCTTTTATTAATACTTATAATTGAGCATTTTTAATGACAAAGTTTTTGAAATTTTTAATTGCAGGAGGCAAATATCTATCCTTTATAACTGCTAAGTAAAAATTTCTTTCCCAACTTGGGTAAACGATTTGAATTACTTTTACTTTTGTAAACTTAAGCATAGGCATATTTGGTACTACAGCTATACCGAAATTTTTTGCAACTAATCCAGCAACTACCTGGTCTTCTTCTACCTCATGAACTATGTTAGGTTGTTGATTTATTTTTTTAAACATGTCATCAATTATATATCTAAGTCCACTTCTTTGATTAAATACTATTTGAGGATAAGGTATTGTCTC
This sequence comes from Clostridioides sp. ES-S-0006-03, assembly GCF_020662275.1. Lineage (NCBI taxonomy): Bacteria > Bacillati > Bacillota > Clostridia > Peptostreptococcales > Peptostreptococcaceae > Clostridioides > Clostridioides sp. ES-S-0006-03. Next base: position 12,569 of record NZ_JADGMM010000001.1, read on the forward strand.
TTTTAAATCTATAGTATCTTTTGTAGCCAGTGGGTGGCTATATGGTACAATTAATACTAAATCTTGTTTGGATACAGGTATAAATTCAATTCCCTTCTCTTTTTCAAGTTTTGAGCAAAAAGCAATATCGTATTTTCTTTCCTTAAGACCTTGGATAATATCAGTAGTTACACCTGTATGAAATTTAAAGTCAATTGATTTATCAGGATTAGATTTTAAGAATCTATGAACCATATCAGGTATAAAGTCTGTACCAAGTGTTCTAAGGAAAGCTAAGTCAATTTGACCTTCACCAGTACCCGTTATCTTTAGTGACTTTACACTTGAGTCTAAGATTTCTAATGATTTTTCCACGTCTCTTAAAAATATTTTACCATATTTAGTTAAAACTATATTTCTACCTTCCTTTTCAAATAGAGACACTCCAAGTTCACTTTCTAACAAAGAAATAGCATGACTCAAACTTGGTTGTGTTATAGATAAATTTTCTGCTGCTTTTGTATAGTGCTCTAAATGTGCCAATGTAACAAAATAGCGTAAGTGATATAAGTTCAATTTTTGTTCATCCTTTCATGAGTATCGTATTTTTTATTTGTATGTATTTAAAGAAGTTGACCTTAAAGAAGTTTTTCACATTTTTATTATATATGATTACAGCGTAATAATAAAAGCTTTTAAAGAAATTTATCGTTTTTTGTCTTAAATTTTAGATAGATAGAGTTAAGGTATATATTAATAAATTATATTATCAATAAAATCTATAAACAAAATCTATGAATTGATAGGAAATTATCAATTTGTTATTAATAAAGTCTCATGATACAATGAATTTATAAAATCTAGATAAAGATAAATCAAAAAAATATTTTTATTTTTAAAGTAAAATAATGCTACTAGTAGAATAAATAAAAAAATAAAATCAAAAAAAAGATTAATTATAAAGAAATTAAAGGGGGCATATTTAAATTATGAATAATCAAAAAAATATTAACATTCCAATTACTATTAGTTCTTATACATTAGGCACAGAAGTTTCATTCCGTGATAGAGTGCGTATTGCAAAAGAAGCTGGATTTGATGGCATTGGATTACGTGCTGAAAATTATGTGGATGCAAAAAACGCTGGAGTTACAGACGAAGAAATGCTTTCAATTCTTGATGAATATAATATGAAAGTTACAGAAGTAGAATATATAACTCAATGGGGGACTAAAGAGGATAGAACAGAAGCTCAACAAGAAAAAGAACAAAATGTTTATCATATGGCTCGTTTATTTAATGTTAAACATATAAACTGTGGTCTATTAGAAATGGTACCAGAAGAACAAATTATAACTGCATTAGGAGAATTATGTGATAGAGCAGGAGAACTTATTATAGGACTTGAGTTTATGCCATACAGCGGTGTGCCAGATTTAGCTACTGCTTGGCGTGTTGTAAAAGGATGTAACCGTGAAAATGCAATGCTTATATTAGATACATGGCACTGGGCTAGAGCAAAACAAACAGTAGATGACCTTGCACCTGTTCCAGCAGAAAAGATAGTATCAATTCAAGTTTGTGATGTTTTAGAGACACCTTATGAAAAACTTAGAGATGAATCACTACATGACCGTGTAGCTCCAGGTGAAGGATATGGAAATACAGAAGAATTTGTAAAAATAATCAAAGAACATAATATATCACCAGAAGTTATAGGTGTTGAAGTAATATCTGATTCTTTAGTAGCTAAAGGATTATCAACTACAGCTGAGACTGTATTTAAGGCAACTAAAAAAGTATTAGATAAAGCATGGCCAGAAGTATCTCCAAAATAAAAATAGACTTATTCGATATTAAAGTATATAAAGCATAAAAATATAAGAAAAAAATATAAAACTTGAAAGGAAGGAAAACCTTATGAAGATTAGTTCTATGTTTACACCTATAAAAATTGGTTCAATGACAGTTCCAAACCGTTTTGTAGTTCCTCCTATGGGAAATAATTTCGCAAACACAGATGGTACTTTAAGTGAAACTTCTAAGGCTTATTATCTTGAACGTGCCTTAGGTGGTTTTGGATTAATAACTATAGAATCTAGTGTTGTGGATAAGAAAGCTAAAGGAGGACCTCGTAAACCTTGTTTGTATGATGATAGCACAATAGATAGTTTTAAAAATGTAATAGATGCCTGTCATAATGCAGGTTCAAAAGTATCTATACAATTACAACATGCTGGTTCTGAGGGAAATGAAAAAATTGCAGGGTATCCTTTAAAAGCTGCTTCTGCAATACCTGCGTCAAATGGACGTAATACACCATTAGCAATAACAACTGAAGAAATATATGAACTTATAGAATCTTATGGAGATGCTGCGTTACGTGCAAAAAAAGCTGGTGTAGATGCTGTTGAAGTTCACTGTGCTCATGGATATTTAGTTAGTAGCTTTATATCACCAAGGACAAATAAACGTGTAGATGAATTTGGTGGATGTTTTGAAAATAGAATGAGATTACCTCGCCTTATAATTGAAAATATACGTAAAAAGGTAGGTAATTCTATAGCAATACTATGTCGTATAAATAGTACAGATGATATTTTAGGTGGAATTGATGTACATGATAGTTCAGTAATCGCAGCTTATTTAGAAGATTGTGGAGTAGATGGACTTCATGTTTCACGTAGTATACATATACATGATGAATATATGTGGGCTCCTACAGTTCTTCATGCTGGATTTAGTGCAGATTTAGTTACAGAAATAAAGAAATCTGTTAGTATACCAGTAATAACTGTTGGTCGCTATACAGAGCCACAATTTGCTGAATTAATGGTTCGTCAAGGTAGATGTGATTTAGTAGCATTTGGTAGACAAAGTTTAGCTGACCCAAGTATGCCTAACAAAGCTAAAAATGGGAAGTTAGATGAAATGATACCATGTATTGCGTGTCTACAAGGTTGTGTGCCAAATATGTTCCAAGGTAAGCCTATAGCTTGTCTTGCAAATCCGATATTAGGTCATGAATCTGAACTTAAACCAGCTGAAACTACAAAAGAAGTTCTTGTTGTTGGTGGTGGTGTTGGAGGTATGCTTGCAGCATGGGTATGTGCTGAGAGAGGGCATAAGGTAACTCTAGTTGAAAAATCTGAAATGCTTGGTGGTCAAATGCGTTTAGCTGCATATCCTCCAGGTAAAGGAGATATTACTAATTTAGTTCGTAGTTATATTTCAAAGTGCAATCAATATGGTGTAAAAATATACACTAATACAGAAGTTACAGTAGAGTTTATAAAAGAAAAATCACCTGATGCAGTTATTGTAGCTACTGGTGCAACTCCACTTGTACTTCCTATACCAGGAATTAATGAATCAGGATTAATACATGCAGTGGATCTTCTTGATGGAAAAGAATCTTGTGGAAAGAAAGTTCTTGTTGTTGGTGGTGGAATGGTTGGTTGTGAAGTGGCAGCCTTCCTTGGTGAACAAGAACATGATGTTACTGTTATTGAATTAAGAGAACAAGTTGGTGCAGATGTAATTTCTGAACATCGTAAATTCCTTATGGATGATTTTGAAAGTTACAATATACATACTGTTACTGGTGCTAAAGTTGCTAAATTCTATAACGATGGAGTTGACTATTCACTTGCAGATGGAACAGAAGATAATTTAAAAGGCTTCGATTCAGTAGTACTTGCTATGGGTTCTCGTAATTATGACCCATTAAGCGAAGAAGTAAAGAAATTTGTGAATGAAACTTATGTTGTTGGGGATGCAGTAAAGGCTCGTAGAGCATTGGATGCAACAAAAGAAGCTTTTGAAGTAGCATTAAATATATAGTTGAAATTAAATAGATGTTTCTTTGCAAATAATTAAATAGATTATTTGCAAAGAAATTGATGATATTGGGAGGATATAAAATTATGGAAATTTCAGGAAGAACAGGGTTATTCGCATTAATAGGTACACCAGTGGGGCATTCTAAATCACCACTAATGTATAATTATAGTTTTGAAAAATTAGATTTAGATTATAGATACTTAGCTTTTGATATTACTGTGGACAAGGTAAAAGATGCACTTTCAGCTATAAAAACGTTCAACATAAAAGGAGCAAATGTAACAATGCCATGTAAAACTGCTGTTACAGAATATATGGATGAACTTTCTCCAGCTGCTCGTATAATTGGAGCATGTAATACAATTGTAAATGAAAATGGAAAGTTAATTGGACATATAACAGATGGTGTTGGTTATGTTCGTAATTTAAAAGAAAATGGAGTTGAAGTAAAGGGTAAAAAACTTACGATTATGGGTGCTGGTGGTGCGGCAACTGCTATACAAGTACAATGTGCATTAGATGGAGCAAGAGAAATATCTATTTTCAATGCTAAGGATGATTTTTATAAAAGAGCGGAACAAACAATTGAAAATATAAAGAAAGAAGTACCAGAATGTATTGTTAATTTATATGATTTAGCAGATACAGAAAAACTTTATGAAGAAGTATCATCAAGTGATATTTTGACAAATGCAACGCTTATTGGGATGAAACCTCATGATAATGAAACTAATATAAAAGATGTTAGTGTATTAAGAAAAGAGTTAGTTGTAACAGATGTTGTTTATAATCCAAATAAAACAAAAATGATTGAGGATGCTGAAGCTAATGGTTGTAAAGCTATTGGTGGATTAGGAATGTTATTATATCAAGGAGCTGAGGCTTTTAATCTATACACTGGATTGGAAATGCCTGTAGAAGAAATTAAAGAATTATACTTTAAATAGACGAAAAAATAATACTTTAATAATATAGAATATATATGTATCTCAATGTTTTGATATTACTTTACAAAATATTTTGATATTACTTTATAAATTGTCATAGTGGGTTTTGTATTGGTGGTATAGTTAAATGTAAAAGTTTAGCTATTCTTTAAACCCATTATGGGAATGCGTTTATTGTATATAAAAATGTTAATAAATTAACAAGAATGGGAGAATAACTATGAATAATAAAAAATACTATCCTACTGCCATAGCGTTGTATTTTTCATATTTTTTACTTGGTATTGGAATTTCAATTTTAGGACAATATAAACCAGAATTTGCATCTATGTGGGGAGCTAAGACACTATCAGATGGAACTCTTGATGTGAGTATTGTTTTAGCAGTTATTGCTGCATTAGGGTTAGGTAGACTTATATCATATCCATTTGCAGGCCCTATTTCAGATAAATATGGAAGAAAGGTAAGTGGACTTATAGGTAATTTTCTACATGCAATTTTCTTTATTGGAATTGTATTTTCACCAAATTTTTACATAGCGTATATATTTGCAGTAATTGGAGGTGCAGCAAACTCATTTTTAGATACTTGTGTAACACCTTCTTGTATGGAGATATTTGCTAGTCTAGGAACAATAGCAAATATGTTTACTAAATTCACAATAGCTTTAGCGCAATTTTTACTTCCTTTTATAATTGGATTTGTTGCAGCAAATTCAATATCATTTAAAGTTATTTTTATAGTAACAGCTGTTCTTATTATTGTAGATGCAATTTTAATAGCTATATTGCCATTTCCTCCAGCTAACAATGTTATTGATAATAATGGAAAGACTGTTAAGTCAGAGAAAATGAAGTTTACACCAACAAGTATAGCTCTTGTTTGTATTGGATTTACATGTACATCTACATTTGTACTATGGCTAAATTGTAATCAAGAATTAGGTAAATTATATGGTATGGCTGACCCTACAAAAATTCAATCTTTTTATTCAATGGGAGTAATCTGTGCAGTATTAATAACTTCTGTGCTTATAAAAAAATATGTTAAGCCAATAAGAATACTTGTTATCTATCCTGTAATAGCTTCAATTATGTTATTAATTGTGTATTTTGTTCAGTCTCCAACTATTTGTATGGTAGGAGGATTTGTAATAGGTTATTCAGCAGCAGGTGGTGTGCTTCAATTGACTACATCGACAGCAAATGAAATGTTTCCAACTAATAAAGGAAAAATAACATCTATAGTTATGATTGCATCTAGTATAGCTAACTATGTTATTTTAAATATAGCTGGATTTATTACAAAATCTGGTGGAGTAAATGGGCCAAAATATGTTGTACTATTTAATGTAGCTATAACATTTGTTGGAATTTTACTTGCATTGTTTGTAAACATGAGATATGAAAAAGAAAAAGTACATGATTGTAATATGTAACATTAGTATAATATAATTGTAAGTATTTTTAATTTTAACATGTCTGAAAGAAGAGGTGTGACAATGGAAAATATAGAAAAAATAAGAGAAAAAATAGACTTATATGATGATGAGCTGATTGATTTACTTGAGAAAAGAATGGAATGTATAAAAGGTATTATTGATATTAAAAAGGAAAAAGGTCTTCCCATTTTACAGCCAGACTATGAAAATAAAAAAGAAGTAGCATTAATTGAGAAGCTAAAAGGTCATAAGTTTGAAGATGAAATTATAGATATTTTCAGATATGTAGTAAAAAATAGTAAGAAAATACAGGCTAAAAATTTATTCTCTTACAATATAATGCTTGTTGGATTTATGGGGGTCGGAAAAAGCACTGTATCATCATACTTGAGTCATTTATTAGAAATGGAGCAAGTAGAAACAGATGCATATATAGTTGAGCATCAAGGGATGAGTATTTCTGAAATATTTGAAAAACGAGGAGAAGAATATTTTAGAAATCTTGAAAGCCAAGCATTAATAAATTTACAACAAAGAGAAGGACTAGTTGTTTCCTGTGGGGGAGGAATCGTACTTAGAGATAAAAATGTAGAATATATGAAAAAAAGTGGAAGAATTGTTTTATTAACAGCAAGTCCAGAAACTATTCTTCAACGTGTTAAACATAGTGATGAAAGACCAATACTTAATAATAATATGAATGTTGAATTTATATCTGATTTGATGAAAAGACGAGAAGAGAAATATATGGCATCAGCAGATATTATTGTAAAAACAGATAATAAAACAATAAAAGAAATTTGTGAAGAGTTGGTCGTAAAGTTAACGGAACTTGATAAATAAATTCTAATTTAACAAAACCATTGTTAAGCGATGAAACTTTAATATTTGTACAATTAGTATTACTGGAAATTTTAATTTCTAGTAATATTTTTTTATGTGTAAAAATGTAAATTCATTAAAATAAGTAGTATAATCAATATAAATTATAATAATGTAAAGGAGGATAATTTAGTGGGTAGTATTTTTAAGCAACTACAAAAGATTAAGGATTATGATGGATATAAAGAATCATTTGAAATGAATTATTTATGTATATACGAAAAGATACCTTTAAGAGAACAAGTAGAACTTGCAAATAATTTGGTAGAGAATATTTTAAATATTTATAGAAGTGAATCTAATAAAATTGACCTGTTAGAAGAGTATAGTCATAAGTCTCTAATTTGTTATTTTGAAATTTTTATGAAAAAGATAAACACTCTAATAAAAGAGCGAATAATTGATGAAAAGTGGTTATATCAGCTAACAGAGGATTTAATATATACAAGTGAAAAAGATGAGTATGTAAAACTTGGGCTTGTTTTAAGTGAAAATTATTTAGATGTAGATAATATAAGAGAAATAGTGGATACATTTTCTAAATCTGGAGAATACATATTTTACTTAAGTAATACTATTAGAAAACTTGAGTTTTACAATACATATTTGTTTAATCTATCTAGAATATCTACAGGCTCAATAAAAGTATTTGCCATTGTCAATATGGAAAATCTAGATTCTGAAATAACCTCTTATTTAATTGAAGAAGGATATAAAGATAAAAAATATGAAGGATTACTAATGAACTATATTATTTCTACAGTAGATTTAAGCGAATATCTTGAAAGACGAGATTTAGATAAAGATAAGGTAAACAACTTAGCATATCTTATATGCAATTATTTGTTAAGTGTAGAATTTAAATATATAGGGAATAAAGTGGAATTAGTGAATCAATTTCTTCCAATTGTAGCAAGCTATGGGACTAACTTTGATAGTCTGTATTCTATTTTTTTAATAGCAGTAGGTGTTTTAGAGGATGACAAAGTAAGTTGTGATAAAGTTGAATTTAAGAAAGAAATGAATAATGTTTTACTCAGTGAAAAGTGGAAAAGTATATTCTTTAAAGCATTAAATGAAGCTGATGGAAAAACAGAAGATATGATAAAAATGTCAGAAATCTATGATGTACGTTTATCTTTTGATGATTTATTACCATATTTAAATAAAGATATTCGAGATTTTGAGGTATATTGGCATATATCTAAAAAGGGAAGTGCAAGCTGTAAGTTGAAGTTATTAGATTTTTTTGAAAAAACATTTAAAACAGAAGAGTTAATTGGAAAAATGGAAGATATAGAAAAAAATAAATTAACACAAGAATATTATGATGATATGTTATTTTTCATTGTCCTTAAAGGTAGTAAATCACTGTACCCTAAAGGGAAAAATTTATCTTTAAAAGGACTTTTTGGAAACATAAATGAAGTACGTAAGGAATCTATAAATATTTTGAAGAGGTATAGAGAGAGACTTTCTCTTAAAGAAATGCAAATAGTTAAAGAAGCTTATGAAAAAGAAAAAAATATCAAATTAAAAGATGAGTTAAGACGATTGTTATATGAAAGTAATAATTTAAAAAAAGAATTTGTAAATACTAAAAAGCTGAAGGTAAATGAGCATGGTAAAGACATTTATTTGATTTCAGTAGCTGTTGCTGGCTCAAGGTTTAGAAATAGAGAATATTTAGAAAAGGAATTGGAGAAGAGTAAGATATACTATCTAAAAAGAGAGAAAGATAATTTATATGATGAAAATGCTATTAAAATAGTTGGAGAAACTGGGTATGTAATAGGTTATGTTCCAAGAAAAGATAATTATATTTTGAGTAATTTATTAGATGGAGGAAAACTTTTGTATTGTAGAGTAACTGAATACAATTTAGATGAAGATTATATTTACATAAACGTATATTTAAGTTATAAAGACGTGATTGAAACTGTTGAAAATTCACTTAAAATGGTATTAGATAGAAGTAAGGTAAAAGTTATAAACTAAATAATATTATGAATTATATGAAATTTAAACTGTAATCAATCTTCACTTGATGATGGGTTATATAAAATTTTGAAAGTACAATGGATAGAATCTATGTCACAATGTACAATCTTAGATGAGGGCGAATTTAGTGGTTATGTAGGCTTTGACGAGTGTAATGGAAATAGATTTTGGACAAAAGAGGAAATAGAATCCTTGACATTTATACCAGAAATATATAAAAGCAGTTATGGATAATTTGAATTAATGGACTTATGTGATAAACAAGAATACATATGAGCTTTTATTTATAAATCAAAACATATTGAGTATAGCTCCAAACACAGAGATAAATCAATTGTGTTATAAGGTATTTTAGAATAGAGATAAACCATGTGAAGTTTGTCCAATGAATGAACAAAAAAGTGCGTGCCTAATGTGTTGTAATGATATAACTAAGTATAAAAAAATGAATCTAAATCTGAACCTAACTGTTAGTGATGTATTTATAATATAATAGCTATTTTTATTTTAATAAAATATAGCATAAAGAAACCAATTGTTTTGTAAGTAGACTATACAAGTTTACTTGAACCTGTATCTCTACAAAACAATTGGTTTTATTCTATTTTATAATTTTAAATTTAGAAGGAATTTTAACTTCTGATTTTTCTTTTATTTTAGAAGCTTGTTTTTTAACTTTTTCCAATAACTCAGATTCGTTTACAACTAATACCTTTCTTTCTTTCATAAGCCACTTTCCATCACAAATTGTAGAATCTACATTTTCGCTAGTCATAGAATACACTATGTTTCCAATTGGATTATGCATTGGTAAGCAATGAATTGTATCTGGATTAAGAATAATCATATCTGCTTTTTTGCCAACTTCAAGACTGCCAATTTCTTTTTCAAGTAAAGCACATTTTGCTCCATTTATAGTAGCCATTTCTAATATTTGTTCAGCTGGAATAACTGTTGGATTTAAAGTTCTTCCTTTATGTATTAATGAAGTTAAATACATATCTCTCATTAAATCCATTCTATTATTTGAAGGAGCCCCATCAGTACCAATTGAGACTGGAATTCCTTTTTCTAGCATTTCAGGAATTGATGCAAAACCTAGTACTACTTTCATAGCTGCACCAGGGTTATGAGAAACTTTTACATCATGTAATCTGAATAAATCAATTTCTTTATGCGTAAGCCAAACTGTATGAGCAGCTAAAAGGTTTGGCCCCAAAACACCTAACTTATCAAGATATTCAACTGTTCCAACTCCAGTATTTTGTTTTACAAATGAAATTTCATCAGCTATTTCAGCTACATGCATATGTATACCTGTGTTGTATTTGTCAGCTAATTGTTTAGTTCTAACAAGTAAATCCTCAGTTGTATTAAAAATAGTTCTTAAAGCAAACCATATTTTAATTCTTTCATTAGATGTATTATTAAACTTATGGTATAAATCTAATTGAGTGTTGATTTCTTCATCAGTAGTTTTTTGCCATGCTTCAGGAAGACCATCTCCTGTATCCATAACTGATTTAGCTAGACATGCTCTAATTCCAGTTTTATCAACAGCTTCAACCATAGCATCGACATATTGACCACCAGACTCTAAAAATGTAGTGACACCAGATTTTATTAGTTCTACACAACATGCAGTAGATGAGATTAAAGAATCTTCGTAATTAAAGCTACTTTCATATGGCCAGATTCTTTCTCTAAGCCATGTTAAAAGAACAACATCATCAGAAAGACCACGACCTAATTGTTGAGATAAGTGAACGTGTGTATTGACTAATCCTGGCATTAATATTTTTCCATTAGCATCGTATATTTCAGCATCTTTATCTACAATATTATTATCAAATTTCCCAACTTTTTTTATAATATTGTCTTCAATAAGTATACTTCCATTCTCATATACTTCTCTATCTGTATTCATAGTGATTAGATATGCATTTTTTATAAGTAATTGTGACATAAATATCATCCCTTTTCTATGTATTTTTCTATCTATATATTATGATAATAAATTTTATATATAAAGTTAATAGCAAAATCAATTTAGATATAAAATTGATTTTGCTATTTTTAAATTAAAAATAAATAAGCTTTTAATATATCAAAATTAAAATACTAACTTAGTACTAAGTTTACAACTGCAAGTATACCTATAACCCAAAGTGTTATACTAATCTTATCAGTTTCTTTAGCTACAACATGCATTATTATATATGAAATAAATCCAAAACACAAACCAATACTTATACTATAAGTTAGAGGCATCAATAAAACTGTAACAAAAGCAGGGACTGCTATTTTACTATCAGCAAAATCGATTTGTTTTATACTTTCAAACATAAATACACCAACCATGACAAGTGCAGGTGCTGCAGCATAAGTAGGAACTATACCAAGTAATGGTGTAAATATAAGTGTAGCTAAGAATAATGCCGCTGTTACTACAGAAGCAAGTCCAGTTCTTGCACCTGCTGCTATACCAGAAGCCGATTCTCCAAATGTTGTAACTGTACTAGTTCCTAAAAACGAACCTATTAAAGTAGAAGAAACATCTGCATATAACATTTTTCCAAGGTCCTTTATTTCTCCATTTTCATCTTCAAGACCCATCTGTTTGCAACAAGTGATAAGGAATGCTAACGAATCAAACATGTCTATAAACATGAAAGAGAAGATAGGTCCAATTAATGAGAATTTTAACGCTCCTATAATATCTAATTTAAAAGCAATTGGTGCTATACTTGGTGGTGTTGAGATTATTGCTGTTGGTAATTCTACAAATCCACATATAATAGATATTACTGTTGCGACTACTATACTTATTAATATTCCACCTTTAATTTTTTTGTATTCTAATATTGCCATTAAGATAAGTGCAAAAAGAGCTATTAAAACTGTTGGTGTAAAATCTGCAAGTGAAACTATTGTATCTGGGTTTGCAATTATAACCCCCATGTTTTTTAAACCAACAAAAGCAAGGAAAAGACCTATACCTGCTGAAGATGCTACTGCTAATTCTCGAGGAATTGCATCAGCAATTGTCTTTCGTAAACCTGTTACTGCGAGTGTGAAGAATACACATCCAGATAAGAATACAACTCCAAGACCTGTTTGCCATGGAATTCCTGCTCCTATAACCAATGAATATGTGAAGAATGCATTTAGACCCATACCAGGTGCTAGTGCAAATGGTGCATTTCCTAAAATTGCAAATATCAGTGTACCAATGGCTGTAGCTAATATAGTAACTGTTATAAGTGCTGCTTTATCCATGCCAGCTTCAGATAATATTGCTGGATTTACGAAAACTATGTATGCCATTGTTAAGAATGTAGTAACCCCACCTATTACTTCTGTCTTAAGGTTAGAGCCACGTTCGCTGAATTTAAACATCTTGTCTAAAAAGCTTAATGATGAATTATTTCCATCTGGTTGTACATTATTAGTGTTTGGTACCATTTTTACCTCCAAAAAACTTTAAAATATAAACAAAAAAATATATATTCATATAGATAGAATAGAATATATATTAAAGTTAACATTCTATTCATAGAAAACTCATTTAAGGTGAGTTTGTAGAGACTATTAGACCATATTACTAATATTATATGAACATTTTCTATTTGTTTTTCTGTTGTATTATATCGTAATATTGTATTATTTACAATAAATTTAAAGAAATTATTCGTTTTTTTTGTCGATTTTATAAAAAACCGAGGTCATTTTTTATAAAGAATAATTATTTCTAAAGATAAATGTTACAGAAGTATAATAAATGTTATACTTCTGTAACACTTATGCTATTAATGGAAATTCATTATAAATAAGTTTGTGATATAATTATAAATGTACTGAATACAAGAATATTTCGTAAAAACTTTTTAATATATTGAAAGTACATATAATAGCTTAATATAATAATAAAAACGAGTTTAAAAATAATATAATTTATAGTGGAGGAGAAAATGACTAAGATTATTAAAGTACAAAAGCCTAAATTTACAGGGGAATTAGAAAATGTTGAAAATATTGAAGTTATATTAGATGATATATTCAATGATGAAAAAATATTTAATAAAACTATAGAAAATGAGGTTATAAGTGATTTAGATATTACAGGAGCAAGTTTTGAATCTTGTATATTTAGAAATGTATCCTTTGAAAATTGTAATTTGAAAAAGATTGACTTACTTGATGTAGTATTTGAAAACTGTAATTTATCCAATACGTCTTTCTATGGAGGAAGTATATACAGAGTTGAATTTAAAGACAGCAAATTAATAGGAGTTAGATTGGATGATTGTATACTTAAAAACGTATTGTTTAAGGATGTTTTAGGTAGATATTCTAACTTCTCGTTTTCTAAGTTCAAGATAGTTTCTATTTTAGATTCAAATTTTGAAAGTTCTGTGTTTCAGGAAGTAAAAAATGAAAATTTAGTATTCGAGTATACAAATTTAAAAAAATCGAATTTTAATGGAACTAAACTTTCTGGAGTAGATTTTACTACTAATAATATTGAAGGTATTGAAGTAGGAATAAATGATATTAGGGGAGCTTGTTTTGATGTGTCGCAAGCAATTGATTTAACAAAACTGATGGGAATTATCATAAAATGAAAATTATATGCAAATATTAAATTGGGAAAACGTTAACAATATGAGAATTTTTACCAGATTGACATTTTTATGAAAATAAAGTAAGATTATCTTAATATTCAAAATATTTTCAAAGGGGGTAGTTTGGTGTGAGTAAGCAGATGAGAGATATTTTTATAGTTGGTTTTGCTTTGTTCTCTATGTTCTTTGGCGCAGGAAATCTTATGTTCCCTCCATTTTTAGGAATGGAATCCGGTAAAGACTGGTTAATTCCTCTTGTTGGCTTTGTTGTTGCAGATGCTGGTATAGCAATGCTTGTTATCATAGCAACAGCAAGATGTAAAGGAAGCATGGATGATGTACTTAGAAGAGCAGGTAAAGGATTAGCAAGAGTAATGAGTGTAGCTGCTCTAGCATGTTTAGCACTTCTTGTTATACCAAGAACTTGTGCAACAACATATGAAATGGGTATTATACCTATATTTGGAGACCATGGAACAGTAGCTAAAGCAGTATTTTCAGTAATATTCTTTGGTTTGACTTTAGCATTTACGATTAGGTCTTCTAAAGTTATAGACATAATAGGTAAATATTTAACTCCAGCGTTATTATTAGTATTATTTGTTCTAATTGTAAAAGGGATAATATCTCCAGCAGGACCTATGAGTCCAGAACATATGATAGATAAAAATCTATTTGGTGAAGGTATATCACAAGGTTATCAAACAATGGATGCTCTAGGTGCAGCGTCTATGGCTACTATAATGTTAATGTCTATAGTGGCTAAAGGATATACATCAGATAAAGACCAAATAGGTATGACTATTAAAGCTGGTTTTGTAGCCTGTGTATTCCTTGCATTAGTATATGGTGGTCTTACTTATCTAGGAGCAACAGCTTCAACTTTATATGATACTAGCATACCTCAAGCATCTTTATTGGTTGAGATAACTAGTATACTATTATATGGTCAAGTAGGAAAGATAATTTTAGGTGTAATTGTAGCACTTGCCTGTTTAACTACTTCTACAGGTCTAACAGCATCAATTTCAACTTATTTTGAAGGAATAAGTAAAGCAACTTATAAACAACTAGTTATCGGTATATGTGTGGCTAGTATGCTTATATCTAATTTAGGTGTTGATGCTATAATAGCTATATCAGTTCCAATTCTACAAACTATATATCCTGTTTTATTGGCAATAGTTATCATGGAATTAGCTGGTAAGCATATAAAAAATGATAATGCATTTAAGGGTGCAGCATATGTTACATTACTAGTTAGTGTATTATCAGCTGTAAATGGAATGACAGGAGCTGTTCCATTTATACAAAGTTTACCACTTGCAGGTTTGGGCTTTAACTGGGTAATACCAGCTATATTGGGTGGAATAGTTGGTAACTTCATAAAAAGCAAAAAACAAATAGCATAATAATTTATAATTAATTTAATTTTATAATATATAATTTTTTTAGTACTATGGGTAGATTTAATCAAAATCTAATCTACCTATAGTATTTTTTAGATTGGATTATAATAGTTAGCATATAATTTTTTTATAATATAATTTTTCTTTGAAGTATGATAAAATTAGTAATAGTGATAAGAAAGTACAAATTTAGGAGGTTTTAACTAATGCTTAAAAAAATAACAGCACTTATGCTATCTATATGTTTAATTATTGGGATTACAGGGTGTAGTTTAGTTACAGGCAAAAATGATAAAGAGAAAATCATTGATGATTTCAAAGTTGCAGTAGTAACTCAGCCATTATCTGAAAATAAAGTACAATACAGTATAGTAGAAGATTTAGCAAAAGAGTATAAGGAAGCTAATGAAACTGATAAAGAAAAAGATGGTGAAGCTAGAGTTGAGCGAACTATAAAACATGTTGTGTTGCCAGAAAACTTTACTTCTAATATAGATAAGTCTATAAATGAAATAGTAAAATTGACTGATGATAAAGAAATTCAGGCGATTGTAGTATCAACGGACCAAGCAGGTCTTTTACCAGCATTACAAAAGGTAAAAGAAAAGCGTCCAGAAATAATAACTATCTCAGCTCCTATGGGAGAGGACAAAAACCAATTGAGTCAATATGTAGATGTAAATCTAGGAGTTGACACAGAGGAAAGAGGAAAGTTATTAGTTGAACGTTCAAAGGAACTGGGAGCAAAAGCTTTTATTCATTATGCATCTAAGGATGATTTGAAAGATGCCAATATAGCCAAAAGACTGGAAAAAATTAAAGAGACTTGTAGAAGTTTAGGAATGCAATTTGTACAAGTTGATACACCAAATGTAAATACAGAAGAAGATAAGGGCAAAATGAAGCAATTTTTAAATGAAGATATAGACAAACAGGTTAAGAAGTATGGAAAAGATATAAATGTATTTGGTGTAAATGAGTATATGGATGAAGTTATATTAACTAAAGCTTTAGAGTTAAAATATATAGTTGCAGAGCAAAGTAATCCATCACCAACAGATACATATCCTAGCGTTATGGGATTTAAAATAGCTAAAAAAGATGCTCAAAATTATGACAAGATAAATGATATGATAAGTGAAAAGGCTAAAGCTGCTGGCATGTCAAATAGACTTGGTGGATATCCTATGCCAATGGACGCTTTTATACCATCATTAGCGACTTATCTTGCGACTGAGATGGTACTTCAAGATTTAACACAGGAAGATGTATGTGACCCAGACTATTTAGAGGCGTTTGCAGAATTAAAATTTGGGATTGGTTCAGAGTTTGTACCTTTAACAGATACACTTTATAATTATCAATCAGTAATATTAAATCAATTAATATACTAATATTAAAAGCTATGAAACTAATAATAAAAATTATTACTTCATAGCTTTTTTGCTGAAGGTATCTTTTATTATTTTATAATAAGTTATAGTAAAATAAAATTTATGATTATAAATATAAATTTTGAGGTAGTAAATTTGAATTAATATAAAACTAAAATATATTATTTTCTATAATTTTTATACCTTTTTCGGTGATAGAGCTACCTTTTCTTCCTTTACCAGGAGTTAAATATTCATTAGATGTCAAATATTCTAGCATACTTCTTACTTCATATTCTGTGACATTATGCTCCATAAATTTCATGAGTTTTGATCTTCCCATTGGCTTTATATATAACGATTTTAGGATAGAAACACATATATTTTTATCATATTGATTTAAATCATGAAATATAGAGGTATTTCCTAACATATGATGATTATTTAATTTTGAAGATATATTTTGTGGCAAGTCATTTATCGTAAGTTGATTAGAACCCATATAAGCCATATATTCAATACAATTTCTCAATTCTCTGATATTGCCCATCCAAGTATAAGAATTTAAAGCTTTTAATAGATTTTTATCGAGTTTAATATTTTTATATGGAAGTTCTTTTAAAAACGATTCTAAAAGAAATGGTATATCTTCTAATCTATTTCTAAGAGGAGGCAACTCTAATGTGAACATACTTATCCTGTAAAACAAATCCATTCTAAATTTATTTTCTAAAATTAATTTTTCTAGGTTTTTGTTTGTAGCAGCTAGTATTCTTACATCAATTGGAATAATATTTGTACCACCAATTTTTCTAATTTCCTTTTCTTGTAAAACTCTTAAGAGTTTTACTTGTAAATCATGTGGCATATCTCCTATCTCATCTAAAAATATGGTTCCAGTATGAGCTAATTCAAATAATCCTTTCTTTCCACCCTTTTTTGCTCCAGTAAAAGAACCATCTTCATATCCAAACAGTTCACTTTCAAGCAATTCACTTGGAAGTGAAGCACAATTTATTGCTACAAAAGGTTTATTTTTTCTAGGAGAATGGTTGTGTATTGATTGAGTAAAAGCTTCTTTACCAGTACCTGTTTCACCAGTTATTAGAATAGGGTTATCTGTAAGAGCCATTTTTTTTGCTTTTTTGATACAGTCTTTTATAACAGTGCTATTTCCAATTATATTACTGAACTTATACTTGGCTATATAACCTCTTTTAACAGAGTCACTTCTTATTTTTTGTTCTAGTATTTCTATCTTGCTTACATCTTTTAATGTAATTAAGCAACCTTCTATATTTTTATAAAGATAAAATGGTTTTTTTGATAGTATAAATTTTTTGTCTATTTCATCTATGTATATAATCATATTATCTATGTTTAGATTTTGAGTGATTTTATCCAAAAAACTCTTTGGTAAATATTCCATTAAAGAAGGTGATTTTATGAGCTTTTCATCTAATTCCAACATGCTTAGTAAAGATTTATTTACAAATGTAACCTTGTTGAATGTATTGAAAAATATTAACCCATCTCCAATTTCGTCAATAGTCATATAGAGTATAGTTTTTAATTTAGATATATTATCTAATGATGTATTTAAAAAATCATGACTAAGTATTTCCTTAGATAGCTTGTATAGTTTTTCTATAAACTTCTCGTTTTTTAGCTTTAATACTACTAGTAACGACATATATGTATCTAATGAAATTTTTCTCCAACCTAAGTCAACGATATTTTTTATGTATTTTGGTATAAATCTAGTCTGACCTGGTGTTATAGCTGTATCTAAATCATATATTTCTTCACAGTTTGGGTATGTTGGTACAAAATCGATATGATTTATTCCTATTTTATATAAATAAGTAGCCATTTCAAACGCTGAAGTTTTATTGGTAGTCATAAGTAATGATTTTGTACCTGGAGGTAGTTTCATCATTTTCTCATATCCAAGCTTTGAAAGTGCCTTTGTTCCATGGATAATTTCAATATCTTCCTTGAAATGCTTTATTAAAAAATTACTAGTTAAAGGTGATAGAGAAAGAACTACATCACCCTCTAAATTCTCTCTTATACCATCAAGTATGTTTTGAGTTTCTATACTTATTTCATCTCCAAAAAAGCTTATTAACTCTTCTTTGTAGTGGTCAGCATTTAATTTATCATATGTTATAAGGATTAATTTTTTTCTGTCCATTTTATTTCTCCTAACTAAGGTAATATTTAGTTTGCTTTTTTAAGAGCAGAACAAGTTATATTATACAACAAATAACATGATAAATTTATACATTTAGCTAAATAATAGGATTTTATAGGTTTTTATCCTATAAAATCCTATTTATAAAATTAGTTTGAAAAATTATATAGAAAAATATTTATAATATAAAGATTTTTCTACTGCATGACAATAAAAGATGTATAAATATAAGTTTAAAAAGTTAGCAATTGCAAGCAATTTATATGATGTAAAAAATTAACAATAAAAAAACAAATGAAAAAATATTATTATTAAAGTATTGGCATGGGTTTTGCTTAATGAAAAGGTGTACTAATAAAATTTATTTAAGCAGGAGGGAGAATTTATATGAGCAAGTTAGAATCAACAACAGAAAAAATAGAAGTTAAATGGTATGGGTATGTAGCATTAATATTAGGAGCATTATTCTTTTCAGGAATATTTAAAGATGCACCTGGAGCATTAAAAGTACTAGATTTTAATAATGTATTAGGAAACTTTGGTTCACTGGGGACAGTTAATGATGGTGTAGGTACATTAGCTGCAAACTTCAGAGGGGATGGAGGGACTGGTCCTCGTGATGGATGGCTATATGCATTAACTTTAATACCATCAGTTATGTTTGCACTTGGAATAGTCAGAGTTATAGACCACTTAGATGGTATGAAAGCAGCGCAAAAACTTCTTAGTCCACTATTAAAACCATTACTAGGATTACCTGGATTTGCAGGATTAACTTTAATAGCTAGTTTACAATCTACAGACGCTGCTGCATCTATGACTAAGGAACTTAAAGATGATGGGTATATAGATGAAAAGCAAAAAGCTGTTTTCTGTGCATTTCAGTTTTCTGGAGCATCTGCAATCACAAATTTCTTTGCTTCAGGAGCAGCATTGTTTCCATTTATAGGCGATGTTCCAATATTTATACCACTTGCCTTAATCTTAATTATGAAATTTGTTGGAGCAAACTTACTTAGATTATACTTAAATAAATTCGAAAAGGAGGAAGCTTAATATGAGTGATATAGCAAAAAAAGAGGTGAAAGTTAAAAAAGGAAATGTGATAGATGCATTTATTGGTGGAACTAGAAACGGGTTTCAAATAAGCACAAATTCAATGGCTCCAAATGTTATATTTGGTTTTGCTATAATTTCTATATTCAATTTAACTGGTCTTTTGGATATAATAGGAACAATTTTCACACCTGTCATGAGCATATTTGGACTTCCAGGTGTTGCAGCAACTGCAATAATGACAATATTTATATCAATGGGAGGAGCTTCTGGGGTAATAGCTGGCTTGTTTACAGCAGGTCAAATAAATCAAGCACATGTTGCAATACTTTTACCAATGTTATTACTTTCAGGAGCTCAGATACAGTTTATGGGTAGGTTGTTAGGAACAGCCGAATTAAAAACTAAATACTATCCACATATGTTTATAATAGCAACTTTAAATGGATGTATTGCAATGCTTATAATGAATTATTTTGTAGTATAGACAACATATGGAAAAGAGTAATATAAGGTAAAAATTAAAATTTATGGAGGTATTATATTATGGAAAATAATAAAAGTTATATTGACTATGTACATAAGGTGTATGATTATTTACATACAATTCCAGAAAAAGGATTTGAAGAATACAAGACATCTACATTTATTTTAGAAGAACTTAAAAAAATGGGATTTGAAAATATAGATGAAGGTGTTGCAGGAACTGGCATTATAGTAACAATAGACTCAAAAAAAGAAGGGCCAGTATTTGCGATAAGAGCAGATATAGATGCATTAGAATTTATAATAGATGGAGAAAAGAAAATGATACATGCTTGTGGTCATGATGGTCACACTTCCATGCTTCTAACAGCTGCAAGTTTAATAAAAGAGAGGGACTTAGTAAAAAAAGGAAAACTTAAAATAATTTTTCAACCAGGTGAAGAAAAACTTTATGGAGCATTAAGAGTAATAGATTCTGGTTTATTAGATGATGTTGAAGAGATGGTAGGTATGCATTTAAGACCTGGGCAAGATTGTAGATTAGGAAAGGCCATACCTGCAATGTATCATTGTGCCAGTTGCATAATGGAATTTACTATTAAAGGTATTACTTGTCATGGTTCTAAGCCACACTTAGGTGTAAATGCAGTAGATGCTGTATGTTTAGCAGTAAATGCAATAAATGCAATAAGAGTAAATCCAGCTGTTCCAAATTCTATTAAAGTTACAAATATATCAGTTAAAGGTGAAACATATAATAATATACCAGATGAAGCTTTTATGGCTTTAGATATAAGAGCAGAGAGTAATGAAATAATAGAAGAATTAAAAGAAAAAGCTATTCATGCTATAAAAACCGCTGCAAGTTCTATAAACGCAGAGGCTATATTGCTTTCGAAAGATGGAGTTCCAGCAGCAGAGTTTGATGAAGGTCTTGTAAGTTTAGCTGAAGAGACTATTAAAGATGTACTTGGTGAAGATGCATCTATAGGTGTATTTAAAAACTCTGGTGGGGAAGATTTTCACTATTATACTCAAAAACTAAAATGTAAGACTACATATATTGGACTAGGTGCTGATGCTACACCAGGATTCCACAATCCTAATGTGACGTTTGATACTAAGGCTTTAGAATATGGAGTTGATATCTGGTGCAGACTAGTTGAAAAGAGATTAGGATAAGATTTTAAATTAATTGATTTATATTTAAAATTTTTTAAACTTATGAAAAGAGGTTTTTTATGTTAGTTGTAATATTATTGACGTAAATAGTCTCTTTTTATTTTGTTGTAATGAAGTTATTTTTACAATATCGAAAAAATCTATTGTAGGAAAAATAGGTATATTTTAAATCTATTAAACCAAAAAGTATTATTATTATAGTGTGTAGAGTGGTAAAATGTCCTTAGATTACAAGTAGTGACAAATTTAATATTTATAGAATTTATATTTTTAGGAGGCTTAAATGAGTAAATATAATTTTGATAGAGTTGTAGACAGAGTAGGAACAGACTGTGTAAAGTGGGATTTCAGAACTAATTGTTCACCAAAAGCACAAAAAGATGGTTTACCTTTTTGGATTGCAGATATGGATTTTGAATGTGCAGAACCAATAATAGAAGCATTACATAAAAAAATCGACCATAAAATATTTGGGTATAGTTCTAATAATAGTGACGAATACTTTGATGCAGTTTGTGGATGGTATAAAAGAAGATTTAACTGGGAAGTAAATAGAGAAGATATTGTTTTTAGCCCTGGAGTTGTACCTGCTGTAGCTATTTTAGTAAGAATATTAACAAACTCTGGAGAAGGAGTAATAATTCAAAAACCAGTATATTATCCATTTGAAGCAAAGATAAAAAGCAATAACAGGGAAGTTATAAATAATTCTCTAATATATGAAAATGGAACTTATAGAATGGATTACACTGATTTAGAAGAAAAAGCTAAGTGTGGCAATAATAAAGTACTTATTCTTTGTAGCCCTCACAATCCTGTTGGTAGAGTATGGAGAGAAGAAGAATTAAAAAAAGTCGTAGAAATATGCAAAAAATATGACTTGTGGATAATAGCAGATGAAATACACTCTGACTTAATTCGAAAAGGATTTAAACATATTCCTTTACAATCATTATGCCCAGAATATAAAGAGAAAATAGTCACATGTATAGCTCCAAGTAAGACATTCAATTTAGCTGGAATGCAATTATCCAATATAATAGTGAATAATAAAGAGTTAAAGAAGAAGTATCAATATGAAGTTACAGCTGTTGGAGTTGGTACTTCACCAAATCCTTTTGCTATTGTAGCCACTATAGCAGCATATAATGAAAGTGAAGACTGGCTTGATGAATTAAATGAATATCTAGATAATAATATAAAATTTATTGATGAGTACTTAAAAGAATACTTACCAAAAGTTAAACTTGTTTACCCAGAAGGGACATATCTAGCTTGGCTAGACCTTACTGCTTATGGATTAAATGAAGTAGAACTTGAAGATTTAATGTTTAAAAAAGCCAATGTATTATTTGATGAAGGTTATATATTTGGAAAAGAAGGTATTGGGTTTGAAAGAATAAATGTAGCATGCCCACAATCTCTATTAAAAGAATGTATGGATAGATTAAAAACTACATTTGAAAACTTATAAAACATGGGGAAAAATGTATAAAGTATATAAAAAATAAAAAATAATAAACTTGACAAAATTTAACTAATCACTTATCATACTATTATGAATAAATAGAAAACACAAAAGTTAACTTTTATTAAAGTAAAAATAAAACTTTAAAGACGTTGAAAGGAAGAGTAGGTATAGAATGTAATTAAAGCGAGTTGGTGATGGTGTGAGACCAATATGAAGTCTATAGTGAAGAACATCCTGGAGTTGCTAACTGAAATTTTAAAAGAGTAGGCTTAGTCGGAACCAAACCGTTATCATATTGGGATGTATCGAGTAATATCTGTACATTATGAGCTGGGTTTGAATCTATTTCAAACTAATCAGGGTGGTACCGCGGAAAAGCAACCTTTCGTCCCTTTTTATAGGGATGAGAGGTTTTTTTAATGGAAAAATATATAGAATATAGGGAGTGAATAGTATGAGTACAATAATACCAAAAGATTATAAAAGCAGTCTAAATGTAATTGATACACAAGTAGCCATAAAAAAATTAAAAGATTTCTTTGAAATGAGATTGAGTAATGAGTTAAATCTAATAAGAGTTTCTTCACCACTATTTGTATTGCCTGAAACAGGTGCAAATGATAATTTAAATGGAGAAAAAGCAGTAAGCTTTGATATACCATTTATGGATAAAAATGCAGAAATTGTTCAATCACTTGCAAAATGGAAGAGATTAGCTCTTAAAAAATATGGTTTTGCAGTTGGAAGTGGTTTATATACAGATATGAATGCAATAAGAAAAAATGAAGAACTGGACAATATACATTCTTTATATGTAGACCAATGGGACTGGGAATTAGTTATAGAAAAAAGTAGCAGAAATGAAAAAACTTTAGAAGACGTTGTAAAAAGATTATATGGAGTATTTAAAGATACTGAAATATTTGTGTGTAGTATGTATGAAGGTATAAAAGAAATTTTACCAGAAGAAATAACATTTATAACATCACAGGAATTAGAAGATATGTATCCAGAGTTATCGCCAAAAGATAGAGAAGATAAAATTGTAAAAGATAAAAAAGCTGTATTTATAACACAAATAGGAAAGACATTAGTATCAGGAGAAAAACATGATGGAAGAAGCCCTGATTATGATGATTGGGAATTAAATGGAGATATACTATTTTATAACCCTGTTCTAGATTCTGCATTAGAATTATCATCAATGGGAATTAGAGTTGATGAAGAATCACTAGATAGACAGTTAAAGCTTGCTGGATGTGAAGATAGAAAAGAATTTGATTATCATAAAATGCTTTTAAATGGTGAGCTTCCATATACAATTGGTGGAGGAATTGGTCAATCAAGAATCTGTATGTATTTCTTGCAAAAGGCACATATAGGGGAAGTACAAGTTGGAGTATGGCCACAAGATATGATTGAAAATTTTAGAAACGCAGGAATTGAATTGTTATAATTAAAAATAAATTAATATTATTGTAAAAATTATAAACAATTTAAAATACTTAAGTTATTATATAACTGTCCATATGTAATCAATACAATTTAAGTATAAACTAATTAATAAAATTTATATCTAAAATATTCATCAAATTAATTATATCGGTTATAATGTAGAGTAACCTATGATTATAAGAGGTGATAAATATGGAACTTTTAAAAAGAGTTATTGATATAATTTTAGATACTTTAAAAAAAATTTTAGTAAGATTTAAAAATGCTAAGTTTGGATTACTTTTTATATTTGATTTACTTAAACTACCAGATTTTATGACAGATAAAAGAATAAATATAATTGATAAGGTCAAAGTAGTTTCTGTATTAGTTTTTACTGTATCCTACTTTGTATCTGGTATTGATATAATACCTGAAATGCTCGCTGGAGCATTTGGATTTATAGATGATGCTATAGTATTAATTTGGAGTATAGGTATTGTGAATGAAGAAATTAATAAGTACAGAATCATTGCAAAACAGGATAAACATTCAAATATAATTGAAAATGTAGAATTTTCTATAAAAGATGAAGAAGAATAACATTTTATAAGTGTTATTCTTTTTATTATTAACAAAAAATGGTTAAAATGTTGACGGAGAGATAAAACTCTATTATCATAAGAAGTGGGGGGATTCAATGATTGACAAAGTATTCAATGTACAAGAATACTTAATCTAAAAAAATTTATGGAGGGAAAAATTATGAGTAAGAAAAAGATAGGTTTAGTGCCTAAACTAATCATCGGTATCATAGTCGGTATTTTAATCGGAAGTTATGCACCAGAAATAATAGTTCAAATATTAGTAACAGTTAGTACTTTATTCTCAGCATTCTTAAAGTTTGTCATACCATTTATAATTATAGGATTTGTAACAGCAGGGATAGCTGATTTAGCAACAGGAGCAGGAAAGTTATTAGGAATAACTACAGGAATAGCATATGGTTCTACTTTAATTGCAGGAGTATTGTCATTTGCAGTATCTATGTTAATATTTCCAAATTTTATTGATGCAAGTGTAGCAAGTCAAATTGGAGACCCAGAAACAGGAATGTTAGCACCAATATTTACAATTCCACTAGAGCCTATGGTAGATGTAACAGCAGCAATAGTGTTTGCATTTGTAATGGGACTTGGAATATCAGCTTTAAGAAATCATGGAAAAGGAGAAGTTCTATTTAATTTCTTCCAAGAATTCCAAGAAATAGTAACGAAAACGTTGTCAACAGTAATTATACCCTTATTACCATTATATATAGCAGGAACTTTTGCAAATATAACTATAGCAGGACAAGTATGGACAATATTAGGAGTATTCTGGAAAGTTTATTTAGTTGTAATACCATTACACTTTGTATACATGGCATGTCAATTCACAGCAGCAGGAGCATTCTCAGGAAAGAATCCAATCAAAATGTTAAAAAATCAAATACCTGGATATTTAACAGCTATAGGTACTCAATCTTCAGCAGCAACTATACCAGTTAACGTTGGTTGTGCAGAAAACAATGGTGTAAGTAAACAAATAAGAGAATTCGTTGTACCTCTTTGTGCAACAATACATCTATCAGGTAGTATGATATCTATAACTGGATTTACAACAGCAGTTTTAATGATGAATGGTATGCCTCATGGAATCAATGTATTATTCCCTTACATTGCAATGTTGGGGATAGCAATGGTTGCAGCACCAGGAGCACCAGGAGGAGCTATAATGAGTGCACTTCCTTTCTTACCAATGGTTGGAATACCATCAGATGGTGGTCTTGCGAGCTTAATGATAGCTTTATACTTAACTCAAGATAGTTTTGGTACAGCATGTAATGTATCAGGAGATAATGCAATAGCAGTAGTTGTCGATAAAATAAATGATGGAATGAGTAAAAAAGGAAATAAAGAAAAGCAAAGTGCTTAATTTCTTAATAAATAAAAATGAGTTATCTCAAAAAGAGATAGCTCATTTTTTTATAATTATAAGTCTTTCGTAATTATATATTTTTGTATTCTTTATGCTAATCTGTATCTAGTATTTTTCTATTTAAAAACTGTTTTAAGAGATGATATTAATAATTTATTTTCATCAGGCTTTAATATACATACTCTAAAAAAGTATTCATCTAAACCTTCAAATGAATAACAATCTCTTATTATTATCTTTTGAGGAATTAGTTTCTCACGAAGAGCTTTAGCAGTAAATTCCTTTGTTTTAATTTTACATAATATAAAATTACCTTGAGTATCATATACATCTAGGCTGTCTATGCTTTTAAGCTCCCCAAGTAAGTAATTTCTTTCAGTATTCATTAAGGAAATAGTACTAGAGATAAAGTTTGAATCTCTAAACATTATTTCTCCCATCTTAGAGGCTATTATGTTGATATTCCATAAATCTAAGTTGTTATTTATTTTATTCTTAGCAGCATTATCAGATATAAGTCCATATCCAAGTCTTATGCCTGGTGTTGAAAAAAATTTTGATGTTCCTCTTATAACAAATAAATTAGAATAATCATCGACTAATTGAGTAGAAGAGTATATATTTGTATCAGTAAACTCTACATAAGTTTCATCAATCATTAAAAATTTATTTGTGTTTTTTAATATTTCTTTTATTTCTATTTTGTTAAATGCAAATCCAGTTGGATTGTTAGGATTGCAGATTACAACTAAATCATAGTCTTTAGAATTAATAGTCTTTATAAGATTTTCTAATTTTATATGAAAATTATCTTCTTCATTAGCAAAATATTTATCTATAGAACAATTAATTTTAGATAGTTCTTTTTCATACTCTGAATAAGCAGGAGAAAGTAAAAGAGCTTGTTTAGGGTTAATTGTATGTATAAAAGATGAAATTAATTCTGTAGCTCCACTACCAAGTACTATATTATCTATAGAACACTTACAGTAGTTAGATATAGAAGTTTTTAAGTCTATGTAATCAGGGTCAGGATACATAGATACTATATCTATATTGTTTACAATGTATTGTTTGGCTAAAACTGATGTACCAAAAGGGTTTATATTAGAACTAAAATCCATAAATTCTTCTTTTGAAAAGCCATACTTACTAGATAAACTATATAAATTAGCTCCATGATTTGTGCTCATAAAAGTGCCTCCAAAAATAAAATTATATAATTAATAAAAATAACTGATTAATATATTTACATATAGATTATAATACAAAGGAATATTTATTCCAAATTTTTAAGAGAAAAAGCAAAAAAGTATGGATAAGCTGTTAATTTAGGTTTAAAAATGATGAAAAAGATTTTAATTGATATTTCAGTATGCTATAATATATAGGTTAATAGATGGAAAGCGGGAGGATTCAAGATGTACAAAGTTACAGGAAAAATGTTGACAGAAGAACAGATAAAAGCAAAAGTTTATGAATTAGGTAAAAAAATAGAAGAAGATTTTAAAGGTGAAGATTTACTAGTAGTAGGTATACTTAAAGGAGCTAGTGTATTTGTTTCAGATTTAATAAGATGTATAGATTTAGATGTAAATATAGATTTTATGAGTGTTACAAGTTATGGAAATTCAACAGAATCTTCTGGTACAGTTAAAATATTAAAAGATTTAGATGTAGATATTGAAGGAAAGAATGTGTTAATTGTAGAGGATATAATAGATTCTGGTTTAACATTAAGTAATCTAGTTGCAGCTTTAAAAACTAGAAATCCAAAATCTCTAAAATTATGCACTCTACTTGATAAGCCTCAAAGAAGAAAAGCTAATATACCTGTAGACTATGTTGGATTTGTTATAGAAGATAAATTCATTGTTGGTTATGGAATAGATTATGCTGAAAAATACAGAAATTTACCTTATATAGGTATAGTTGAGGATGTAGAATAGACTTAAATGTGAATTAAAAGCACTAATCTCTGTAGGAGTTAGTGCTTTTTAATTAAGTATATAAAATTTTAGTAAAGGAGACATCGGTATGGATATTCAATTGAGTATATTATTATTTTTCCAGAGTTTAAGAAATCCAATTTTAAATTTTATATTTCTTGTATTTACAGTAAGTACAGAAGCACCATTATTGATATTAATTACAGCAGTTATATATTGGTGTATAAATAAAAAATGTGGACAAAAAATGTTGTTCGCGATAGTTGGAAATTTTATTGTGAACCTAGGTATTAAAGAATTTGTAAAAGCTCCTAGACCAATAGGTATAAAAG
Source organism: Clostridioides sp. ES-S-0006-03 (assembly GCF_020662275.1). NCBI lineage: Bacteria > Bacillati > Bacillota > Clostridia > Peptostreptococcales > Peptostreptococcaceae > Clostridioides > Clostridioides sp. ES-S-0006-03. The sequence goes on from NZ_JADGMM010000001.1 coordinate 41,156, forward strand.
GTCTTGAATCACTGAGAGTTTCTACCGCTGGAGGATACTCTTTTCCAAGTGCACATACTCAAACTGCAACTACATTTTGGGTTAGTATTATGACTATATTTAAAAGAAACTATATACGTTTGTTGGGTGCAGTGATGGTTTTAGGAGTAGGATTATCTCGACTATATTTGGCTGTTCATTGGCCTATAGATGTAATTGCTGGTTGGATACTTGGCATATTTTTTACCATTGTATTTGTAAAAGTATTTGACTATATCGATGATAATAAAAAATATATTTTTCTTGTAGCATTACTCATCCCATTTATATTAATAGCAATATTTCTAAAAAGCCCTGAATATTTTGAAAAATTTGGTATTCTAGTAGGATTTATATTTGGGTATATAGTTGAAGATAAGTTTGTTAAATTTACTACAGAAAATAATAATAAAAAGATTAATTTTAGTAATAAAAATAAAAAGAGCAAAAACATAGTATTTTCGAGAATATGCAGGTTTTTGATTGGAATAGTCACAATAGGAATTTTATATGTTGCTATTAAAGTGTTGATTTCAATATTAATAACGACTTTAAATATAAGTGACTCTAGTATGAGTATAATTTTCATGAATTTTATTAAGTATACATTGGTTGTTTTTTATGGAATAGCAGGAGCTCCTGCATTATTTAAAATTTTGAAATTAAATTAATTTAATTTGTACTATTGTATAGAGACTAATTTAATTTTAAGAAAATTTAAGGGTAGAAAAGAGTGATTATTTGAAGAAAATAGTAGTAATAGGCGGTGGACCAGCAGGGATGATAGCAGCCTCAACTGCATCTGAAAGAGGGTTTGATGTAACTTTAATTGAAAAAAATCATAAGTTAGGCAAGAAGCTTGCAATAACAGGAAAAGGTAGATGCAATATAACTAATGATTGTGATATAGAAGAATTAATAGAAAATGTTCCTACAAATGGTAAATTCTTATATAGTGCTTTTTACACTTTTACAAATGATGATGTAATAAGTATGTTTAATAATCTTGGAGTAAAAACTAAAACAGAAAGAGGAAAAAGAGTTTTTCCAGAAAGCGATAAAGCGTTTGATGTTGTAAAAGCTCTTGAAAAACAAGTAAGAAGCAAAAAAGTAAATATATTATTAAACTCTAAGGTAGAAAAAATAATATCTAAAAATAATAAAATTGAAAAAGTAGTTCTAAGCAATAAAAAAGAAATCAAGTGTGATTCTGTCATAATAGCAACGGGTGGATTAAGTTATCCACTTACTGGTTCTACTGGTGATGGATATAAATTTGCTATTTCGCAGGGTCATACTATTGTAGATACAAAACCATCTTTGATTGGTATGGAAGTTCAAGAAGGTTTTGTAAAAGATTTAGAAAAATTATCATTAAGAAATGTTGAGATAAGTGTGTTTAATAGTAAAAAAAAGAAAGTGTATAATGATTTTGGAGAACTTGAATTTACTAAATTTGGTTTAGATGGACCTATAATAAAGTCTGCAAGCTGTAGGATGAAAGATACAACTAAAGAAAATTATACTATACTGTTGGATTTAAAACCTGCATTAGATGAAGAAAAATTAGATAAAAGAGTTCAAAAAGATTTTCAAAAACATACAAATAAAAAATTTGAAAAAGCATTGGATGACTTGCTTCCTAAAAAACTTATACCTATAATAATAAATTTAAGTGAGATTTCTCCAGATACAGTTGTTCATCAAGTTTCTAGAGAACAAAGAAAAAATTTAGTTCATTTACTAAAAAATTTGAAATTTACAGTAAAAAGATATAGACCTATTGACGAAGCCATAATAACTTCTGGTGGAGTAAAAGTGAATGAGATAAACTCAAGTACAATGGAATCAAAATTGATAGAAGGTTTATTTTTTGCTGGTGAAGTAATAGATATAGATGCGTACACAGGAGGATTTAATTTGCAAATAGCTTTTTCGACTGGATATTTGGCAGGTTTTAATTGCTAAAAATTACCTGAATTAAAAATGTTTAAAATCACATAATATTATCAGCAACACAAAATAAATTAAACAGAAGGAAGGTAATCAACATGGCAAGTAACAATAACAACAACAAAACAGTAGTACCAGGAGCAAAAGAAGCTTTAAACCAAATGAAATTAGAAATAGCTAATGAACTTGGTATGAGTAATTATCAACAAGTTGATAAAGGAAACCTTACTGCAAGAGAAAATGGTTATGTAGGTGGATACATGACTAAAAAATTAGTTGAAATGGCTGAACAACAAATGGCTGGAAAAAACAACAGATAGTTAATAAATAATTATTTATAACTATTAGGCTATTGTTATAGCTAGAGCTATCTCAAATATAGAAAGTAATTTCTAAATTGAGATAGCTTTTTTTTATTAAGTTTTATATGTCGATATTTTTATGTAATAAATTTTAGAAATCTGGATAAAATAGTACAAATGAATATATTACATAAGGAGTGATGTAAAATGAGTAGTGTAAACTTTGAAGATTTAAAAAATAAATTTATTAATAGTGATTTAGATGAAAAAATAAGAATATATACGACAACAGAAGGATTATCAGTAGAACAGTTTAAAGAACTATTAAAATATTATCCAATACAACACTTATCTAAATTAGAAAAAGCTCTTGGATAATATCATATAGAAATAAAAATTAAAAAGGCAATTTGTTTAATATAAAAAAATAGATTTTATATTAAATAAATTGCCTTTTTATAATAAATTTATTTTATTATGCTTTTGATATATAATTATATATTCTCTCATTTCCAAGTTCAATAGACCCAGTATTGATAAGTGTAATAATACCTTCTATATCCTTAGGAGTCAGGTACTTGTATGGAATTGATAGATTATAACCAGTATCATGTAATAAATTTTTCAATTGAATTATTTGAGTGATATTAAAACTTTTTATAGACTTAGTAGATTTTTTTCTTGAATTAGACAAATTTTCATTTTGTATTTTTATTAAAGTTTCAATATAGTCTATATAAGATAACTTAAATTCATATTCACTTATTATTTTTTCATCAAGTATACTATTTATAAAATCTTGAGATAATATATTATCTGCAAATTTATCTGCTGTTAATTTTCCAGATATAATACCTTTTTGGTATTTTCTAAGAATTTTTTTTGTATAGCAGTATATTTTATTTCTTGTTTCTAAATCGAGTTGTTCTATTTGCACAAAAACACTTCCTTTTAATTGTAAGAATATTTATTTTGAAAAGTTTATACTTAGTCTATAAAGTTTTAATAATTTATTTACAATAAATACTAAATTATAAAATATTTGTTATTTTTTATTATTACCAAGTATAAAAAATATTATAATTGTAAAACTTACAAATATATGTAAAATATTTAGGAGTGATGAAAATGTTAAATGGGATAATAAAACTTTTTTATTCTGAAATTGTAAAAACAAAGATTAATAACTTAGATTCAAGTGGATATTCATTAAGGGATGAATGTAAAGAAATCAGAAATATAACTTTAAAGATAGACAGTGTGTTTTTTAAACTTTTAAAGTTAGTTTTTGGTTCAATACTGCTTATTGTAGCATTTAATCTAAATTGGATATTAGGTATAGGAGTATTTTTAGTTGGAGTGGTATACATTCTTTATAAGAGAAATATGGAAGAACAAGTGAAGGAACATATAAACAATGTAAAAAATAATATCGACATCTCTAAGATAACTTTTATGGATGAAAAGGGAAGAACAGGTCTAAATGCATTGATTACATTACTTCTTATAGGAATATTGACAGGATTTAACTTGATATTAGTTCTTAGTTTTGTCGTTGTTTTTGTTTTTACTATAAAGAATGTATGTTAAAATACTAATAAATAGTTTAATATATAGGGGGAGAAATTGAGTATGACTAATGGCAATTATAAAATGAAGAATTTAGTGGAAATATCTGCTATGGTGACTGAATCTACAGATTTTTTTAATATAAAAGATAAAATAATAGAAAAAATGTTAGAGGTTGTTCACCCTACAAAGGCATGTGTAAATCTATTTTATAAAAATGATTCTAAATATGCCTATTTAGTATGTTCACAAACTTTAGAATATGTACCTCAAATTTTTCCAATCAATAGTCTTAAAGGTGCAAAAATTGATTTTGACACATATCCAGAATATATCCATGAAGCTGTAAATGAGAAAAAGATAATATATGTAAAAAATGTATTTGAAGATTCTAGAGCAGAAGGGGAACGAGATTTAGCAAAATCTGAAGGTTACATTGGTAGAATAGTTTTTCCTTTTATCATAAATAATGAAGTAGTTGGATTTATGACTTGCTTTTTGACAGAAGAAGATTTTCTAACAGAACAAGATATAGACTTTATATCTTCTGTTGCATCTCTCTTAAGTTTATCAATAGAAATAACTAATAAAAATAATAATGTACAAATTTTGGTTGATAAATTAAGAGGTTCAATAAGTGCTATAAATGAAGCTACTAAAAAATTATATCTCAATAAAAGTATAGATGGATTTTTAGAAAACTTAAGTAAACAGGCGTGTAACATCACTAATAGTAAAGAAGCTTTGATAATTATAACAGGTCATGATAATAAAGATAAGATATTTAGCTGTTATAATACAGAGCATAAGAAGAAAACAAATTTATATCCTATGTTAGACAAGTTTGTAAATAAAGAATCCTTAGGAGGATATTTAAATAATTTAAAACCATGTTCACAAAAAGGGATAAACTTGGAAAGTTATATATATTACAAACTCCAAGATAAAAATGAGACTATAGGATGCATTGTTTGTGCAAACAGCAAAAACTACACTAGTGATGATTTAAATATTCTTAGTATATTATCTAAACAGGTTTTGGTTGGTATGCAGTTATATGAGCACAATGAAAAAGAAGTAAAGCACAAGGTTCTTGAGAATGAGTTAAATGTATTAAATAAACAGCAACAACTTATTATGGACAAAGGTAAAATGGATTGTAATGATGAAAAAGAACTTTATTTTTATCATAAACCAGCAAGAGTAGTAGGTGGAGATTTTTACTATGCTACAAAGGTAGATTCTGAACACATAGTTTATATTGTTGCTGATGTAATGGGTCATGGAATGGTTTCAAATTATGTTGTTGCAATGATAAAAGGTGCTTTTAAAGTGTTATGTAATCAGTATAAGACACCACAAGAAATAATGACAAATTTAAATAGTATGTTATATGATGAATTTGACAAGATGGGAGTATTTACAACTTGTTTGATTGGACTTATAGATATTAAAGAAAATATGATTACAGTATCTAATGCAGGACACTATAGCCCTGTAGTTGTAAAAAAAGATGGAACAATAGAAACTAACTTAAATTGTAAAAAGGGAATACCTATTGGGGTAATGGAAGATGCAACATATGAAAACAATACTCTTTCAATGGAAGATTATGCAATGGTATGTATGTATACTGATGGAATTTTAGAAATAAAAAATAAATCAAAAGAAGAATATGGTATAGATAGATTAGAAAACTTTTTAAAAGAAAATTTTAGATTAAATCACCAGTTGATAGTAGAAAATTTAAAATTAGATTTAAGAAACTTTTCATCAAAAGATAATTATGATGATGATATTTTAATTGTTATGTTAAAGGATAGGTAGATTGATTATGGATTTAAATAATAAAATAGAACTTGAAAGTCCAGAAATTATAATAATAAATGGAAGTCCGAGAAATAATAGAAACTGTAGTTTTATAGCAAATGAAATAAAACTTAAATTAGAAGAGAGTGGACTTAGTAGTAAAATATTCAATATATATGATATGTATATTGAATATTGTACAGCATGTGGGTTTTGTAATAAGACAGGGTATTGCAAATTTAATGATGATATGAAACCTTTATATAAAATGTTTGATAAATCAAAAGGAACTATAGTAATAAGTCCTGTACATTTTGATTCAATATCAGCTAAAGTAAAAACTGTTGTTGATAGAACTCAAGCTATCTATGCGAGTAAGTATATATTAAATAAGCCTTCAATTGATAGGAATAAAAAGCGTATAGGTATGTACATTGCAGTAGGAGGTAGTAAACCTTATGATTCACAATTTAAAGGTGGGCAAATAGTTATGGACTTTTTCTTTAAGAGTATAAATACTAAACTTTTACACAATATATATTTAAACAATACAGATAATATACCTTACACAGATAATCAAGAGTTTAAAGACACTCTGTCGAAGAGTCTAAAAGTTTATATTGATTCAATATAATTTGATTTTGTAAGTAATATTATGTATAATTGTATTGCAATAATTTAAAAATAATTAAAGGAGGGAATTTCAATGAAATTACCAATAGCATTATCTAATAAACATGTTCATTTGAGTCAAGCTGATATAGACGTATTATTTGGAGCAGGTCATGAATTAACTAAATTTAAACCATTATCTCAACCGGGACAATTTGCCTGTGAAGAAAAAGTTGATTTAGTCGGTCCAAAGGGGACTCTAAAAGGAGTTAGAGTTTTAGGACCAGCTAGACCTCAAACTCAAGTTGAGATTTCTTTAGCAGATGGATTCCCATTAGGAGTAAAAGCTCCAATAAAAGAATCTGGTGATATAGCTGGAACTCCTGGTGTTAAATTAGTAGGACCAGCTGGAGAAGTTGAAATGAAAGAAGGAGTTATAGTTGCTTCTAGACATATACATATGAGCAATGAAGATGCTGCTAAATTTGGTGTAACTGATAAACAAATAGTAAAAGTTAAAACATCTGGACCAAGAGCATTAGTATTTGAAAATGTATTAGTAAGAGCTAGTGATAGCTTTAATTTAGAAATGCATGTTGACATGGAAGAAGGAAATGCAGCAGGTGTTAAAAATGGAGATTTAGTAGAATTAATAGTTGATTAGTTTTATGTATGAAATTTATGCTAGTGAATATTTTATTTACTAGCATATTTTTTAATGTAATAAATTTCTATATTATAAATTTAATCTATCAGATTAATTTATAATATAAAGGGGTATTATGAAAATTATAATAAAAACTTACAAAAATATGATATAATATGGTAAAATTAGATATATAAAATTTATATATGATAAAGAAGGCTCTTTTACTCCTAATACCAATATATGCAAATAGATAAAAAAGTTTGAAAAATCTAACTTAATTTATTATATATTGTATACAAAATTATGAAAAAAACTTAACATATTTAATTTAAAAAAAAATCTACTTAAATATGTAATTAATTTACAATTTTCAAAGGAATTTTATCAAATCTGTAGTATTATATTAGAAGATAGAGTATTTGCGCGACTATGTGTGTTTATATTTTTGTTGTGTAAATTATATGTAAATATAAAAAAATAGACTTGTTATAAACAAGTACAATTGTAGCTATCAAGGAGGATACATATTATGGCTAAGTTTATGAAAACACTTGATGGGAATACAGCTGCAGCTCACGTTGCCTATGCATTTACAGATGTAGCAGCTATATACCCAATCACACCATCTTCAACTATGGCTGAAGTAGTTGATGAATGGGCGTCACAAGGAAGAAAAAATATATTTGGACAAAAAGTTAATGTTGTTGAAATGCAATCAGAAGCAGGAGCAGCAGGAGCATTCCACGGTTCTTTACAAGGTGGAGCTTTAACTTCTACTTTTACAGCATCTCAAGGTTTATTATTAATGATACCTAACATGTATAAAGTTGCAGGGGAGTTATTACCAGGAGTATTCCATGTAAGTGCTCGTGCTTTAGCATCTCAAGCTTTATCAATATTTGGGGATCATCAAGACGTTATGGCTGCTAGACAAACTGGATGTGTATTATTAGCTTCTGGTTCAGTTCAAGAAGTAGCTGATATAGCACCTGTTGCACATTTAGCTGCAATAGAAGGTAAATTACCATTTATACATTTCTTTGATGGATTCAGAACTTCACATGAAATCCAAAAAGTGGAATTATTAGAAAATGAAGATTATGCAAGTTTATTAAACTTTGAAGCAGTTCAAGCATTTAGAGATAATGCTTTATCTCCAAATCACCCAGTTACTCGTGGTACTGCTCAAAACCCAGATATATATTTCCAAACTAGAGAAGCTTCTAACAAATACTATCAAAATATAGTAGGTATAGTTGAAAAATACATGGAAAAAATGAGTGATTTAACAGGTAGAAAACATAGTTTATTTGATTACTATGGAGCAGAAGATGCTAAATCTATATTAATTGCTATGGGTTCTGTAACAGAAACAATAGAAGAAACTATAGATTACTTAAATGCTAAGGGAGAAAAATATGGTTTAGTTAAAGTTCATTTATATAGACCATTCTCAATGAAACATTTCTTAGATGCTGTGCCATCTACTGTTGAAAGAATATGTGTACTTGATAGAACTAAAGAGCCAGGTTCAACTGGTGAACCATTATACTTAGATGTACGTGATGTATTCTATGGAAAAGAAAATGCTCCTATGATAATAGGTGGAAGATACGGATTAGGTTCAAAAGATACTACTCCTTCAGATATAAAAACTGTTTTTGATAACTTAGTTTCAGAACAACCTAAGAATGGATTTACAGTAGGTATAGTTGATGATGTAACTAATACTTCTTTAGCTCCATCTGAATCAATTAAAATAGCTTCTAAAGGAACTATAAGATGTAAGTTCTGGGGATTAGGTTCTGACGGTACTGTTGGAGCTAACAAACAAGCTATAAAAATAATCGGTGACCACACTGAAAAATATGCTCAAGCTTACTTTGATTATGACTCTAAAAAATCTGGTGGTATAACTATGTCTCACTTAAGATTTGGTGATACTCCAATAAGAGCTACTTATTTAATAGATGAGGCTGACTATATTGCCTGTCATAAACAATCATATGTTTATCAATATGATTTATTAAAAGGTCTTAAAAAAGGTGGTACATTTGTACTTAACACTATATGGGACCAAGCAGGAATTGAAGAAAACTTACCAGCTCATATGAAACAATATATAGCTAAAAATGATATAAAATTCTATACAGTTAATGCTGTTAAACTAGGACAAGAAATAGGTCTTGGAAATAGAATAAACATGATAATGCAATCTGCATTCTTTAAATTAGCTGAAATAATACCAGAAGAAGATGCTGTTAAATACTTAAAAGATTCTATAGTTAAAGCTTATGGTAAAAAAGGTGAAAAGATAGTTAACATGAACTATGCTGCTGTTGATGCAGGAATAAATGCTTTAGTTAAAGTTGAAGTTCCAGCTTCTTGGGCAAATGCTGTTGATGCAGATAAAGAAGAAGTTAAAGAACCAGAATTTATAAGAAATATATTAAGACCAATGACTGCACAAGAAGGTAATAACTTACCAGTAAGTACATTCAATGGTATAGAAGATGGAACATTCCCTTGTGGTACTTCAGCTTATGAAAAACGTGGTATAGCTGTTGATGTTCCTGAGTGGGTAATGGATAACTGTATCCAATGTAACCAATGTTCTTTTATATGCCCTCATGCATGTATAAGACCAGTTTTAGTTACAGAAGAAGAATTAGCTAATGCTCCAAAAGGATTTGAAGCTAAAAAAGCATTAGGTAAAGGATTAGAAGGATTAAAATATAGAATCCAAGTTAGTCCACTAGATTGTACAGGATGTGGAAACTGTGCTGACATATGTCCAGCTAAAGAAAAAGCTTTAGTTATGAAACCAATAGATACTCAACTTGATACAGAGTTAGATAACTGGGCATTTGCAGTAAATCCTGAAGAGGTAGCTCCAAAAGTTGATGTTATGCCTGCAAACACTGTTAAAGGAAGTCAATTTAGACAACCATTAATGGAATTCTCAGGAGCATGTGCTGGATGTGGAGAAACTGCATACATCAAGTTAGTTACACAATTATATGGAGATAGAATGATGATATCTAATGCTACTGGATGTTCTTCTATATGGGGAGCTTCTGCACCTTCAACTCCTTATACTTGTAACCATGAAGGCAAAGGTCCATCTTGGGCAAACTCTTTATTTGAAGACAATGCTGAATACGGATTTGGTATGTACACAGCTGTTAAACAAATAAGAGGAAAAATAGTAGATGCTATGACAGAATTAGTTTCTATGGATATCTGTGAAGATGCTAAAGCAGTATTTACAGAATGGTTAGATTCTAGAAATGATGGAGAAGCATCTAAAGTAGCAAGTGCTAAAGTTGTTGAATTATTAGAAAAACCAGCTTGTGATTGCACAGATGAAAAAGCTAAAGAATTAGTAAAAGCTATAAGAGATAGAAAAGATTATCTAGTTAAGAGATCTCAATGGATACTAGGTGGAGACGGTTGGGCATATGACATCGGTTACGGTGGATTAGACCATGTTCTTGCATCTGGCGAAAATGTAAATGTACTTGTATTTGATACAGAAGTATATTCAAATACAGGAGGTCAAGCTTCTAAAGCTACTCCAGCTGCTGCTATGGCTAAATTTGCTGCAGCAGGTAAACAATCTAGAAAGAAAGACCTAGGTATGATGGCTATGACTTACGGAAACGTATATGTAGCTCAAGTTGCTATGGGTGCTGATAAAAACCAATTTATCAAAGCTGTTCTAGAAGCTGAAAAACATGATGGACCATCTTTAATAATAGCTTACGCTCCATGTATAAACCATGGATTAAAAGAAGGTATGGGAAGAACTGTAGCTAACGAAGCACAAGCTGTTGCTTGCGGATACTGGCATTTATACAGATTCAATCCAGAAGTAAAAGCTGAAGGTAAAAACCCATTCACTTTAGATTCTAAGGAACCAACTGCAAGCTTCAGAGATTTCATACTTGCACAAGTAAGATACTCTGCTATAGCTAAACAATTCCCAGAAGAAGCTGATGGATTATTTGCAAAAGCTGAAGCTGATGCTAAAGAAAGATACGAAGGATATAAAAAATTAGCTGAATAATAATTAAAATATTATAATGCTTATTTAAGATATGATTTGATAATAATTAGGGATACTATTAAAAAATAGTATCCCTTTTTTATTTATATCAAACTGTGAGAATTAAGATTTTGTTTCGGTATATTGTCTATGTTTTTTAGGAGTATTTTAGGAAGAAATATACCTGTTTTGTTGCGATAAATAATATAATTGTTTCCAAATTCATTTATCATGTCTTTTTCTTCTTTTTTTGCTAATCTATAATATACAATTACTAGTATAGACCACATAATTTTTCAAAACTGATGTTATTATTTCAAAGTTATATAACATCAACAGTTGAATCTTCAATTGATGAATATCTTCATCAACAATTTAATGCTTCAATCCATGAAAAATCTCTTGCAGAAATACTTACTTCACTTTCTACTATTGTTGCAGAACTATTTCAACAAGGAGTGGAAGAAGGCATATTTAAATGTGAATATACTTTAGAAGTATCAGAGATAATTTTATCTGTTTTTACTTTTTTACTTGACCCAGGTATTTTTTATTGGAATAAAGAGGAGAAAAAACGCAAATTAGAAGCATTAAGTTTGATTTTAGAAAGAAGTCTAATGGCACCAAAAGGAAGGTTTAATTTTTTTATAAGGGATTTTTAAATTATTTAATTATTAAATAATATTTATAATATAGGAATTTATATTTTATATTCAAATATAAGTATTCATTTTTGTGATTTAGCTTTGAATCTATCATTTTAAAAGAATCTATATTTAGTATAAAAAATATATTAAAGATAAAACACTATATAATAGTATAGATACAAAAGAGTATCCCATTTAAGATTTTTAAAAATCATCTTGAGATACTCTTTTTGTATATATAGAAAAAGAGTATTTTATCCTACAAAGATTTGTGTCCAGTAAATTGAACCACCACTTTTTTGTGCTACTCCAACACCTATTTTACTGTAATTTGGATTTAATATATTTTTTCTATGACCTTCAGAATTCATCCAAGCATTTACAACTTCTTTTGGTGTTTTTTGTCCCATTGCTATATTTTCACCAGCTGTTTTATAGCTTATCCCAAACTTTTTCAACATGTCAAATGGAGAACCATAAGTTGGAGAATTATGTGCAAAGTAGTTGTTGTCAATCATATCTTGAGATTTTTTTGTAGCGACATTTGATACATCAGCATCAAGAGTAAGTGGATTTAATCCAGCTTTAGATCTCTCTACATTTACTAAATCAACAACTTCTTTTTGGTAAGCTGAAAAATTTCCAGTTGTAGAGCCTGAATTGTTATTATCTTCAGGTTTATTAGATTCTGAGTTATTATTATCTTCAGGCTTATTATTAGAGTCTGAATTGTTGTTGTCCTCAGGTTTATTAGATTCTGAGTTATTATTGTCTTCAGGCTTATTATTAGAGTCTGAATTGTTGTTGTCCTCAGGTTTATTACTATCTTCAGGCTTATTAGTAGAACCTGAATTGTCATTATCTTCAGGCTTAGTAGAGTCTGAGTTATTATTATCCTCAGGTTTATTAGTAGAACCTGAGTTATTGTTGCCATTAGGCTTGTTAGTAATATTACAATTCTTGTCATTGTGATTTTTATCTTTACAAGAATTATCTTTGTCAGGTTTAAGTTCTGGTTTTACAGAACAATTTGGTTTTGCTGAAAACTTAAATTTAGCATTAGTATATACTAAATTTTTATTACTTATATTCATATTATTTTCAAGTGACGAAGCACTTGCAGTAACAGCACTGGAAGCTGTTGCTAAGGTTAACACTCCTAAAGCTAGTATAGTTTTTAATTTTGTTGGTATATTTTTTCTCATTATAAACACCTCTCAATCTAAAAATTCTAAAAATGTTACTAAATTGTAACCTTTAGTGTAGGGGGTACCCGTGCATTTATACTAACATAGAATCAAGTGTTTTTTTACTGTAAAGATATGTAAATAAAATATACCTGGAATAAATAGGTATATTTTATGATGTTTGATAATTTTCATCATTAATCTGCATAGTATGGAATAACTGCTTTAGAAGAAATAGTGTTTTTATAATAATTCTATGATGTAAAATTCTGGTTGTGGTAAATTTTTTTTATAGTTAGTGATATTTATTTAATATATACTTTGAAAATCAGTAAAAAAAGTATCTTTAATTAGATTCTTGAAAATAGAAAAGTCATCTATCATAAATAGATGACTTTTTATATAATAAATTGTAGTTTGATTTAGTTTAATACATTAGTAATCCTAATGTAATTACAATGATTTCTGCTATTAATGAACCAACTGCAACCACAATAAAAGTTTCTTTAAAACCAGTTTTATGTGTTAATTTAGATAAACTCAAGAATGTAAGAAACACACCGCTTTGAGGTACTATTGTTAATATATTTGAAGCAATTGTAGCAACACGATGGATTAACTCTGGGTTCATACCAGTACTTAGATAATAATCTGCAAAGTTCGGCATTACTATTCCCAAAGCCCCAGAAGAGGAGCCTGTTATTGCTGACATTGTTGAAGTTAAAACAGTAAGACTTATAAGTGGACTTCCTGGTATTGACATGATAAGTTTACTGAATATATCAAAGCCTGGTGCAGCCATTATTACAGCTCCAAATGCAACAGCAGAAGATGTTGCAAAAATAGGTCCTATAGAACCACTAGCACCAATACTCAATGTTTGTATTTTTGATGATAAAAATTTACGGAATAGAAAAGCAGATAAAACAATTGCAACTATTAAAGCTATGTAAATTACATTTTTTTTCATAAACTCTGAACCAAAAGTGCTTCCAGATATTGCTATGACTACAAGTGACAATAGAGGAAAAATACTTGCAAAAAATCCTGGTAACTCTCTATCTAAAGATTCTTCTTCTACATCTGAAGTGTAAGTTGCATAAGTTTCTCCTTTCCTAAGACTCTTGTTTAAAGTATATTTCATGTATACTAGACCAAATACAGCACAACCTATACTTCCTGCAATACTTGGTATAGCTGCTGCAGTAAGAGATGTGTTTAGGTACTGAATAGGAATAACATTTTGAATAGCTGGTGTACCAGGAATCATAGTCATAGTAATTGTTGCAATTCCAAGCCAAAGAGGTATCTGAATAAGATTCCAAGAAATATCAAGTTTTTTAAATAGAGTTCTTGCAAGTGGAATAACTGCAAACATAACTACAAATAAACTTATTCCACCATATGTTAATATAAAACTTACTATAAATATAGCCACTAAAACTCTATAAGGGTGATTAGAACCAAATTTATTTAGAATAAAATCAGCTATAGATACAGTAGCTCCACTTTCCTCCATAAACTTGGCAAGTATAGAACCTAACAAGAATATTGCAAAGTAACTCATTATATAGTTTCCAAGTGCTCCCATATAATTATTTTTGTCAGCACCCAGCATTGATGTCACAACATCCATTTTATTTAAGAGAACAACTATCAAAGTTGCTATTGGAGCAGCTATAGTTATATGAATTTCTTTAACTGAAAAATATATAATAGCTATAATACCAATAATTATACCAATTGGTGCGATAATACTCATAAATATCCCTCCTTAGTAGAAGGACCTGAAGAATAAATTCCTCAAGTCCTAAATATGTAATAATTATTGTGCAGTATATCCTCCATCTAGTAGGCAAGCTTGTCCTGTAATTCCTTTAGCCTTATCACTAGCTAAGAACATTGCATAATCAGCAATTTCTTGAACATCTAGTAGACGTTTTTGAGGTACAAGTGGATATAGAACTTCTTCTAATACATTTTCTAGTGGTACATTACGAGTTTTTGATAGGTCATTAAATTGACCTCTAACAAGTGGAGTATCTACATATCCAGGGCATATAGCATTAACTGTTATACCTGAGTCAGCAGCTTCAAGTGCAGCAACTTTTGTTAGACCTATAAGTCCATGTTTAGCTGAATTGTAAGCAGCTTTACCAGCAAATCCAATTACACCATTGATTGAAGCCATGTTTATTATACGACCAAATCCTTGTTTTTTCATTATAGGGAATACTTTTTTAGTAGCTATAAAAGGTGCTGTTAACATTATTTTTATCATAAATTCAAATTTATCAGTTGGGAAATCTTCTATCATAGCAACATGTTGAAGACCAGCATTATTTATTAGTATGTCCAATCTTCCATATTTTTCTATAGTTTTATCTATTGCATGGTTAATTTCTTCTTCTTTAGTTACATCACACTTTACATTTGCACAATCATAACCTTCTTTTTGTAATTCTGATGTAACTTTATCTAGCGCTTCTTGATTTATATCAGAGAATACTACCTTAGAACCATTCTTCAAGAATGATTCAGCTATTTGTTTACCTATTCCACTTGCAGCTCCTGTTACGAATACAACTTTCTCTTTAACCATTTTTATTTCCTCCAATTTAATTTTATTTTTATATTAATTTTTTGTATTAATATTTTACATCTTTTAAATTTATTTTCTGATGTAATTTTGATTAATTTTAAATAATCGATGCCTCTTTATTTAATGAATCTGACAATATTAAAGGTGCTTCAGTAGCAGAAAGAACTTCGTCTAATGTGAAGATAGGATTTATTTCTATAAGAAGGAGTCCATCTGTAGTTACTTCTATAACTCCCATCTCAGTTACAATTAAATCTACAGCATTGGTTGCAGTAAGTGGGAGAGTACAGTTATTTAATATTTTTGCTGAACCTTTTGAAGTGTGTTCCATTGCTACAATGACTTTTTTTGCTCCAGTTACTAAATCCATAGCTCCACCCATCCCAGGAACCATTTTACCTGGAATCATATAATTTGCTATGTTACCATATTTGTCAACTTGGAGTGCTCCAAGAACAGTTATATCTACATGACCTCCTCTAATTATTCCAAAAGAAGTGGCACTATCGAAAAAACAACCTCCATGAAGGATAGTAACTGGCTGACCACCAGCATTTACAATAGTTTCATCACTTGAATTTCCACTTTCAGCTGGTCCTAGACCTAGAAATCCATTTTCAGATTGTAAAATAACGTTTACCTCATCTGGAATATAATTGGCTACTTTGGTTGGTAAGCCTATACCAAGGTTTACAACAGCTCCATCCTTTAATTCCTTAGAGACTCTGTTTGCAATATATTCTTGTATTTCTAATTTATCCATTATAAATTACCTCCTTCAACGATGTAATTCACAAAAATACCTGGTGTAGTAACTTCATTTGGGTCGATATCACCTATTTCAACAATTTTGCCTGCCTCGACTATTGTAATATTAGCAGCTGAAGCCATTAAATTATTAAAGTTATTCATAGAACCTTTGTAAACTAAGTTACCTGCTTTATCTACCTTTGAAGCAAATAAAAGAGCAACATCAGCATGAATTGGTTTTTCAAGAAGATATTCTTTACTATCGACAACAATCTTTTGCTTTCCTTCTTCTATAAGAGTACCAATGCCAGTTGGTGTTAGTATTCCACCTAAGCCATAACCAGCTGCACGAATTTGTTCAGCAAGAGTTCCTTGAGGAACTAATTCAACACATGTTTCATTATCATTCATCTGTCTTCCTGTTTCTTTGTTTAATCCTATGTGAGAGGCAATTATCTTTTTGAACTGCTTATTAACAACCATCTTTCCAACACCCTTGTCAATAAAACCAGTATCATTACAAACTAATGTTAAATCTTTTATACCTTTATCACATAAATAATCAATTAAATTTTCTGGGGAACCATTGGCCATGAATCCACCAACCATTACTGTATCTCCATCTTTGATGTGAGATAGAGCCTCATCAATGCTAACTATTTTATTCATATTTCCTCCTATCGTGAAACTATCATTGCTATTCCTTGACCACCACCAATACAAAGTGTTGCAAGGCCAGTTTCTACTTTACGTTTTTGCATTTCATAAATAAGGGTTACAAGTACTCTAGCTCCACTTGCTCCTATTGGATGTCCTAGTGCTATTGCACCACCATTTACATTTAGTTTAGACGAATCTATTTGAAGTTCATTTTTAACTGCAAGTGCTTGTGCCGCAAATGCTTCATTCGCCTCTATCAAGTCTATATCGTTAATATTAAGACCTACTTTTTCTAGTGCTTTTTTAGTTGCAGGAATAGGACCAGTTCCCATTATTTCAGGTTCTACACCAGATGATGCATATGATTTTATTGTAGCAAGCGGCTTAAGCCCAAGTTCATCTGCTTTTTGTTGACTCATTAGTATCATCATTGCTGCACCATCATTGATTCCTGATGCATTTCCAGCTGTTACAGTACCATCTTTTTTAAAGGCAGGTTTAAGCTTGGATAGTATTTCAGATGTCATGCCTAATTTTGGATATTCGTCTGTATCAATAGTTTTAATTTCTCTATGATTTATTGCAGCTTCTACTGGAACAATTTCGTCTTTAAAACGATTGTTTTTTATAGCTTCTTCAGCTTTATTTTGGCTTTCTAGTGCTATTTTATCTTGCATTTCCCTTGTAATTCTAAATTTATCAGCAACATTTTCGGCAGTAATTCCCATATGATATTGATTGAAAGCATCTATAAGACCATCTGTTAGCATACTATCTACCATAGTAACATTGCCCATTTTACTACCAAAACGAGCAGTAGGAATAATGTAAGGTGATTGACTCATATTTTCAGTACCACCTGCAATTACTACATCATTTTCACCAGCTATAATTGATTGAGCTGCTAGTTGAATACTTTTAAGTCCTGAACCACATAATTTATTTACTGTGTAACTTGGTACAGAACTCGGTATACCTGAGTTTATGGCAATTTGCCTAGCAACATTTTGTCCAAGACCTGCTTGTAGAACATTTCCAATTATCACTTCATCTATCTCAGATAAATCAAGTTTTATACGTGATATAGCTTCCTTAACAGCTACAACTCCAAGTTGAACAGCAGAAGTATTTTTAAATACGCCACCAAAGTTTCCTATAGGTGTTCTTACTGCTGATACAATTACTACATCTTTCATGTTTAATAGTTCCTCCTTGAATGATTATTTGAAATTTTCTGAATAAAAAACTTTGAAGAACACTATAATAAATTACTTATAATACAAGCTTGTTTTTAAGTAGTTTAATTATTTTTATTCCTAATGCCTTAGGTTTTCCTCTTTCTAACTATAGATTACGGCTAAAAATGTGTTTTGTCTAAGTCTAATTTTTTATACAACATATAAGGAAAATTTATAGGATAAAAATTTAGAATATATATATAGGAATATTTTGTTAAAATATTAATGAAATTATTTCGCTTTTCTTATAAAATGTTCTTATAAGAAAAAATATTAATATCAACTATACTTGTAAGAAAGGTGGTTTGAAATGGATATAAAACAGTTAAAATATTTTGTTGAAATAGTGAAATCTGGTTTTAATTTATCAATTGCATCAAAAACTCTTCACATATCTCAACCAGCCTTAAGTCAAATTATAAAAACCTTTGAAGAAAATGAAAATGTATATTTATTTGAGAGATATAAAGGCAGGTTAAATGGCTTAACTCCAGCAGGAGAAAGATTTTATGTAAATGCAGAAAATATTATAAATGAATATAAAAATATGATGGAGGATTTGCGAGAAGATTCTGTTCAGTTTAAAGGGAAAGTTAGAATAGGAATACCACCACTTATACTTGGAATAGCTTTTTCTGATGTAGTTGCACAATTAGTTGCAAACAATCCAGACATAGAATTTGATATAGTAGAGAAGGGGGCATATGATTTAAGTAGAATGCTTATTTTGCAGGAATTAGATTATGCAGTTCTTTTACATCCACATAAAATTGATAGGAGTGTAGTAACAGAACATGTACTTCAAGAAGACGAACTTACAGCATTTTTAAATATAAATCATCATCTCGCAAAGAAAAATAAAATAGATTGGAATGATTTAAATGAAGAACTGCTTGCAATATTTAATCCTACATTTATGATACATCATAAATTAATGCAAAAATTTACTGATGAAAAAGTTAAACTTAAGAGGTATATTATGTCTGGTTCTTGGGATTTCTTGTTGTTGTCAACTACAAACTCTGACTTTATAACTATTTTACCATCACCAGTACACGATTTTTTTGAAAATAGTCAAATTATAGAAAAACCATTTAATGACCCTATCACATGGAAGGTTGTGTTATGTAGACCTAAAAAAGAGCGTTATAGTCATGTAGATGAACATGTATTTAAATTTATTATAGATTTCTTTAGTAAAAAGAATCTATGATTTGTTATTTTAATAACAAATTATAGATAAAATAATTAAGTTCAATTACAATAAACTATTAGTTTTTCAACTACATATTAATTAAGGGAAAATAAATTTTATATAATATATAAATAATTTAGAAGGTTATTAAAGTTACTTAATATATAACTTCATTAAATTCTATAACATATAAAATTTTTATTTTGAAATATATAAAAAGCAGTGAGTGTATTTATACACTCACTGTAAAATATTTTGTATTTTTATTTTAAAGTATTGATATTATCAAGTGTTATTAGAGAACTTTTTACTTATTATAGTTAAACTCATAACTGTTAAGAAGATAAGTAAGCCAGGAAATACAGCTAAATATAACTTATCAAAAATATGTCTTTGAGCATCTTGAAGCATGTTACCCCATGATGCAAGAGGTAACTGTATACCAAGTCCTAAAAAACTAAGTGCAGATTCAGTTAAGATAGCATTTGCAATATTTAATGAACCAGCAACTGTGATAGTTTCTTTATAGAAGCCTTAGGAGCTAGATAAGTATTTAATACAATTAAAACTAAAAAACTTGGAATACTCATAAGCATGTCTACTAATCTCATCAAGAACTGGTCTAGTTTCCCACCAATATAGCCACTAATAACACCTACAGCAGTACCAAATACTATAGAAATAAGCATTGATAAGATACCAACACTAAGTGAAATTCGTCCACCATAAAGTGTTCTAGCAAAGTAATCTCTTCCTAGTTCATCTGTACCAAAAATATGTTTTAACCTAGGTTCTTGAAGTTTAGTAGTAGTATCATAGAGAGATATTCCATCTCCAACAAACCCACCATCTGGATGTAAGTTCTATACAAGATGTCCTTATTGTAAGGAAATATGTAAAATAGAAGTGCCAGCTTTAAAGGAAATCTCAAAAAATCATATGGTTGCATGTCACTTAGTATAGAGGTTTTCAAAACTAAATTTGGCGTATATAATAAGAATAATAGATTAAAGTAAATATTTTATAATTACATGTAAAGTGTAATACTATCAATATTAAGATAGTTAATATATAAGTCTAATCTATAAATTATATATTGAAAAGAGATGTAGATATGTCAATTTTAGTAACTTTATTAGGTTTGTTGGTCTGTACAATAATTTCAACTATACTTAGTAAAAAATGGAGCAATATTCCTCTTGCAATTTATCAAATTGTATTAGGTGTTTTATTGTCTATTTTACCATTTAAATTTTCCTTTTCGTTTAGTCCAGATATATTCGTAATATGTGTCATAGCTCCACTATTATTTAGTGAAGGTCAAAATGTATCAAGAAGAGAATTATTAGAACTTAGAAGACCAATTTTACTTCTTGCATTTGGACTGGTTTTAACAACAGTATTTGCAGGTGGGATTTTTATACATTTTCTTATTCCTGAAATGCCACTATCAGTTTCATTCGCTTTGGCAGCAGTAATATCTCCAACTGATTTAGTAGCAGTAAAATCAATTACACAAGGTTTAGATTTTCCTAAAAATATGATGAATATACTTGAAGGAGAATCGCTATTAAATGATGCTGCAGGGGTAGTGGCATTTAAAGTTGCAGTACTTGCTACCGTTACAGGCTTTTTTTCAATAAAAGAAGCAAGTATTCAATTTTTGATTACTGCATTTGGAGGAATAATAGTAGGAAGTATTTTAGGATATATAATCATAAAAATAAGACTTAATTTGCACAAGTGGAATTTAGAAGAAATACCAATGGTAATAGTCATACAGATAATGACTCCACTTTTTGTGTATTTTGTGTCAGAAGAGCTAGGGGTATCTGGAATTTTAGCAGTTGTAATGGCAGGTATAGCCCATGGAATCGAAAAAGAACATTTACAAAATACAACAACTAAATTGAGAATAATATCAGATAATACATGGTATGTTTTGGAGTATGTACTGAATGGGTTTGTCTTTACATTACTTGGTTTTTTGTTGCCAGGTATATATCAAGGAATTATCACTAACAACGAAGATATAGCATTAAATTTAACTTTTATTGCTATTTTAATTGTAGTTATATTATTTATTATAAGATTTGTATGGGTGTATTTATGGCACAGTTCTTTTATAAAAATCAAGAAAAATCCTTTAAATAATTTCTTTACAGGTTTTTTAGGATTTAAGAATGAAGAATTTGAAAAAGATGATACTTCTAGATGGAAATATTCATTAATAGTTGCTACTTGTGGTGTTCATGGTACATTTACACTTGCAACTGCTCTATCTATACCATTTTACCTAGACAATAAAGATATGTTTCCAATGAGAGATATTGTTTTGTTTATATCATCAGAAGTCATACTTATAAGTTTATTACTCGCAACAGTTTTATTGCCAGTACTATTAAAAAAGAATGTACAAAAGTCAGAAGACTTATTGTCTGATAGAGAGGCATATAAATTAATTTTAAAAGAAGCTATTTTAAAACTTAGCAATGAAAAAGCGCAAGAGGTACAGCCAGTAATACATGATTTAAATGAGCAGCTAGTAGATTTAGAAAAGGGTATATTAAATATTCCAGATAACAAAATTATAAATATGATGATTGCAGAGGCAGATAATCAAGGCTTAATAGCTGTTCATAAATTATTGAATGATGGAAAAATTTCTGGTAGAGCATTTGAGTTATATAGATTTTATATTACAAAATCGAGAAAATCTGTCCAAAAATCAATATTTAAGATTGTAAAATTAAAAATAAGTATGTGGATTATAGATAGAAAGGTAAAAACAGAAGTAAAAGAAAAGATTACAAAAATAATATCTGAAAATAAGGAACTAATTAAAGAGTTTCACCATGCATATGCACTTTCTACAAAGACAGCTATATCATTTATAAATAAAAATATTAATGAAGATAATAGGCATGAATCATTAATAGTAATTAGATTTTATAATCGTTATCTAAATTGGCTAACTAGAAAAATTCATAATGATGAGAAATTTGAAGCAAAAGTAGTATACTATAGATTAATGGCAATACAAAGTGAAAGAGATAGTATTCAACAACTAGTTGAAACCAAACAAATATCAAGAGACGTAGCTAAAGAACTATTGGAAAATATTCTCTATGATGAAATGATGATGATAGAATGAAAAAAATAAACTGTATAGGATTTAAATTTTATTGGTACTAAAAAATAGGAAACAGTTTTCAATAATTGCTTGACATAGATATCCATTTATAATAGAATAAAGCTATAAATTGAATACAATATTTATGAGCGTTAACAAATTGGATTGTTACTGGGAAGCAGGCAATACCTAAGTTAGGATATACAGGTGAATTGTATCTTAATTTAGGTGTTTTTTTATGAATAAGGGAAATTGTATTTTGGGAGAGATATTGATTATGATTATTCAACAAATTTACAATAATAATGTTGTGTTAGTTTTAGATGAAAACCAAAAAAAAGAATTAATACTAACAGGATGTGGAATAGGATTTCAAAAAAAGAAAGGTCAAGAAGTAGATAAAAGTAAAATTGAAAGAACCTTTGTAACACAAGATGAAAGTTTTATAGATAAAATTGGAAAATTAGCAAGCCAGGTTGATGAGAAGTTTTTTGAAGTGAGTACAGAGGTAATTGCTCATGCAGAAGGCATTTTAAATACTGAACTTTATGAGTACATATATGTAGCACTTACTGACCATATTGCATTTGCAATTAAAAGATATCATGAAAATATAAATATAAAAAATGATTTACTACATGAAATAAAAAGAATTCACAAAAAAGAATACGAAATTGGAAAATGGGCTGTAGATTATATAAATAAAGAATTTAATGTAGAGTTTCCTTTAGATGAGGCAGGATTTATAGCTATGCACATAGTAAATTCAAATTATAAAGGCAGTTCAAAGGAATCCCTGTTAATTACTAAAATTGTAAAAGACATACTAAATATTATAAGATATTATTATAGAGTTGAGTTTAAAGAAGATGATATAAATTATGATAGACTTCTTACACACTTAAAATTTTTTGCAAATAGATTAGTAAAAAGAGAGGAAATCAATGATACTAATAATGATATTGTAGATATAATCAAGATAAAGTATGAAAAAGACTATAATTGTGCATATAAAATAAAGACACATGTAGAGAAAAACTATGAGTACTATGTAAGTCAAGATGAATTATTATATTTAACACTACATATTAAAAGAGTCATATCTGTGTTGAATTCATGATAAACATACTAAATAAATATAAATTCAATATCGGTGTTTAAGATATTATGTAAAATTTAATAGCAATATAATAATTTTAAAACATTAAGATTGTTACTGATAATGCAGGCAAGACTTAGGTTTATAAAAAAATTATAACAGTTTATTTTTAATTCTAAAATTAGGTTGATATAGGTTTATTTATATTAACATGAGGTTTATTTTTAGGATTAAAGTTACTAGTGTAATTTTTTATAAACTTAAGTCTTTTTTATTTAAAAAATATAAAATAATAAGGAGATAGAAGTAAATGAAAAAAATATTTGGTGTTTTACAAAAAGTAGGAAAATCTTTAATGTTACCAGTTGCATTACTTCCAGCAGCAGGTATATTGCTTGGTGTAAGTAATGCTTTAGCAGGAGATGCGTTACTTGCTCATTTTCCAGCACTAGCAAATCCTACATTCCAACTTATAATAAGTATAATGGAAAGTTCAGGGCAAATCATATTCAATAACTTGCCACTTATATTTGCAGTTGGTGTAGCCGTGGGTCTAACCGAAGGCGAAGGTGTAGCAGCATTGGCAGCTATAGTAGGTTTTTTAATCCTTAATACGTCTATGGGTGTTATGGCAGGTGTCACAGAAGATATGATAGATAATTCTATGTATGCAAGTATTGTTGGAATACCAACAATTCAAACAGGTGTATTTGGTGGTATTATAATAGGCATAGTGGCTGCTTATCTTTATAAAAAATTTTATAAAATTGAACTACCTCAATATTTAGGTTTTTTTGCAGGTAAAAGATTTGTGCCTATTGTTACATCATTAACAGCAATAGTAATAGGAATTATATTATCATTTATTTGGCCACCAATACAAGAAGGATTACTTAGTTTTTCAAAAAATGTTATAGAAGCAAATCAAACATTAGCAGCATTTATGGAAGGGTCTTTAGAAAGGTTATTAATACCATTTGGTTTACATCATGTTTTCCATAATCCATTTTGGTATCAATTTGGAGAATATGTAAACAAAGCAGGTGAACTTGTAATGGGTGACCAAAAGATATTCTTTGCTCAACTTAAAGATGGAGTAAATTTCACAGCAGGTACTTTTATGACAGGGGCGTTTCCGTTTATGATGTTTGGTCTTCCAGCAGCAGCACTTGCTATGGTACATGAAGCAAAGCCAGAAAAGAGAAAATTTGTAGCAGGAATAATGGTATCAGCTGCACTTACATCTTTTTTAACAGGAATAACTGAACCAATAGAGTTTGCATTTTTATTTGTTGCACCAGCATTATTTGTAGTACATTGTTTGTTTTCAGGTTTATCATATGCAGTAATGCAACTATTAGGAGTTAAAATCGGATTCACATTTTCAGGAGGATTAATAGATTTCTTGCTATTTGGTGTACTTCCTAATAGAACTCAATGGTATCTAGCTATTTTAGTAGGTATTGGATTTGCAGTATTATATTATAGTGTGTTTAGATTTATGATAAGAAAGTTTAACCTAAAGACGCCAGGAAGAGAAGATGAATCAGAGTCTAATGTGGAGACTAGTGAGATTTCAAAAGATGAGTTAGCATCAGAAATACTAATAGCTTTAGGAAATAAAGAAAATTTAAAAAGTTTAGATGCTTGTATAACAAGACTTAGATTAGTTGTAAATGATATAGATAAAGTGGATAAAGAAAAGTTGAAATCACTTGGAGCAGCAGGTGTAATGGTTATTGGAAACAATGTCCAAGCTATATTTGGTCCAAAATCAGATGCAATAAAATCTAATATAAAAGATATAATAGAGGGAAAAGTAAAGATTGAAAATACTGATATTAAAAATATAGATAAAAAGAAAATGGAAAAAAATAATAACACAGAAAACACTAATATAGGTAATACTTTGGTGGAAGAAGAAATTTATTCATTGACAAATGGAGAAATCTTAGGTATAGAAGAAGTTCCAGACTCTGTATTTTCAAGTAAATTAATGGGCGATGGTTTTGCAATTAAATCTGATGATGGATTAATTTATTCACCAGTAGATGGAACTATTGGAGTTGTATTTCCAACTAAACATGCAATAATAATCAAATCTAAAAAAACTGGAGTAGAAATACTTATACATTTAGGTATAGAGACTGTAAACTTAGAAGGAAATGGGTTTGATGTATTTGTAAATGTAGGAGATGAAGTTAAATCGGGTGATAAACTGGTTAATATGGATTTAGAATATATTGAAAAAAATGGTTTATCAACAATAAGCCCAGTAGTATTTACTAATTTAGAACAAAATCAAAAACTAAACATTAAAAAGGGAAAAGTCACAGCAAAAGAAAGTAATCGTGTAAGTATATTAAAAGAGAGTATTGAAAAAATAGGATAGACACATCAGTATATATACTTAAAACTTGTATGAGTTTTAGTAATTATATAAGCATAATTTTAATTTATATATTTTAGTTTAATTAATAAAAATATATGATTTATATTTCAAGCAATTAGAGGTACTAGTATATCTATTTTACTAATACCTCTAATTTTTCTTGAAATAAAATCTATAATAATTATTTATTCATCTAACAAATTACTATCTAAAGGGCTTTTATTGTTTAGATAGTTTTTAGGAGATACACCATAATACTTTTTAAATGCCCTTACAAAGCTAGAATAATCATTAAATCCACATTTACTACAAACTTCACTCATAAGATGTCCATTGGTTATTAATGATTTAGCTAAAATCAGTCTTTTTTGAATTATATAATTGTGTATGGATGTTCCAGTATGAGATTTAAATCTTCTCATGAGATAATATTTGCTTATAAAAAATTCAGATGCAATGCAGTCTATAGAAAGTTTATTCTCTATATTTAAGTTTATATAGTTTAATATTTTTTTTATAGTTTCATCATAAAATACATCTTCTACAGATTCTATGTTCTCGCTTTTTAAGAAAATTCTATTTAAAAATATCATAAGCTGTATGAACAAGGTATTTCTCAGTATTTCATTTCCAAATTCATTACTAGATTCAGAAATATTTATTTGCTCAATAAAAAGTTTGAGTGCTTCGATGTCATGTATCTTTAAACGCAATAGATTACATTTATTTTCTGTGGCTGTCTTAAAACATTTTTCTAAATCACTAGTATTATCACTGTTTTTTTTCATAAATTCTGGGCTAATCCATATTGCAATTCTTTCATAAAATACATTTGAATCTATAACTGGTTTGTGAATTTCATTACTACTAATAAAAAGTATGTCCCAAGGTTTTAGTTTATATGGAATTCCTTCAACAAAATAAGTTACATTTCCATCTATAAATATAATTATCTTATTAAAATCGTGATTATGGTATTCAAATTCTATGTCTTTTTTATCTCGGATACTAAATATTTTAAAATTATCATTTAAGTATCCAATTTTATTGTCTGTAATTTTCATAAAAGACCTCTCTTAGATTATATTATAGAGAATTATAGAGCATTTTTTACAATATTTCAAGCATTTTTAACCATTCACATAGTAAAAAATTCTTAATATAATATTACATGAAGTGTAATTTTAGCAAAAAGAGTTTAAAGGGAGGAAAGCATTTATGAAATTAAATGATATTATACAGGGGTTGGATATAATCAGTGTCAAAGGTGAATTAAATATAGATATTAATAGTGTACAATATGATTCAAGAAAGATTACAGAAGGTACATTATTTGTATGTATAAAAGGATTTGTGTCAGATGGTCATAAATATATAAAAGATGCTATAAACAAAGGAGCAAAAGCTTTTATTGTTGAAGAAGATGTAGACATAAAAGGGTATACGTTTATAAAAGTAAAAAATACAAGAGAAGATATGGCAAAGATAGCTGATAATTTTTATAATCATCCATCACAAAAATTTAATGTTATAGGAGTTACAGGTACTAACGGAAAAACTAGTATAACTACTATACTAAATGAAATATTAACTTTGAATAAAAATAAAGTTGGTCTTATTGGTACTATAAAAATATTTGATGGTGAAAAAGACATTATTTCTAATTCAACAACTCCAGAAAGTATAGATTTACAATATCATTTTAATAATATGTTAAATAATGGATGTGATTACTGTGCTATGGAAGTTTCATCACACTCATTAGCACTAAATAGAGTTGATGAAACAGACTTTAAACTAGGAATATTCACAAACTTAACACCAGACCATTTAGATTTTCACAAAGATTTAGAAGACTATAGAAAAGCTAAAGAAAAATTGTTTTTTAAGACTACTATGGCAAACATAATAAATATAGATGATGATGGTGGTAAAAAGATATACGAAAATATAAAAGATATAGATGTCCCTTGTTACACATATGGAGTTGAAACTAATGCTGATTTTATGGCTAGAGATATAAAATCAGATTCAGATGGTGTATCTTATAGATTAATAACTCCTTCTTATGAAGAAGTTATATTTATACCAGTTCCAGGAATGTTTACAGTATATAATACTTTAGCTGTTATAGCTGCTTGTTATGTACTTGATATACCTAAACCAGTATATAAAGAAGGTCTTAGACTTTCTAATGGAGTATCAGGAAGGTTTGAAACTGTACCAAACGATAAAGGTATAAGTGTAATTGTTGATTATGCTCATACTCCTGATGCACTTGAAAATGTATTAAAGACAACACAACAATTTGCAGAAGGAAAAATAATTTCTGTATTTGGATGTGGTGGAGATAGAGATACTGAAAAGAGACCTTTAATGGGTGCTATTGGACAAAAATATTCTGATATATGTATTGTAACTTCTGATAATCCAAGAACTGAAGAACCAGAAGCAATAATAAAGGATATACTTGAAGGAATAGATAAGGAAAAGAAAAATTATCATGTTGTTGCTGATAGAAAGCAAGCTATAGAAGAAGCTATAAGTATGGCAAAGAAAGATGATGTTGTAATTATAACAGGTAAAGGGCATGAAAATTACCAAATAATAGGTAAGGTTAAGCATCATTTTGATGATAAAGAGATTGCTAATGAATGTTTAAGTAAAATGTAAGGTGAAAATTTAATAAAATATATATTTTAAGAATATAATATCAAAATTATTTTGATATTATATTCTTTTTATGTAGTGTACATTAATGCAAATTATGTTAGTAACCTTTAATATAGATAATATAATTTATTAAAATTGTATTATCTATATTAATTAATTTTTTATTGTAATAAAGTTGATAATTTTGTATAATTACAGTAAATATGGAAAAATAAGTATTGTCGCAAAATTGTTAAAATAATTGATATAAAATAATAATTGTATACATATAGATTCCAGAAAGGCAGGAAGCGTGATGTTGGGTGATGCAAAAAATAATAGGCAGGGTTTGTCCATAATTGCTATCATAAGTATCTTAGTAGTTACAATTTCCTGTTTGATTTATGGTTCAAAGTTGAATAAGACACTAGGTGAGGAAACGAATCAATATCTTTCAGAAATAGCAAATCAAAGTGTCAATGTGTTAAAAAAACAAATTAATGGCGATATAAAATTGTTACAATCAATTTCAATATATATTGAAGGAGAAGAATCTTTTGAATTGGACAATATTATTTCAATACTTAAAAGAGAATCTGTAAATAGTTCATTTAAAAGAATGGGTGTTATTCTACCAGATGGTATGGCATATACTACAGATGGTTATGTAGAAGATTTTTCTAAGAGAGATTATTTTTCCAAGTCAATGCAAGGAGAAGTAGTCATAACAGGTAAGTTAAAAGATGTAATAAAAGATCATAAAGACATTAATGTGTACTCTGTACCAATTTATAAGGGGAACAAGATTATTGGTGTTATATTTGCTACACATAGTACAAAGTTATATGAAAAGATACTCTCTGTACCAACTTTTAATGGAAAAGGATATTCTTATATAGCTAATAGTAATGGTGATATTGTTTTAAATCCAAGTAGCAAAAACGCAAACTCTAATATGGAAAATTTATTTTCATATATAAATAAAAGTAATACCTTATCAAAATCTACTCTTAATGATATGAAGTTAAATATAAAAAATTCTAAATCAGGTTCATTAAGTTATAATATGTCTGGAAAAGGATATTATTTAAGTTATGCTCCAATAGGAATTAATGATTGGTATCTTTTTTCTGAAGTTCCTAGAACTGCTGTATCTGAAAAATCATATGCTATTATAAAACTTACACTATCAGCATGTATAGTTTTAATTGTGATATTTACATCATTAATAATTTATATCTTGATTATGCAAAAAAAGAGTAAGGAAAGGTTAGAAGAATTTGCGTTTAAAGACAGTATTACAGGAATTGGAAATTCAAATAAATTTAATCTGGAAGGTGGTAAATTTTTATCCACTCATGAGAAAAAGAATCTAGTTTTAATTTATTTTGATATAGATAAATTTAAGTTAGTAAATGATAGATTTGGATATGAAGAGGGAGATAGAGTATTAAGAAAAATTGCAGAGATGATTGAAAATATGTTTAAAGAAGAGTCTGTATTTTCAAGAATTTCAAATGATAATTTTGCTATAATATTTGAAAAAAAGAAGGATAAAGAATCAGTTATAGAGATATGTGAAATTATGCGTAAAAAATTATCTATGATAAAAACTAGCTTAGATGTAGAACTTAATCTGATACCATCTATAGGAGTGTATTTTATTGAAGAGGGAGAAACAAATATATCTACTTGTCTTGATAAGGCTATGATTGCAAAGACTACAGTAAAAAGAAAATACTTAAAAGTGTATGAGATTTATGCTGAGAATTTAAAGGAAACTCTTATAGAAGAACGTGATATTGAGCAAGAGATGCACGATGCTTTAAAAAATGAACAATTTAAGGTGTATTTGCAACCTAAAATTGAATTATCTACAGGTAAAATAGTAGGTTCTGAAGCTCTTGTACGTTGGCAACATCCCAAAAAGGGATTAATAAGTCCAGGTGTGTTTATTCCTATTTTTGAAAAGAATGGTTTTATAACAGAATTGGATATGTTTGTATTTATTCAAGTTTGTAAAAACTTTAAACGTTGGGAAAATGAAGGCTTACCTAGATTTCCTATATCAGTAAATTTATCAAGAGTACATCTTGAAAATCCAGACTTTATAGAAAAGTTTGAAAACATTGCAAAAGAATATGATATTGAACCAAATTTAATTGAAATTGAACTAACAGAGAGTGCAATATTTGATAATACAAAAATGTTATTTAAAATAATGCAGAATTTAAAATCTGTAGGATTTAAAATATCTATGGATGATTTTGGCTCAGGGTATTCTTCTTTAAATATGCTTAAAGATATGCCAATTGATGTATTGAAATTAGATAGACAGTTTTTTATAACAGTAGAAGATACAAAAAAGAGTCAAATTGTGGTTTCAAGCATTGTTCAGATGGCAAAGCAACTTGATATAAAAGTTGTTTCAGAGGGAGTTGAAACCTTAGAGCAAGCAGAGTTTTTAAGATTTATAGGATGTGATATGGCTCAAGGATTTTTATTTGCAAAACCAATGCCAATAGAAGAATACGAAAAGTTGATATTAAATAGGAATGATATTGAAGGTATGAGTACAAATTAAAAAACTTAGTACAAAATGAAATAAAGATTTGTAAGAAGAGTGAACTTTGTATAGTCAAAGTTCACTTTATTTATGTAAAAATACTTTGGTATAAAAATATGAATTAGGTTTAGAGTATTACTTTACATTATATGGAGCATATAATATTTTCTAAAAGAGATATAATTTTTCCATGACTAGAAGTTTTTAATTTGAGTGTAGCAGTTTGTGAATATAAGAATATCAGCAATTATGTAAGTACTTAAGGGAGGAAAATTTTTGAGTAATATAACAATTAGGGAAATGGTAAATGATGAAAGAAAGCTTGTTTTGGTGGAAAGCGTATTTGGGATTACAGTAAAGTACTGTCATTGTTGACAATCATAATTTCTGTGGGAATACTATAAAAAAGAGAGCTTCTATTATGATTTTTAAAAATCATTTAGAAAAACTCTCTTTTTTATAAAATCTAAATAGCTATTATAATATAATAGAAGTTTCTATTATTCTAATTTTCTTATTGTAATACAATAGTTAAGATTGTAGATAAATAAGCATTTTAAACATTAAATCTAAATAATATTACATCTCCATCTTTAACTA
The DNA here is from genome assembly GCF_020662275.1 of Clostridioides sp. ES-S-0006-03. Taxonomy (NCBI): domain Bacteria; kingdom Bacillati; phylum Bacillota; class Clostridia; order Peptostreptococcales; family Peptostreptococcaceae; genus Clostridioides; species Clostridioides sp. ES-S-0006-03. The sequence goes on from NZ_JADGMM010000001.1 coordinate 72,837, forward strand.
TGTATTCTTTACCTTCTAATTTAACTAATCCTTTTTCTTTTGCAGCTGCCATAGTACCATGTTCAACTAAATCATTAAAAGCAATTGTTTCAGCCCTGATAAATCCTCTTTCTATGTCAGAATGTATCTTTCCTCCTGCTTGAGGTGCTTTACTTCCAATCTTTATAGTCCATGCTCTGACTTCTTTTGGACCAGCTGTTAAGAATGAAATTAGACCAAGTAAGGCATAAGATGATTTTATAAGTTTATCAAGCCCTGATTGTTCAAGCCCTAATGTTTCTAAAAATTCTTTCTTTTCTTCAGCAGAATCAAGTTCAGAAATTTCTGCTTCTATTTGTGCACATACAACAACAACTTCAGCATCTTCTGTTTCTGCAAATACTTTAACTTGTTGAACATACTTATTACTTTCTCCATCATCTGCCAAATCATCTTCTGATACATTTGCAGCGTATATTACAGGTTTAGATGTAAGTAAATCTAATGAATTTACAAAGCTTTGTTCATCTTCTGTAAATTGCATAGTTCTTACACACTTACTATTTTCTAAAGTAGCCATGATTGAATTTAACAAATCAAGCTCAGAAACTAAAGTTTTATCAGCTTTAGCGGCTTTTTGAGTTTTATGAATTCTTCTTTCAAGAATCTCTATATCAGAGAAAATTAATTCTAAATTTATAGTTTCTATATCGCGAAGTGGTTCAACAGAACCATCTACATGTATAACATTTTCATCTTCAAAACATCTGACAACATGTACGATTGCATCAACTTCTCTTATATGTGATAAAAATTTATTTCCTAAGCCTTCTCCTTTAGAAGCACCTCTAACTAAACCAGCTATGTCACAAAATTCTATAGCAGTAGGAACTATTTTTTCAGAGTTGTACAATTCTTTTAGTTTATCTAATCTTTCATCTGGAACAGATACAACTCCAACGTTTGGGTCTATTGTACAAAAAGGGTAATTTGCAGATTCTGCGCCTGCTTGAGTTATTGCGTTAAATAGTGTGCTTTTACCTACATTTGGTAAACCAACTATACCTAATTTCATATTAATCGTCCTCTCTCTTATTCTTTTTATATTCTTTATATAACTTTAAACAATCAATCTATGGGATTGTAAAATTGTTTTAATTATAGACATACATATTGATTATACATCATATATATGAAGCTTGTAAACTAGACTTTAAAGCAGACTGCTCTAAATAACTTTTTATTTAAATTTAAATAAAAATATTACTTTTAGAAAATAATAAAAAGGATATAATTAAATAGAAGGTTTTTATATATAAGTATATACAATCAAAAAATGAATAAATTTCAATTTTAAAATTGATGTTTAAATAAAAAATAGGAGGTACATATGGTTAATACTAAGAAAATAATAAATTTAGGTAATAATATTAATTTGACTTTGATAAAAACAGAAAAGTTTAAATCAAATCTTATAAGTTTGTATGTTCAGAGATTGTTGGATAAAAAAGAAACTACAAAAAATGCTTTGATACCATCAATAATAGCAAGTGGAAGTGAAAAATATCCTAGTGCCAGAGCAATATCCAATAAACTAGATGATTTATATGGTTCGTCTATGGGAGCTGATGCTGTAAAACGTGGAGAGCGTCAAGTACTAAGTTTTAAAATAATTAATATAAGTGAAAAGTATTTAGATGAAAATATATTTGAAGAAGTAGTAGAATTTTTTAATGAAGTAATAAATAATACACTTGTTGTAGATGGTGGATTTAAAGAAGAATATTTAAATATTGAAAAAGAAAATTTAAGAGATAAGATACAATCAATAATAAATGATAAAAAAGAATATGCACAAGATAAATGTATAGAAGCTATGTGTGGAAATGAAAGATACAGTATAAGTGAGTTTGGTTACGAAGATGAAATAGATAACATAACTTCAAAAGAGCTATATGAGCATTATAGAAATATACTTAAAACATCTCCAATAGACATAGTTGTAGAAGGTAATTTTGATGAAGATAAGGTTGTAGACATAATAAGTAAGAATTTAAAATTCGAAAGAGAAGATATTATAGATATACCAAAAGAAGATTTCATAAAACATGTAGATGAAGTAAAAGTAATAGACGAAAAAATGGAAATAACTCAAGGTAAATTAGTTATGGGGTATAGAGCAAATGTAGATTATGTAGATAATGATAAATATTATGCCCTTGTGGTCGGAAGTAATGTATTAGGTGGTGGTCCACACTCTAAACTATTTGTGAATGTAAGAGAAAAGGAAAGCTTATGCTATTATATTTTCTCTTCAATAGAGAAGTATAAAAGTATTATGCTTATATCATCTGGAATAGAAACTAAAGATTATGATAAAGCTGTAAAATTAATAAAAGAACAATTAGAAAGTTTAAAAGCAGGAGATATATCTGATGAAGAGTTAGAAAATAGTAAGCTTGCTTTAGTTAACTCTATGAAATCTATAACAGATAATATAGGTGGAATGTCTGATTTTGCTTTTTCTCAGTCTATGGCAAAGACAAATTCTGAAGTAGAAGACATAATATCTAGCATAGAGAAAGTTACTAAAAAAGATATAGTTGAGGCTGTAAAAGATATAGAACTTGATATTGTATACTTTTTAAGAAATTAATGGAGGAGATGTCTATGGAAAAAATAGTTAATGATATATTAAGAGAAGAAGTTTATTATGAAAAATTACAAAATGGCTTAGATGTATATTTTATGCCAAAGAGAGGCTTTACAAAAAAATATGCTATTTTAGCTACTAATTATGGTTCAAATGACTTAGAATTTATTCCAATAGGAGAAGATAAAAAGATTAGAGTAAATGAAGGAATTGCACATTTTTTAGAACATAAGATGTTTGAACAACCTGATGGAGGAGATGCTTTTGAAAAATTTTCTAAATTAGGTGTAAGTGCAAATGCATTTACTAACTTTACAATGACAGCATACTTATTTTCAGCTACGGAAAATTTTTATGAAAGTTTAGAGCACTTAATTGATTATGTTCAAACACCTTATTTTACAGATGAAAATGTTGAAAAGGAAAAAGGTATAATAGCACAAGAGATAAAAATGTACAATGATGATCCAGACTGGAATGTGTATTTTAATTGTCTAAAGGCTATGTATGTAAATTATCCTGCTAGAATTGATATAGCTGGTACAGTAGATAGTATATATAAGATAACTAAGGAAGAACTATATAAGTGTTACAATACTTTCTATAATCCAGGAAATATGGCTTTGTTTGTTGTAGGTGATTTGGATGTAGAAAAGGTAATAGATGTAACTAAAAAAGCAAACAATTATGATGTGGATAAACTTTCTAAGAATATAGAAAGATTTTATCCTGAAGAACCAGCAACTGTAAAGGAAAAAGAAGTTATAGAAAAGTTTCCTATATCTATACCTATGTTTAACATAGGTTTTAAAGATAATAATGTAGGTGTAAAAGGAAAAGAACTTTTACGTAAAGAAATTGTAACTGATATCCTTATAGGTATGTTATTTAAAAAGGGCAGTAAACTTTATGAAGATTTGTATATGCAAGGTCTAATAAATGAAAATTTTGGAGCTGGATTTTCATCTCAAGTAGACTATGCTTTTAGCGTAATTGCTGGAGATTCTAAGGAACCTAAAAAAGTAAAAGAGATAATTCTTGAATATATAGAAAGAGCTAAAAAAGAAGGATTATCTAAAGAGGAGTTTGAAAGAACTAAAAAGAAAAAAATTGGTTCATTTATTAAATGTTTTGATTCTATAAACTTTATAGGAAATAGTTTTATATCTTATATCTTTAAAGATATAAATATATTGGATTATTTAGATATTATTAAGGATGTTGCTTTTGAGGAAGTTGAAGAGAGATTAAAAGAACACTTTAAAGAAGAGTATTGTGTTATTTCTATTGTAGAACCTAAGTAGAACGTTTGAATATTACAAATAAGTAGCTAAAGGCCAAATAGTTAATTTTGATACTTGTTTTATTTAGGTAGCAAGTGATTTTGTTGAATATACTTATACAAATTAAGTTAGTAAAAATTAAATATTATTAATAAAAATTTGTAGAGAGATTGGTGTATAATATACACCAATTTCTTTGCTTGTAAATAATTTATGCATAATTTTGTTGAGACAGCATGTATAATATATTTTAAGTATTTGTAGAATCAACATCAATATGTTTTGTAGAATTAACATTAATATGTTATCATAATTTAGTATAATTACAATTAATTGTAAACATGGTGTATTGCTTTGGAAATATTTTAATTAAGATAAAGAGGTGGAGTTATGGATAGAGTAGCATTTACACTGTTTGGGATAGACATAATGTGGTATGGAATACTTATGGCTAGTGGCATGATTTTGGGAACTTTAATAGCAATAAAAGAGTCGAAAAGAGTTGGGCTTAAAGAAGATGATGTATTAAATATAGCTATCATAGCAATTCCTGTTGGATTAATATGTGCAAGAATATATTATGTTATATTTAATTGGAGTTATTATGCTCAAAATCTATTTCAAATACTTAATTTCAGAGGTGGCGGACTTGCTATACATGGAGGGTTAATAGGTGGAATCTTAGCTGGCTATATATACACTAAGTTTAAAAATATTAATTTCTTAAAAATGGCTGATACTGTCATACTTGGAATGCCTTTAGCACAAGCTATAGGAAGATGGGGGAACTTTATTAACGGAGAAGCTCATGGAGGTACAACTAATTTACCATGGGGAATAATGGTTGATGGAGTAAAGGTTCATCCAACTTTTCTATATGAGTCTATATGGGATTTTGGAATATTTATAGTTTTATTATTGTTTAGAAAAAATAAAAAATACGAAGGACAAGTTATAGTGACTTATATAACCCTTTATTCAATAGGAAGATTTTTTATAGAAGGACTAAGAACAGATAGTTTAATGTTAGGACCACTTAGAATGGCTCAAGTGATAAGTTTAGTTGGTGTTATTGGTGGTATAATAGCACATATTTATTTATCAAAGAGAAATAAAAGCAACAGTATTGAAGAATAATTTAAATATTAAGTTTGAAGGAGGTAGTTATGGAATTTCATCATGTATCAGTTCTTTTAAATGAATGTATAGAAAATTTAAAGATAAAACCAGATGGAGTATATGTTGACTGTACTATGGGTGGTGCAGGACATTCCAAAGAAATAGTAAAAAAATTATCAGATAAAGGATTATTTATAGGGTTTGACCAAGATAAAAATGCTATAAATACAGCAAGAGAAAGATTAAGTGAATATGAAAGCAGAGTAAAATTTGTTCATAGCAATTTTGAAAATATAAAAGAAGAATTGGAAAAAATCGGAGTTTATAAGATAGATGGTGTATTAGCAGATTTAGGAGTTTCCTCTCATCAACTTGATGAAGCTGAGAGAGGATTTTCTTATATGCAAGATGCACCACTTGATATGAGGATGGATGTTAGGTGTGAATTTTCAGCATATGATGTTGTAAACACTTATGCAGAAGATGAGCTAGCTAAGATAATTAAAGATTATGGTGAAGATAACTGGGCTAAACGTATAGCTAAATTTATAGTTGAGGAAAGAGTGAACAAACCAATAGAAACTACAGGTGAATTGGTTGATATAATTAAAAAAGCTATTCCTAAAAAAGCTAGAATAGATGGGCCTCATCCAGCTAAAAGGACTTTTCAAGCTATACGAATAGAAGTAAATAATGAACTTGGAGTAATTACAAAAATGATAAATGATGCTTCTTCTATAATGAATGAAGATGGTAGAATTTGTATAATAACATTTCATTCGTTAGAAGATAGAATAGTAAAGAATGCATTTAAATATCTCGCATCAGATTGTATATGCCCACAGCATTTACCAATATGTCAATGTGATAAAGAATCTGAAGTAAAAATAATAACTAGAAAACCAATATTACCTAGTGCTGAAGAAATAGAAGTAAATCCACGTTCAAGAAGTGCTAAATTGAGAGTAGCGGAAAAAATATAATTTATATAGTTTGAGAGTAAGGACTAGCAATGTAATAAAATAATAAACTTCTTAATTATAGTTAAAACCTATTATAGTTTTTATTAGAATAGAAAACAACTATGATATAATCGACAATATAGAAAAATATTTTCTGTTATAATATAACTAAAGTAGATATTAGGAGTGGAGAAAAATAGAGAATAAGCATAAAAAATTATTAATAAAAATTTGTATTATATTGGGGGTATTTGGTATTTACTTTTTTATACCTCCTGTTAAAAAAATGGTAAATCAGATGATATTTTATCTGAGTATGTTAAATCTAGATGCAATTAAGGAGTACATATTATCATTTGGAGTTTGGGCACCAATAATATCATTTGCACTTATGATATTACAATCAATAGCTGCACCTCTTCCTGCATTTTTAATTACTTTTGCAAATGCAGCCTTATTTGGATGGGTAAATGGTGCTATACTGTCATGGATTAGTGCAATGGCAGGTGCTGCAATTTGTTTTGTAATTGGAAGATTTTTAGGTAGAGATGTAGTTGTAAAACTTACAAGCAAATTTGCACTAGAAAGTATAGATGGTTTTTTTGATAAGTATGGAAAACATACGATTTTAATTGCAAGATTGCTTCCTTTTATATCTTTTGACCTTGTGAGCTATGCAGCAGGTCTAACATCCATGAGTTTTATATCTTTCTTTATAGCTACTGGAGTAGGACAATTACCAGCAACCATTGTATATTCTTATGTTGGTGGTATGTTGACTGGTGGAGCTAAAGTCATGATGACAGGACTTTTAATATTATTTGCTTTAAGTGTATTGATTTATATGTTAAAGAAAATATATAGTGATAAAAATAAATAAAAATTAGTGTAAAATCTATAGGTTTGAATTCAAGAATTAGTGAATCTATAGATTTTTTGTTGTGTATAGAAAAAATTACAAATAGATTGTGTAACAGTGTATTAATTTAGCGATGAAATTTTAAAGGAAGAGATATGATTAATAACAAATATAGTATAGAGGAAAATCTAAAAATCTATATTATCGGGGTGATAATTTGAAAAAAAATTATAAAATACATAATCTAAATGAATATAAAAATAAAAAAAAGAATAATTATAAAAAGAGAATTAATAAAAAAATAGGGGCTAAATGTATTTTATTGATTACAACTTTCGTAGTAATAATATTGAATCTATGTGGTTATTCAAAAATTTCAGAAATGAAATATGATATTCATTATTTACAAAAAGATTTAAGAAAAAAAGAGATAGTACTAGAGGAACTAAAGGCAAAAGAAACTGAAAAAACATCAATAAAAGAAATTGAGTTAAAAGCAAAGGAATTGCTCAATATGGACTATCCAAAAGATGGACAAATAAAGTATATAAATGTGGATAACTAGGGGGAATAGGTTTGAGAAAAGTAAAAAGGATAAGCAAAAAAAGACTGGTACTTGTTCTTGTTTTAGCATGTGCACTGTTTTTTTGCCTTGTTATTAGGACTGGATACCTACAACTTATGAAAGGTAATTGGTTAAGTACAAAAGCATTAGAACAACAAACAAGAGATATACCTATAGAGCCTAAAAGAGGAACTATATATGATAGAAACATGAAAGAATTGGCAGTAAGTGTAACTAAATATACAGTTTGGTGCAAACCTGTAGAAGTTGAAGATAAAAAAGAAGCGGCTGAAAAAGTGGCTGAAATTTTGGACGAAGATTATAAAGATATTTATGCTTTAATAAGCAAAAAAAATATGGCTCTTGTAAAGGTCAAAAGATGGATAGATGATGATAAGGCAAGTAAAATAAGAGATGCTAAATTAGGTGGAATATGGGTAGCAGAAGACAATCAAAGATATTATCCTTATGGAAATTTTGCACCATATGTAATAGGTCATACTTCTTCAGATGCAACAGGGATATCTGGTATAGAAATGCAATATGATAAAAAATTAAAAGGAAAAGCTGGAAAATTAATAGTAAGTACTGATGCTTCAGGTAGAGAAATTCCACAAGGTATGGAAAAATATTATGAACCTGTTCAGGGGAATGGTCTTGTATTGTCTATAGATGAAGTAATCCAACATTATACTGAAAAAGCAGTACAAAAGGCTTATGAAATAAATAATGCAAAGAAAGTCACTGCAATAGCAATGAATCCTAAAACTGGCGATATACTTGCTCTAGCATCAAAACCAGATTATGACCCTAATGACTCAAGAACGCCAATATATCCATATTATCAAGAAGAACTTGAAAAATATAGCGATAAAGACAAAATAAAGGGTTATTATCAAATGTGGAGAAATCCAGCAGTAAGTGATACATATGAACCAGGTTCTACATTTAAACTTATTACATCTTCCAGTGCTCTTGAAGAAGGAGTAATAAAAGATGGTGAGAAATTCACATGTACAGGTAGTGTAACTGTAGGAGGAAGAAAGATTAAATGTTGGAGACACTATAGACCTCATGGAACACAAGAGTTTAAACAAGCAGTACAAAATTCTTGTAACCCTGTGTTTGTTGAATTAGGAAGTAGATTAGGTGTTGGTAAAATGTATGATTATATAGAATCTTTTGGTCTTATGAATAAGACAGGTATAGATTTACCAGGAGAAGCTAAAGGAATATTGTATAATGAAAAAAATGTAGGTCCAGTTGAGTTAGCTACAATATCATTTGGTCAATCAATATCAGTAACTCCAATACAACTTATAACAGCTATATCATCAATAGCAAATGGTGGAGATTTAATGCAACCAAGAGTAGTAAAATCTTATACTGATAACAAAGGTAATATAACTGAGACAGTAAAACCAAAAAAAGTAAGAAATGTTATATCTAAAGAAACATCTAAAAAAATGTTAGAAATTGCAGAGTCAGTTGTAACTGATGGTGGAGGAAAAATTGCATATATACCAGGATATAGACTAGGTGGGAAAACAGGTACAGCTCAAAAGGTTATAGATGGTAAATATGCTCAAGGAAAATATATATGTTCATTCGTGGGAATAGCACCTTGTGATGACCCACAAATTGTAGTTCTTGCTATTGTTGATGAGCCAACAGGAGTAAGTGCATTTGGTAGTACTACAGCAGGACCTATAGTAAAAGAAATAATGAATGATTCTCTAAAATATTTAGGGGTCAAACCAGTATATAAAGAAGAAGAAAAAGCTGAATATGAAAAGAAACAAGTCAAAGTACCAGATGTAAGAAATTTAAAAATTGGGGATGCAGTGAAAGCATTAGAAGATGCGAAGTTAAAACCAAATTTAGATACAGATATAGAAATTCCAAAGGATACAAAAGTAAAGGATGTTTTTCCAAAACCTGGAATAAAAGTTAATGAAGATTCAAGTATAACACTATATTTTGAAAACTAAAAAGTAACAGATAATTAACATATATCCATAAACATCTTCAAAAAAACAGAAATATAGTATATAATTATAAAGTTAAGAGTTATCGTAGGCAATGTATATGTAACGGTATACATTGCCTTTTGTTGCTAAGATAATATAGCTAATGTTTTTATAAGGAGGAGTTTGAGAATGGAGTGCTTAACAATAAAGGAGTTAGTACTTGCAACTAATGGAAAGTTAATATATGGAGATTATAATGACTGTGTAAGTGATATAGTTATAGATAGCAGGGAAGCAAATGCACAAAATGCATTTGTAGCCATAGTTGGAGAAAATTTAGATGGGCATACCTTTATAAAGTCTGCATATGATAGTGGATGCAAAACTTTTATAAAAAATGAAAGTAATGGAATAAAATTAGAAAGTTCGGATATAAATTTAATAGAGGTAAAAGATACAACTTTGGCTCTAGGAAATATTTCCAGATATTATAAAGAAAAATTTGACATTCCATTTATAGGTGTTACAGGTAGTGTAGGAAAAACAACTACTAGAGATATGATATATGCAGCTATTTCTGCAAAATTAAACATCTTGAAAAATGAAAAGAACCTAAATAATCATTTTGGGGTTCCTTTGACTTTGTTTAATTTAAATAAAGAACATGAGTGTGCTGTAATAGAAATGGGAATGTCTGGATTTAATGAAATAAAGTATTTGGTGGACATAGTAAATCCTAAAATTGCAGTTATATCAAATATAGGATTGTCACACATAGAAAACCTAGGTTCACAGGAAGGGATTTTAAAGGCAAAGCTGGAGATTGCTTCAAATTTTGATGATACAAATACTTTGATTGTAAATGGCGATGATAAATTTTTATCTACATTAAAAGAAAAAGAGCATGTATATAAGTTAAAAACATTTGGATTTAAGAAAGATAATGACATTTATTGTGAAGATTATACTATGGAAGAAGATAGTTTGACATTTACATGTGTCATAAATGGAAAAAAAGAGGAAATATTTATACCAACAATAGGAGAGCATAATATATATAATGCTATGTCGGCGATATTAGTTGGCATGAGTTTAAATATTTCTTTGGATTGTATAAAAACAGGTTTAAAAAACTTCAAAGGGACAAAAATGAGATTAGATATAATAAAAAATGAAAGATTAACAATAATTAATGACTCATATAATGCCAGTCCAGATTCTATGGAAGCAGCCTTGAAAATACTTGGTAGATATAAAGGTAGAAAAGTAGCAATACTTGGAGATATGCTTGAGATGGGTGAAATTTCAGAGTATGGTCATAGATTAGTTGGAAAATCATCTATGAATAATACTGATATCATAATAACTATAGGTGAAAACTCAGTGTTTATTGGAGACGAAGCAAAACGATTAGGATTCGATTCATCCAATATATATCACTTTAAAAATAGAGACGATGTATTTAATCGATTAGATGAATTAATAAAAACAGGAGACACTATTTTAGTGAAAGGCTCAAGAGGCATGAAATTAGAAAAAATAGTTGAATATCTAAATAAATAAGCTTAAACTAATGAGTTGATTGACAAGGGAGAGGAGTTTTATGATGTTAGGAATAACAGAGCTTACGTACACCGCATTGATTGCGTTTTTGATAGTAATTATAATAGGACCAATATTTATACCAATGCTTAGGAAATTTAAATTTGGTCAGACAGTTAGAGATGATGGACCTCAAACACATCTAGCTAAGAATGGAACACCTACTATGGGTGGAATTATAATGATTGTTGCAATTCTAATAACTGGACTTACAAGAGTAAAAGTTAGTCATGACATGGCAGTAGGTCTTATATGTATTGCTGGTTTTGGTTTTATTGGTTTTTTAGATGACTTTATAAAAATAAAGCTAAAAAGGTCACTTGGACTAAAAGCATATCAAAAAATAATCCTTCAAGTTGCATTATCTTTTTATGTTGCTTTTTATCAGTATACATCGTCATCAAGTGCTTCGCAACTTATGATACCATTTACAGATTTTGTAATAAATGTTGGAATACTATATATACCAATAATGATGTTTATAATAGTAGCAATAGTAAATGCTGTAAATTTAACTGATGGTCTAGATGGTCTAGCATCAGGAGTGACTTTAGTTGTTTCTGTATTTTTTATGTTGTTTGCAAGTTCAGTTGCAGGCAATACAGAAGTTGCAGTTTTAGCAGCAGCAACTGTTGGAGCATGTCTAGGCTTTTTAGGATTTAATTCATATCCAGCTAGAGTGTTTATGGGAGATACAGGTTCAATGGCATTAGGTGGTGCGGTTGTAGCATTTTCAGTTTTAACTAATTCAGTGCTTATAATACCTATAATTGGAGGCATTTATTTTGCAGAAGCTCTATCAGTTTTAATTCAAGTTGGATATTTTAAAGTAACTAGAAAGAGATTCTTTAAGATGGCTCCAATACACCATCATTTTGAACAATGTGGTTGGCCAGAAACAAGAGTTGTATTTGTTTTTTGGATTATTACAGTTGTTTTAGCTTGGATAAGTATAATAGCAGTATTTTAGGCCTAGGGGGAATAAAAAATGGACTTAAGTGGAAAAAAAGTTTTATTAGTAGGGCTTGCAAAAACTGGTATATCTACAATTAAACATTTAGATAAATTAGGAGCAAGTATAATTGTAAATGATATTAAAGATGAAAATAAATTAAAAAACATACTTGATGAATTAAAATCTATAAATGACATAGAATACATATTAGGATGCCATCCAGAGGCTGTAGACGATGTAGATATGGTTGTAGTATCTCCAGGAGTACCATTAGACTTGCCATTTATTTTGAAGCTAAAAAATTCAGGCAAGTATATAATTGGTGAGGTAGAATTAGCTTTTAAATTGTCAAATAATCCAACTTTTATAGGGATTACAGGTACAAATGGTAAGACAACTACAACTAGCTTAGTAGGAGAAATTTTTTCAAGTGCCAAAAAAGATACATATGTAGTTGGTAATATAGGGAATCCTGTAATAGATACTATAGAAACTTCAAATGAAGAATCTATACTTGTAACTGAACTGAGTAGTTTCCAACTTGAAAGTGTGGATGAATTTAGACCTAAAGTAAGTGCAATATTAAATATTACAGAAGATCATTTAAATAGACATCATACTATGGAAAAGTACATAGAAGCTAAATCAAAAATATTTATGAATCAAAATGATGAAGATTTTTGTATATTAAATTATGATGATGAAATAGTGAGAGGCCTAGCTGATAAATGTAATGCCAAAGTAATTTACTTTTCAAGAACTCATAGAGTAAATGGAGGAGTATATTTAGAAAATAATGACATAATAATAGATATAGAGGATAAGATTAAGTTTCTAAATAAAGATGATGTAAGTTTGCCTGGAGGCCATAATTTAGAAAATTGTATGGCAGCAATAGCAATAGCATATGTTTGTAAAGTAGATTTAGAAGTAATAAAAGATGTATTGATGACATTTAAAGGAGTTGAACACAGACAAGAGTTTGTAAGAAACTTAGATAATGTAATATATGTAAATGACTCAAAGGGAACTAATCCAGATTCTACTATAAAAGCTGTACAGTCTTATAATAGACCAATAGTGCTTATAGCAGGAGGAATGGATAAGGGAAGCAACTTTGATGAACTTCTTGAAATTGCAAAATCATATGTTAAATCATTAATCTTATTAGGAGAAACTGCACCAAAGATAGAAAATTGTGCTAAAAATAAAGGATTTAATGACATACATATAGTAAAAGATATGGAGGAAGCAGTTAAGACTTCTCATGAGATTTCAAAAAATGGAGATATAGTGCTTCTTTCACCAGCTTGTGCAAGTTGGGATATGTATGAAAGTTTTGAAGTAAGAGGAAAAGACTTCAAAGATAATGTAAACAATTTAAAATAATCTCTTACCTCTAAACTTACTTAGATGGAAGAATGGAGGTAGATTAGTTGGATGCCTAAAGAAAATTTGAAAAAACAAATTGACATAAGGATGAAGACTGAATTTGATGGAGTAGTATTTTATACTACTATGCTTTTAGTATTTGTAGGAATAGTTATGGTGTTTAGTGCAAGTTTTATACAATCTTCATTTAAACACAATGATGCATACTATTTTCTAAAGAAAAATGTAATATATGCTATACTAGGATTTATAGTTATGATTATTACATCTAGAATAGACTATAATTTTTGGAAGAAAAATGCTACAGCAATTGGAGCTATAGCAGTAGTATTATTATTGTTGGTTTTAACTCCTTTGGGAATAGAAGCAAACGGAGCAAAAAGATGGTTAGGGATAGGTGCTTTAACATTTCAGCCTGCAGAAATTGCAAAGTTTGCTACAATAATATTAACTGCAAAATTGATTGAGAAAAATTATGATAAAATAAAATCTTTGACAAAAGGTGTTGTACCACTTCTCGTAGTTCCAGGAATATTTTTTGCGTTGATAATACTTCAACCAAATTTGTCAACAGCAGGTACTGTAATTCTAGTTACATTTGTAATGATATTTGTTGCTGGAATGGATATGAAAATTGTATTTGCTATGATAGGAAGTGGGGCTGCTTTATTTGCTGCATTAGTAATTGCTGAACCGTATAGACTTAGTCGTGTTACATCTTTTTTAGACCCATTTCAAGACCCACTTGGTAAGGGGTATCAGGTAATACAAGGTTTATATGCATTAGGTTCAGGAGGACTGTTTGGTTTAGGCTTAGGAAAGAGTAAGCAAAAGTATTTTTATATACCAGAGCCACAAAATGACTTTATATTTGCTATAATAGGAGAAGAGTTAGGATTAATTGGTTGTATAATAGTTATAATGCTATTTGTAGCCTTAGTCTACAGATGTGTAAGAATAGCTTTGAAGACTTCTAATGTATTTGCTTGTATGGTTGTCATAGGTATAGGGGCACAAATTGGAATACAAGCAGCTTTAAATATAGCAGTTGCAACATCATCAATGCCAGCTACAGGTGTAGCACTACCATTTATAAGTTATGGAGGTACCTCACTCACCATCTTTATGGGGGCTGTAGGTATAGTGTTGAACATCTCAAAGCATGTCAAAATTAATTAACAGGAGATGATGATTTGATGAAAGTTTTATTATCAGGCGGTGGAACTGGAGGACACGTATATCCAGCTATAGCTATTGCTAACAAAATAAGAGATGAACATCCAGACGCCGAGATAATGTTTGTTGGGACGGAAAAAGGAATAGAATCAGAAATAGTTCCTAAGTATGGATTTGAATTGAAAACTGTAACAGTACAAGGATTTAAGAGAAAAATAGACTTCGATAATGTAAAAAGAGTTTTTAAGCTTTTTAAAGGATTGGAACAATCAAGAAAAATTGTTAAAAAATTTAAGCCAGATGTAGTCATAGGAACTGGTGGATATGTCAGTGGACCTGTTTTATTTAATGCGTCTATGGGAAAAATACCAGCTATAATACATGAGCAAAATTCTTTTCCTGGGGTAACTAATAAGATTTTATCTAAAACAGTTACAAAGGTACTTACAAGTTTTGAAGATTCACATAAAAGATTCCCTGAGGCAGCAGAAGAAAAATTAGTTTTTACAGGAAATCCAGTTAGAAAAGAAATTTTGTTATCAAGAAAAAATATCGCAAGAAAAAATTTAGGAATAAGTGAAGAGAAAAAAATGGTACTTTGCTACGGTGGTAGTGGAGGTTCAAGAAAAATAAATGATGCAATGAGACTTGTCATTAAAAATATGGTAAATGAAGATATAGCTTTTATATTTGCAACAGGAAAAAGCTATTATGAAGAATTTATGGAAAGTATCAGTAATATAAATCTTAAACCATACCAAAAAGTAGTACCTTATTTAGAAGATATGGCAAATGCACTTGCAGCAAGTGATTTAGTTATAGGTAGTGCAGGAGCAATTTCATTAGCTGAAATAACAGCTCTTGGCAAACCTTCTATAATAATACCTAAAGCATATACTGCTGAAAATCATCAAGAGTACAATGCTAAGAGTATAGAGAAGCAAGGGGCAGGGGTTGCAATCTTGGAAAAAAACGTAACTCCAGAAAGCCTGAATACAGCCGTATTTAAACTTTTAGGAGATAGAGAACTTCTAGTTGATATGGCAAATGCAAGTAAAACTATAGGTAGACCTGAGGCTATAGACCTTATATATGATGAGATAATAAAGGTATATAACTCAACACAAAAATCAACAGCTAAGAAACCAAAAAAAGAAAAAGCTATTGAGGAAGTAAAGAAAGAAGCAGCTCCAAGTATAGAAGGTCAGGCTAAAGTAATAGGAATAAAGAAACGATAAATAAATATTTACCCCTAATTTATAATATATTAGATTTTCTAAATTATTCTAAATTAGGGGTTTATTTATGTGTATATAAGTTTTAAGTTATAAAATACATATAGTATTTTATATTTATTTTGATGAAATATCAATTTAATCCTCTTTTTTAATGTTTTATTAGATTGTTTTGTAAGAAAATGAGAAAATTTGACTTTAAATATTATATTTTTTTTGTAGGGAATATAAACTCGAAAGGTGTATTTATTAACCAAAGGGGTTGATTGTATTTGAAGAGGAGAAAGAAGCTAAATACGAATAATGTTATGATAGTTTTAGTTTTTATACTTATGCTATCTTTTGGGATATGTATTATTGTAGGGAGTGATTTATTTGATGTAAATAGGATAGATGTGATTGGAAATAAAAGAGTCACCAAGTCAAATATAATGAAATCGTTAAATGTAAGTTCACATGAAAATATATTTGCATACAATTTTAAAGACATGAAAAGTAAGCTTATGAAAAATCCGTATATAGAAGATGTAGAAATAAAAAGGAAACTTCCAAATAAGATAATTATAAGCTTAAAAGAAAAAGAAATTTTTGCGGTATTAAAGGATGAAGATAACTATTGTTATATAGATAAAAAAGGGAACTTATTAGAGGAATTAAAAGGCACTAATGAAAGTAAAAATGATTTGATAGTGGAAGTAGATTATAGTATTAATGATACAAAATCAATAAAATTTAAAAATTATAAAACTAAAGAGAGTGTATTTAAGACTTTAAATTATTTAAAAGAAGAAGGTATTTATAGAAAAATAAATTATGTAAACTTTAAAAAAGAAGGGAATGTAGATATGCTTACGAGAAGCAATATAAAAATCTTACTTTCTAATGATGATAACTTAGATTATAATATATCTAGGGTAAATAAAATTTTGATTGACCTGCAAAATAAAAATACCAATGGTGGGACTATAAATCTAAATTATGGAAAGCTAGCTGTATATAGTCCAGAAGGATAGACAATTGTAAGGAAGTGATATTTTGAAAAAAAGGTTTATAAATAAGAGTATAATTATAGGAAGTATTGTATTGGGAGTTCTCGTTAGTTTACAACTAAAAATTATTAATATAGAAAATAGAGGAATGACGACTTTTAAGAGAGGCGAGCAACTTACAGAAGAACTTAAATCTCTAAAAAAAGAAAAAGAAAATCTTCAATCAGAAATTAATAGTGTAAAAAAAGATATAGAGACATATAGAGGTAAAAGTGAAAAAGGAGAGCAAGATATACTTAAATCAGAAATAGAAAAATATGAAACTTTAGCTGGATATACAGATGTAGAAGGAAAAGGTATTGAAGTTGAAATAAATTCTACAAAAACTTTAGGAAGCTTTGATAAAAATGACAGTATACTATATAATTATGATTTATTACTGTCAATGATAAATAAATTAAATTCAGCACAAGCAAGTGCCATATCTATAAATAATCAAAGAGTAGTTTCAAATACATATATGTATTTGAAAGAAGATAAACTTTATATGAATGACACTGTTATAAAGGAGCCAATTACAATAAAGGCAATTGGTGATTCTGATACATTAGCTTCTGCGCTCAATATAAAGTATGGTATTGTCTGGGAAATAGAAACGTATTATAATGCAAAGGTAAAAGTAATTAAAGAAGATAATGTAAAAATAAATGGACATGGTGATACAGATAAAGTAGAGAGGAAATAATAATATGAAAAAGAAAATGATTATATTAGGAGCATTCATATTAGGCATTTTCATATCAACTTATATAAAATCACTGAACCCAAATAAAGTGTATATAACATTGAGCCAGACTAAAAATATTGAAAGTGAGATAGAAAATACAAATAAGGAAATAAAAAATCTAAAAGAAGCTCTTAAAAGTAACAAAAAGACTTTAGATGAATATAAGCAAGCAGAAAATAATGGAAATGAATCTATTCAAACATTAATGAAAAAAGAACTTGAAGAAGTTAAAGAGTTAAGTGGTTATTCAGCTGTCACAGGTCCAGGAATAACTATTACTATGAAGGATAGTGAAAGAGAATTAAAAGATGGACAAAATCCAAACGACCTGATTATACATGATATTGACATTCTAAGAGTTTTAAATGATTTGAAAAAAGCAGGTGCAAAAGCAATATCTATAAATGGAGAAAGAGTATTGTCAACAAGTAAGATAAAATGTTCAGGAGCAACTATTACAGTGAATGATACTACATATGGACAACCATTTATAATAAAAGCTATAGGAGATATAGATTTATTGAGTGCAGCTATAAATTCTCCAGAATCATATGCTAAATCTCTAAAGGATATATATGGGATTAATATAAAAATAGAGGAAAATAATGGAAATAGAGTGAATTTATTTGCAAAATAAAACGAAAAATACAAAAAAATAAAGAAAAAATAAAAAAAATTAATAAAAAGGATTGTAATATAGTTGTGTTTCAAAGTAAAATAAAGAGGTGAGGATTTATGATATGGATTTTAGGAGGATTGGCATTTGGTGTGGTAGTAGGTTACTACATTCCATTTACATATTCTATGGATTATTCGATATATATGTCAGTAGCTATTCTTGCAATAATGGATTCTATATTTGGAGCTATAAAATCCAGTTTTGAAGATAACTATGATAATGTAATTTTTGTTACTGGTTTCATAGGTAATGCTATCTTGGCTATATTATTGACTTATATAGGAGAAAAGTTGGGAATTTCACTTTACTACGTGGCAGTATTAGTTTTTGGGATGAGACTATTTAATAATTTATCTATAATTAGACGTTATATCATTGCCAATATTATGAATAAAAAACATAAAAATTAAAGAACTTTTGAGATATACATAAAATATTTTATACTTAAAGAGTAATATTTGACAATATAAGTAAGAAAATTAAAAAGGAAAATTTACGTTTTTGTGGAATATGTTACTTAAAGGTTAACAAAATAAAAGAAGAAAATGATATAATTAATACATACGATAACTTTGAATCATGAGATAAGGGGGTTTATGATGCTAAACTTTGACGTAGAATTAGAAGAATGTGCACAAATTAAAGTAATAGGTGTAGGTGGCGGTGGAAACAATGCTGTCAATAGAATGGTAGAAGCTCAACTTAAAGGCGTTGAATTTATATCAGTAAATACAGATAAACAAGCTTTATATACATCAAAGGCTGAATATAAAGTTCAAATAGGAGAAAAATTAACTAGAGGACTTGGTGCAGGAGCTAATCCAGAAGTAGGAAAAAGAGCTGCAGAAGAAAGTAAAGATGAAATAGTAAAACTACTTCAAGGAGCTGATATGGTATTTGTTACAGCTGGAATGGGTGGTGGTACTGGTACAGGAGCTGCCCCAGTAGTTGCAGGCCTAGCTAAAGAAATGGGTATCCTTACAGTAGGTGTAGTTACAAAACCTTTTGCATTTGAAGGTAAGATAAGAATGAAAAATGCTGAAGGTGGAATAGCTGAGCTTAAGTCAAAGGTAGATACTCTTATAACAATACCAAATGATAGACTTTTACAAATAGTACAAAAGAATACTTCAATGCTGGATGCTTTTGCAGTTGCAGACGATGTGTTAAAACAAGGTATACAATCAATTTCTGACCTTATAGCAGTTGAAGGATTAATAAACTTAGACTTTGCAGATGTTACTACTATAATGAAAGATAAAGGTCTTGCTCATATGGGTATAGGTAGTGCTAGTGGAGAAACTAGAGCTATAGATGCTGCTAGACAAGCTATCCAATCACCACTTTTAGAAACATCAATACAAGGAGCAAAAGGAGTACTTCTTAATGTTACAGGTGGTCCTAACTTAGGATTATTTGAAGTTAATGAAGCATCTACTTTAGTTATGGAATCTTGTGACCCAGAAGCAAATGTTATATTTGGTGCTTCTATAAAAGAAGATTTAGGCGATGAAATAATGATTACAGTAATCGCAACAGGATTTGAAGGTTTACAAGGTGGGATTTTAGATTTGGATACTAAGCCTAAATCAAGTATAAGGTCTTCTCTGAATACAACTGTAAAACAAGTTGTAAAAGAAATAGAAGAAGAAGAAATTGTGGTTGAAGAAAAGATAGAAGCTCCTAAAAAGGCAAGTATAATAGAAGAAGATGATGATGAGAGCATGGAAATACCTACATTTTTAAGAAGAAGAAGATAATATGTAAACTTATAAAGAAGTCAATAGACTTCTTTTTATTTTTTGTACTTTAATCTCCTATTTTTTTTAACATATTTTAATATCAAAAAAAATAGGAGATTAAAGTTTTTTCTACTGAGTATAGAAAAAAATGATAGTTATATAAATGGTTATAGTTTTTTATAATTAGACAATGACATTTTTATTTGGTAATATTAAACCTGAATTGAATTGTAAAAATTTGAGGAAAAAGAGAAATTAAAGTCTGAAAGGGGATTAAGTATGATTAAGCTAAAAAAAATTCTTTCTTTAGCCATGGTTGCTATTTTGTCAACATCACTTCTTGCTGGATGTACAAAAAAAGAAGAATCTAAAGGCAAAGATGGCAAAGAAAAATTAGTTGTATGGTCTGCACCGTTAACAGATCATGATGCAGATGCATGGAAACCAATACTTGAGAAATTTGAAAAGGAAAATAACTGTGAAATTGAATTCCAAATAGTACCATGGGATAATTATGCAGAAAAATATGCTACTGCAATCAGTGCAGGTGAGGGGCCAGATATAGGGTATATGTATGCAGAAATGTTTCCTCAATTTATAGAAATGGGAGCAGTTGAAGATTTAACTCCTTATTTAGAAAAATCAGGAACTTCAGATAATTATTTATACTTAGATAATGCAAAAATGATGGGTGGAATTTACGGTTTACCTATAGAAGCTGCTAATCCAGGTGTATTATACTATAATAAAGATATACTAGAAAAATTGGGAGAAAAACCTCCTAAAACGTGGGAAGATTTTAAAAGAATATGTGAAAAAGCAACAAAAGATACTGATGGAGATGGAAAAATAGACCAATGGGGTCTTGCACAAGGTTGGGGTTCTAAAGTGTTTGGTAGTTTGAACTGGAACTGGTATCCATATCTATGGCAAGCTGGTGGAGATATATATAATGATGATTTAAAATCAGTTAAATTTAACAATAAAGAAGGATTAAAAGCTGCAAACTTTATAAATGATATGAAAAAATATATACCAGATAATGCTTTATCAAAAGACAGTAATGAGATGGTTGAAAGTGTATTTGGACCAGGAAAAGCTGCATTTACTATAATGCTGTCTTCTGCTGCTACAAGTACTTTTGATAAATCATTCCCAGACTTAAACTGGGGATATGTAACTTCATTAGAAGATAAAACAGTTGGTAGTTTTGCCTCAGTAGATGATTTAACTTTAATGTCAGCGTGTAAAAACAAAGAACTTGGATTTAAACTTCTTGAATATATGTTAAGCAAAGACTCAATGGAAGCTTTCCATAAAGAGATACCAAGAGCACCAGTTGCTAAAGGTGAAAAATATCAAGGAGATCCAAGATTTGAAGAAATGGTAACAAAAGATAAAAATATGTACAGACCATTAACAGTTGGACCTCATGGAGTAGAAATATATGAACACTTATGGAAACAACTTCAAATGATGATAGCTGGAGACAAAACTCCAGAACAAGCACTAAACGAATCTGCAAAATATGCAAATGAATTGTTAGCACAATAATTTAATTTTATATTTGATTTATAGACTATGCAATTTAATTTTATACAAGTAAACGATTTACTTGCTATATTATTAAGTCGCATAGTCTTTTTTTATGGAAATATTCCAAAGGTAGAGTTGAATAACTTCTACCTAGATATATTGAATTCTACAAAAAAGTCTATTTCTTTGATGCTAAAAAAATATCTTTTGACGACATAAAGTATAAGACATATATCATTGTTATTTTTAAATAGAATTTGTTTTGGATTCGACTGTCAAAAGTGACATAAAATTTTGTACATACTATCTTATAATATGTTTAAAGGTTTTAAGGGGGGATACATGGTGTATATTGAGTACTATGTTATAGAAAACCTAGTAATAAATTATATTATTATAAGTTGTACTTCTATTCTTACTAAAAAATATAATCCTAGAAAAAATAAGTTGCTGGGGGCTAGTTTAGGAGGAGCCTACTCTGTTGCTTATTTATACCCATCAATGGATATACTATTTACAGTGCCATTTAAAATAATAATCATGAGTATTATAACTTTAATTTCATTTAGGACTAAGAGCAAAAAAGATTATGCTCATGTAGCATTAGTTTTTTATTTAGTAAATATTTTTATTTCTGGAAGTACTTATTTTGTAATTTATTTTACAGGAATAAGCCATTTAAAAATATCTTTTTTAATTGCATGTACTTATGTAAGTTGTGAACTATTAAAGTACATTTACAAAGACTTGAAGATGCTTAAATACATCAAAGAGCTTACGAAGACCATAAATATAAACTTATTAGAAAAAAGCTTTTGCTGTAAGGCATTAGTTGATAGTGGAAATTTATTAAAAGACCCAATAAGTCAAAGTGATGTAATAATAGTCAAATCAAGTGTATTAGAAGGATTGATTCCAGAAAATCTATTAAATATTAACTATGAAGATATAGATATGAAAAAAGCTCAGGAAATTATATGTAGTTTAGATGACAGAACTTCAGGGAGAGTTAGAATAATACCTTATAAACATGCTGGAAGTAATAAGACAAGCATAATAATTGGTCTAAAAGCTGATTATGTAGAGGTAGATGAGCAAAAGATAGGAAATATAATACTTGGTATTTCAAATTTTAATGATAGAGAATATGGGGCAATAATGAATCCAAATATATTGCCTGGATTCTAGCTAAAAATTTAAGGGGGACAAAGGATGTTACGATTAAAAGAAAGAATCATAAGCTTTATTACGATGTTAGGTATTAAATTAAAAATAATAAAGCCAAAAGGAATATACTATATGGGTGGAGCCAATATTCTTCCTCCACCACTAAAACCAGCAGAAGAAATGGAACTTTTGCAAAAGCTAGAAACTGATGAAACCGTAAAATCAATTTTAATAGAAAGAAATTTGAGATTAGTAGTCTACATATCAAGAAAATTTGAAAATACAGGGATAGATGTAGAGGATTTAATTTCTATAGGGACTATAGGTTTGATAAAGGCAGTCAATACTTTTAAATTAAATAAAAATATAAAATTAGCAACCTATGCTTCGAGATGTATAGAAAATGAAATACTAATGTATCTAAGAAAAAATAATAAAAAGAAAACGGAGGTATCATTTGATGAGCCTTTAAATATAGACTTAGATGGAAATGAACTTCTATTATCAGATGTTTTAGGTACAGAAAATGATGAAATATATAAAATAATCGAAGAAGAAATAGATAGAGATTTATTGGTTATGGCACTTGACAGATTAAGTGACAGAGAAAAGCAAATTATGGAATTAAGGTTTGGACTTATAGATAAAGGTATTGAAAAAACACAAAAGGAAGTTGCTGGAATGCTTGGAATATCTCAATCCTACATATCTAGACTTGAAAAGAAAATAATTTCAAGATTACAAAAAGAAATGAAAAAATTTGTATAATGCTAAATTAATTCTTCTTAAAAAGTATAAAAAAATTGGAAATGTAAATAATTTCAATAGATGAATACTTTTTGAGAGAGGACTGAAATGTATGCAAGTTAATAAGGTTGAAATATGTGGTGTTAATACATCTGAACTTCCAGTTCTTAAAAATAAGCAAATGAAGGAACTTTTATTACAAATAAAAAGTGGTGATGAAGAAGCCAGACAACAATTTGTAAGAGGAAATTTAAGGTTAGTCTTGAGTGTAATAAAAAAATTTAACAACAGAGGAGAAAATATAGACGATTTATTTCAAATAGGTTGTATTGGTCTTATAAAAGCTATAGATAATTTTGATTTAAGTCAAAATGTCAGATTTTCAACTTATGCTGTTCCTATGATTATAGGAGAAATTAGAAGATACTTAAGAGACAATAATCCAATCAGAGTTAGTAGATCATTAAAAGATATAGCATATAAGGCACTACAAGTTAGAGAAAGATTAATTAGAACAAATTCAAAAGAACCAACAGTATCAGAAATAGCAAAGGAATTAGAATTAGAAGTAGAGTCAGTTGTAATGGCACTTGATGCTATACAAGATCCAATATCTTTATTTGACCCAGTATATCAAGATAATGGAGATGCCATATTTGTAATGGATCAGGTTCAAGACAAAAAAGATACTGATGAAAACTGGTTGCAAGAAATATCACTTAAGGAAGCTATTAAAAAATTAAATAGTAGAGAAAAGTTGGTATTAGATTTAAGATTTTACAAAGGAAGAACTCAGATAGAAGTTGCTGATGAAATCGGTATATCTCAAGCACAAGTATCAAGAATTGAAAAAAATGCTTTAAAAAATATGAGAAAGTATGTATAAGTAATCCATGGAATGTAAACATAATTTTAAATTTAAATGACCTATATAGGTCATTTTTTTTTATCCAAATACATATTTATTTTTAAAGGAAGGGTGAGTATAATATGATTAGAGTTTCTGATATAATGGAAAAAGAAATTATAAATGTAAAAAATGGAAAAAGGATGGGTTTCATAATCGACATAGATATGGATATTCATGAGGGAAAAGTAGTCTCATTTACCATTTTTGGAGATGGAAGTAGAAGTTTTTTTTCAAGAGGAGGGGATGAAGAAGTTATATTTTGGAATGATATACTTAAAATAGGTTGTGATACAATAATAGTAAATATAGGTTCAGAATTAAGCTTAGATGAATTTGATATATAGCTAAACAAAGGAGGAATACAGATGCAATGTCCTTATTGCAATTATAAAGAATCAAAGGTAATAGATTCTAGACATACAGATTTAAAATCTATTAGAAGAAGACGTGAATGTGAATTATGTAAAAAGAGATTTACTACTTATGAAAAAATAGAAACTACTCCTTTAATGGTTATTAAAAAAGATAATAGTAGAGAGTATTTTGATAGAGAAAAAATAAAATATGGACTATTAAAGGCATGTGAAAAAAGACCTGTATCTGTTGAAGATATTGAGAATATAGTTGTACATATTGAAAATGAAATAAATAAATGCTTTATAGAAGAAATCGAAACCAAAAGAATTGGTGAAATGGTAATGGATAAATTGAAAGATTTAGATGAAGTTGCCTATGTAAGATTTGCTTCTGTGTATAGACAATTTAAAGATATAAATACTTTTGTAAATGAACTTAAAAGTATACTAATAGAAAAAGGAGACAAATGATGAAAGATTATATAAATCTAAAAAGTGTAGAAGATATTAAAGAGTATGTTAACTTAAGTAGCAATTGTAAAGAAATTGATGAAAAATTAAATTCTATAAATCTAGTTATAACTTGTAAAAATATAGATGCAAAAAGTAAAGAAGACATGTTAAGGGTTTGCAAGGAATGCGATTTAATGTTTGAAAATTTAACTAGTAATTCTCAAATACATTCAGACATAGTTAACATAGTTAGTAGAGAGAATATAGGACAAAAAATAGAAGGAGATGCACTTATAACAAACTTAGAGAAAGTACCACTTTTATTGTTTACAGCAGATTGCGTACCTATATCAATTATAGATGCTAAAAATAAAGCCATAGGACTGGCACATGCTGGCTGGAAAGGTACTTTTAGTAATATAGGTCACAAAACAATAAAATTGATGTCTGAGACTTATAAAACAGCTCCTGAAGATTTGATATGTATAATTGGACCATCAATTGGACCTTGTTGTTATGAAGTTTCTGAGGAGTTAGTAGAAAAATTTAACACAATTCTTACAAATAATGATGAAAAGTTCTATATAATAAAAGAGGGAAGTTACTATTTAGATTTATGGAAAATTAATGAGTATATGCTGAGATGTAGTGGAGTCAAAAAAGAAAATATAATAAATTTAAATCTATGCACTAGTTGTAGAGCAGATGAATTCCACTCTTATAGAAAACATAATAAGGCATCAGAGCGAATAGGAACGGTACTACAGATAAAATAGAGAGGAGCTTTTTAATGAATACTAAAGTGCTTGTTATAGACGATGAAATGCATATAGTTGAGCTATTAAAATTCAATTTGGAGGTGTCAAACTACGAAGTTAGTTATTCATATGATGGATTTGATGGATTTATAAAAGCTAAGGAAGTTAAACCAGATTTAATACTTTTAGATTGGATGCTACCAAATATAAGTGGAATAGAAGTATTGAGAAAAATAAGAAGTGATAAAGACTTGAAAAATATTCCTGTTATAATGCTTACTGCTAAAAATATGGAAAATGACAAGGTTGAAGGGCTTGAAGTAGGTGCTGATGATTATATAACCAAGCCATTTAGTATAAAAGAATTGTTAGCTAGGGTTAGCTCTGTTTTAAGAAGATATAACTTAACTAGTACAGGCGAAGAAAATAATATACTTACCACAGGTAATTTAAAACTAGATTTATCAAAACATGAAGTTACTAAAGGTTCTGAAAAGATAGAGTTAACACTTAAAGAGTTTGAACTGTTAAAATTATTAATTCAGAATAAAGGTAAAGTACTTTCAAGAAACTATCTTTTAGATAAAATATGGGGCTATGAATACTATGGAGAAACTAGAACAGTAGATGTCCATATAAGATATTTAAGAAAAAAAATAGAAGATGAAGATAAATCAGAAAAATATATAGAAACTATAAGAGGTGTAGGATACAAAATAGATTAGAAAAAGTTATATTTTAGGAGTGTTATCTTGTGGAAGAATTAAATAGCATATATTTTTTTATTGTTATGTTGTCTATAGCCATTGTAATATTGTCTGTAAGATATACAGTAACACTGAGAAAATATTTAAAAGAGTTTATATACGTTTCAAAAAAAGTAAGTAACAAGGAATTTCATGCTAGGTTGAATATATCAGCTAAAGGCGAATTAGGCGAATTAGCCAGAAATTTTAATCATATGATAAAAAATATGGATGATACATTGGAAGAAGTACAATATAAACATTTACAATTAAGGTCTATATTAAAGAGTATATCTCATGGAATTTTAGCTATAGATGTAAATGGAAACATATTATTGATAAATGATGAAGCTAAAGAAATGATAAAGAGTGAACCAAACAAACTAGTTGAAGGACATAATATCAATGCTGTAATAAAAGAAGAAGAAATATTAAAGCAGATACTTCAATTTATAGGTTCTAAAGAAAATGAAACTGCAAAGATTACTACTAAAGATGATATAGTATACAAAATAAAAGTGGATCCAGTTTATCTTCAAAATACCAATAATGTAATAATTGGCTCAATAGTAAACATAGAAGATATTACTAAAAAAGTGAAGCTTGAAAATATGAGAAGTGATTTTGTTGCTAATGTAAGTCATGAACTTAAAACACCACTTACATCTATAAGTGGATTTGTTGAAACGTTAAAATCCAATGAAAATATAGATGCAAACACTAGAAATAGGTTTTTGGAAATAATAGAAAGTGAATCAGACAGATTAAAAAGATTGATTGACGACATATTATTATTATCATTTGTAGAAAATAAAGACACTCTTCTAATGGAAGATGTTGTAATATACGATGTATTTAGAGAAGTATATGAAATAACTCAACGTTCAGCTAGTGAAAAAAACATAGAAGTTTTATATAAATGTGATGATAAATCAATAAACATACTTTCTAATAGAGATTATATCAAACAAGTATTTTTAAATTTAGTTGATAATGCTATAAAATATACTCAAGATAATGGTATTGTACAAGTGGTAGTTTTAAAAGATGAAGAAAAAATAATAATCAAAGTTATAGATAATGGTGTTGGAATACCAAAAGAAGATGTAGAACGTATCTTTGAACGCTTCTATAGAGTAGATAAAGCAAGAAGTAGAGATGTAGGAGGAACGGGTTTAGGATTGGCTATAACGAAGCATATAGTCAAATCATTAAATGGATGTATAAAAGTAAAAAGTGAACTTGGTATTGGTAGCGAATTTATTGTTACAATCCTACAAAAAAATTTCCTTAAATAGAAGGAAATTTTTTTTGTTTTTTGCACAAACTATATAAGAGAAGGAGCTGAGAAAATGGAAGAAAGCTTATTAGGTGCCAATTTATTTAGACACTCTTTTATAGTAGCAGTAATTATAGGAATATTATGTAGAGGATTAGTTTTAAGAGTTACAGACAAGCAATACCCATCGAGACCACAAGATTATTTAGAGCAAATAATAATATCAGGGCTTTCAGCTTCATTGGGTGCAATAGCATTACCTGCACTTATAGATAAGGAGTTTGCAGCATTAACATTTTTTGCAGTAGCGATACAACAATTTCAAGGTCTTGCAGAGCAGGAAAGAATAACATTAAAAAATATAGACAATGAAGAATTAGTACCAAAGGGAGATGCTTATGTAGAAGAAATAGCATCTACGTATGAATCTAGAAGTTATATCAGTCTTTTTTCTGCATTAGTATCTTCTATAGTTTATATTACTGTTTCAAAACGATATGACCTTAGCTTTATTTATTGTACAATACTAGCTGTTATAGCAGGAGCTTTGGTTGGTTTAATTTTTAGAAGGTTTCTAAGACGAAATAGTATAGCAGATATAGCAGATATAGTTCCTGCTGAAGTAAGTTTTGAAGGGCCTATTTTAAAAGTAAATGGTGTAATAATAACCAATATAGGTTTAGAGAATACAAGAGAAAAATATAAAAATGAATGTTTAGCTATAGAAATTATACCAAGAGATTTGGGTGCATTTGGGATAGTAAATGATATAGGACAAAGACAAGCTATAATACATAATCTATTTATTCATATGGGTATAGATAAAGATGTAGATGAGGTTGATATTGTAGCTATATCTAAAACTAACTTAGAAAAAAGCACTGTGGTTATACCATATATACCAATAATCAAGGATATAGATGTAATGATAGATGTAGTAAAAAGTACTCCTATCATAGAGACATCAAAAGGAAAACAGAGTGATTTTTCTAGAAAGACTTTGTAGATTTATAAGTGAACATTTTATATTAGATATTTTAGGAGTGATTTAATGGATAGAGTATTTTTTGTTGCAGTTATTATTGGTATAACATCAAGAGTTATAATGTTGAATTTAGACCAAAAACAGTACCCTACACAACCAAATGTTTTACTATCTCAGCTCATATTAGCCTTTGTTGCTTCGGCATTAGGAGCATTACTAGTTCCAGCTCTTATAAATCGTTCTTATACATCGATAACATTTTTATCTTTGGCAGCAGAACAGTTTAGACAAGTAAGAGCAAATAGAAGGAATACATTACAAAACTTAGAAGAAGTTCAACTTGTAAAAAGAGGAGCTGCATTTATAGAAGAGATAGCTAGAACTTATGAAGTAAGAAATTATATGTGCATAGTTACATCTTTTTTAACAATAGGATTATATTATGTAATTATTGAAGAAACTAAAATAAGTGAAGGTATGAGTTTGATAATAAGTTCAATTTGTGGTTTATTATTAGCTTTCATACTTAAAAAACTTCTTACTAGAAAAAGTATTGGAGATATAGCTGATGTAATGCCTGCTGATATTAGCTTCGTAAATGAATCTATATTGAAGGTGGGAGATTTAAAAGGAATAACAAATATAGGTCTAAAAAGTGATAGAGAAGTATATATTAATAGAGGTGTAGGAATACAAATAATTCCTAAAAATAGAGATTATGCTAATGCAGGAATATTATTTGATTCGGGTCAAAGACAAGCTATAGTGTACAATATATATTCAAGATTAGGTTTATATGGAGATTATGAAGAACCTGCATTTGTACCATTACCTAGACGAAATAAAGATGATGAAAGTATAATGATTGCTTATTTACCAATAGATAGGAATGTTGAAAAGGTAATGGAAGCTGTAAAATCATGTCCAATACTTTCAAGTTCTAAAGGTAAAAACTTATCACTGAAAAACTATAAAATAGGAAAGAAAGGAAGTGCATAAAATGGGAATGGATATAGGTCTAAATGAATATACCCTAGCAATAGTTACACTAGATAAAAATATGAGAAATGGTGGAGGTTGTCCAATATTTTATGCAAATGATGAAAAAGACTTGCAAAATAAGGCGATGCTCATGTCAAAGTGTGTAGGTGGAATGGTTCACGATATGACTAATGGAACATTAATAATAGTAAAGCATTAAAACGATAAGATACTTTTAAGAGCAAATAATGTTCAAATTTATAAAATATTTAAATTTGAATATTATTTGTTTTAATCTTTTTATAGCTATTTACTTATATTGACTATTAGAATTAAAATGTGTTATTATGACATGAAATGTTTAAAAATGCTATTGTAAAATATAATAAAGTAATAAACTGTATATGAAAATATATTATAATAAATATTGATGAATATAAAAGAGTGGTGAAAAAAATGGAAGTAAATGTAAAAAAAATAAATAATATTATAAGTAAAGTTTACAAAGATAGTATTGCAGAAGAAATAGGTATAGAAGTAGGAGATTTACTTATATCTGTAAATGAACAGCCAATACATGATATAATAGAGTATAGATTCTTACTAAGTGATGAGTATTTAGAGGTAGAGATACAAAAAAAAGATGGCGAAGTCTACATATATGAGATAGAAAAAGACTATGATGAAGATTTGGGTGTTGAATTTACAAATCCAATAATTGACCAAGCTAAAAGTTGTAGAAATAAATGTATGTTTTGTTTTATAGACCAATTGCCAGAAGGAATGAGAGAAACACTTTATTTTAAAGATGATGACTCAAGATTGTCTTTTTTACAAGGAAATTTTGTTACACTTACAAATATGAGCGAAGAAGATATAAATAATATAATTAAATACAGAATAAGTCCTATAAATATATCTGTGCACACAACTAATCCAGAATTAAGACAAAAAATGATAAGTAATAAATTTGCAGGAAAATTATATGGTATAATGAAGAGATTGGCAGATGCTCATATAGAGATGAACTGTCAAATTGTTTTATGTCCAGGTATAAATGATGGAAAGGAATTGGATAGAACAATAAAAGAATTAGCTCAACTTTATCCATATGTAAATAGTGTTGCTATAGTTCCAGTTGGAATTACAAAGCATAGAGAAAATTTAGTAGAATTAAATATATTTGATAATAAGGGTGCAAGTAAAACTATAGAGCAAATACATGAAATACAACAGATATATCTTGAGAAAATAGGAACTCGATTTGCATTTTTATCAGATGAATTTTATATATTATCTAGTAGAGAATTGCCTGGATATGAAGAGTATGAAGGATTTTTACAGTTTGAAGATGGTGTAGGTATGATACGTAAGTTAAAAACAGATATTGAAGAGTATCTAAACACATTGTCTGAGAATATTCTCAAAAAAGATAAAAAGGTATCAATAGCTACTGGACATTCTGCATATGAATTTATACAAAGTATGGCAGATGCTATGATGGACAAGTTTAAAAATCTTCAAATAGATGTTTATGAAATAAAAAACAAGTTTTTTGGAGAAACAATAACAGTATCAGGCCTTTTAACAGCTAAAGATTTAAAAGAGCAACTTGAGCATAAGGAATTGGGAGAAGCTCTTTATATAACAAGAAGTATGTTAAAAGCAGATGAAGAAATTTTCTTAGATAATATTGAACTAAATCAGTTAGAAGAACTTATGAAAATAAAAATTATCCCATGTTTAAATGAAGGAAAAGATTTTGTGGATAAAATTTTAAAATAGAAAACAAAAGATGGAAGGAGAAACAACATGAGTATAAGTAGGCCAGTTGTAGCTGTAGTTGGGAGACCAAATGTTGGTAAGTCTACAATATTTAATAAATTTGCAGGAAAAAGGATATCAATAGTTGAAGATACACCAGGAGTTACAAGAGATAGAATATTTGCAGAAGTAGAATGGTTAGATAAATATTTTACATTAGTAGATACAGGAGGTATTGAGCCTGATAGCGAAGATATAATATTATCTCAAATGAGAAATCAAGCTATGCTTGCAATGGATATGTCACATGTAATACTTTTTATAGTTGATGGCAAGGCTGGAATAACAGCTGCTGATAAAGAAATTGCTCAGATACTTAGAAAAACAAAAAAACCAGTAATTTTAGTGGTTAATAAAATTGATAGTCAAAGTCAGTTTGACAATATATACGATTTTTATGAATTAGGTTTTGGAACTCCTTTTGGAGTGTCAGGAGCCAATAGTATGGGATTTGGAGACTTATTAGATGAGATAGTTCAAAATTTTCCAGCAGGATTAGATACAGAGTATGAAGAAGATATAATAAGAGTAGCTATAACAGGTAAGCCAAATGCAGGAAAGAGTTCTATACTTAATAAGATATTAGGAGAAGAAAGAGTAATTGTAAGTCCAATTGCAGGAACTACTAGGGATGCAATAGATACTTATTTTGAAAAAAATGGACAGAAGTTTCTTCTTATAGATACAGCAGGGCTTAGAAGAAAGAGCAAAATATATGAGACGATAGAAAAATACAGCGTAATAAGAGCTATGAGTGCTGTAGATAGAGCAGATGTTGTGTTAATAGTTATAGACGCTTTGGAAGGCGTTACAGAACAGGATACAAAAGTTGCAGGTATAGCACATGATGAAGGCAAGGGATGTATATTTGTAGTCAATAAATGGGACTTAATAGAAAAAGATAATAAGACAATGAGTAATTACACAAAAGATATAAAAGAAAAATTCCCATTTATGATGTATGCTCCAATAGTATTTGTTTCTGCAAAGACTAATCAAAGAATGAATAAAATATTAGACACAGTTGAATATGTATCAAATGAGCATTCTAAGAGAATATCAACTTCAGCATTAAATGAAGTAATTGGAGAAGCTGTAATGTTAAATCAGCCACCATCTGATAAAGGTAGAAGATTAAAAATTTACTATGGAACTCAAACAGACATTAGACCTCCTAAAATTACTTTATTTATAAATGACAAGAACTTAACTCACTTCTCATATCAAAGATACCTTGAAAATAAGATAAGAGAAAACTTTGGATTTGAAGGAACTTCTATAAAGTTTGAGTATAGACAAAAAAATAAAAAGTAAATATCTAAAATATAACTAAAGGGGGTAAGTTCAGTGGAAATATTTAGTTATATAATTATTGCTGTAATTGCATACTTATTAGGCAATATATCAACTTCGTATATAGTTGCAAAGCGAATTGCTGGGGTTGATATAAGGACTCAAGGTTCGGGTAATGCAGGCTCGACAAATGTACTTAGAACACTTGGGAAAAGAGCAGGAGCAATGACTTTTTTAGGTGATGTTTTTAAAGGTGTAATTGCTGTTTTGATATCGGAAATTGCAGCAAAGTTGGTTGGTATAGATACTCTTTTAGCTGGATATCTAGCAGTTATATGTGTTGTAGCAGGTCATAATTGGCCAGCAGTTTTAGGATTTAGAGGGGGTAAAGGTGTTGCAACTTCACTAGGTGCAATGCTTGCTGTAAATCCAGCAATAACATTAATGTGTTTGGCAGTGTTTATATTGGTGGTAATTATAACAAAATATGTCTCATTAGGTTCTGTTGTTGGTATAGGTTGTTCACCAATATTTATGATTATAGCAAAAAATAAAGCAGGGTTAGTTGTAGCTTTGTTTTTAACCATATCAGTAATATATAATCACAGAGCAAATATAAAGCGATTATTAAATGGGACAGAAAGAAAAATTGGTCAAAAGAAAGAATAGTAAATATATTATACTCAGGTGGTGTTAAACATGGAGAAAGTATGTGTATTAGGTACTGGAAGTTGGGGAAGTGCATTAGCTTTAGGCCTTGCAAATAAAGGTAATGATGTTAGCATGTGGACTCGAAAAGAAGAACAAGCTAAAAAAATAAACAGGACTAAAGAAAATACAGACTATTTACCAGGAGTATTATTTCCACATAATATAACTATAAGTACTGATATAGAAAAAACTATAGAAAATTGCAAAGTAATAGTTTTAGCAGTTCCATCTCAAGCAGTAAGAAGTACTTGTGAAAAAATAAAACCCTTTGTAAAAGCTGGACAGATTATCGTTAATGTAGCAAAAGGTCTTGAAAAAGGCACTGGACTTAGATTGTCTCAGGTATGTGAAGAAGAATTGCCACAAAATCCATATGTAATACTATCTGGTCCATCTCATGCTGAAGAAGTAGCAAGAAATATACCTACTACAGTAGTAGTAGCCTCTAAAGAATTAAAAATAGCACAGAGTATACAGGATTTATTTATGAGCCCTAAACTTAGAGTTTATACAAATCCAGATATAGTTGGAGTTGAACTTGGAGGAGCATTAAAAAATATTATAGCTTTCGGTGCTGGTATATGTGATGGTTTAGGGTATGGTGACAATGCAAAAGCAGCTCTTATGACAAGAGGAATTAGTGAAATGAGTAGACTTGGTACTGCTATGGGAGCTAACATGTCTACATTTGCAGGCCTTTCAGGCATTGGAGATTTAATAGTTACTTGTACAAGCATGCATAGTAGAAATAGAAGAGCGGGTATACTTATAGGACAAGGTATGAGCTTAGAAGATACATTAAAAGAAGTAAAGATGGTTGTAGAAGGAATAACGGCTACTGAAGTAGCACATGATGTTGCTGAAAAGCTGAATATAGATATGCCAATAACTAATGCTATATATTCTGTGATAACTAAAGGTGCAAATCCTAAAGAAGTTGGAATAGAGCTAATGATGAGAAGCAAAAAGCACGAAATGGAAGAAGTAGTTTTAGGTGATGATATATAAATTTATTGCATAATAAAATAAAAAAATAATAGACGTGTTTTAGCCCTCTTTATATAAAGAGGGCTATTTTAATATTACTTAGCATGTTTTATTATGTATTCAATAGAAGAAATCATTTTCATAGTTAATTCATCATCATTAGAATTTTTTCCTGTGTTCTTTTTTAAGAATAATAGATTTTGATAAAAAGAAATAATTATATCATTGATTATGCCTAAATCTTTAGCTGGTATATATCCAGTATCTACAAGATTGTTCAACAGTATTTTATTTCTTTCTTTTATACTTTTTCCTGTAATCATTAAAGATATATCACTGTCATGAATACCTAAATCTTCTGGAAACATATCATAATATTGTTTTGTTATATAACTAAGCTCATCACTGGACAAGTTAAAAAATACCTGATAAAAAGCTTGGGCATTTTCAAAAGAATGTTTACAAAATAATTTCCACATAATTATATATTTCTTATATTCATCATTTACATTCTCTATACACCTCGAAATATTCAAGTTATAATCTTTAAAATATTTTATAGATGCAAATGATATTAGATGGTCTAAATTTTTAAAGTAGTTGTATAGTGTTGAACTGTTATAGCCAGCCATATCTGCAACCTTACGAAGTGTAATATTTTCTATTCCTTCATTTTCCATAATGTTTTGAGCAGCTTCTATGAAATACATCAATATCCTTTTCTTTTGTAACTCTTTATTTGTCATTTTATTCACCTACAAATAATCAATATAGTTTATATAATCGTGATTTTATCATTAAATTTACCATAAATCAAGAATAATATCCCAAAATATAATGTATACTTGTTATATTTTAGATAATTTAAAATCATAATAATATAAAAAATATTTTAAAATTAAATCATGATTGACAAAATAATCATGATTATGATAAAATAATCACAAATAAATTTAATTTACATACGAATACAACAATTAATAAAAATGTTAATAATTTTAAAATAATATGTTTATCTTTGTTGTGTTGAATAAATTATCTAAATATTGAGAAAGAGGTGCCCTATGTCAAATAATATGAGACTAGAAAGATTAAGAAAGTATATGAATGAAAAAAACATCGAAATTGCCCTAATATTTGAACCAGACAACCAATTTTATATTAGTGGATTTAAAGCAATAACTTACTCTAGACCAATTGTAACAGTAGTAACTCAAGATAAAATAGAATTAATAGTACCTGGATTAGAGGAGCTACATGCTAAAGAAGTTGCAAAAGTTGATAATGTATATGTATATTATGAAATACCAGAGATGAAAGAACATGGAATATCACATAAACATTACTTAGATATAATTTTAAATAGATATCCTAAAGGAATAACTGTTGGGATAGAAAAAGATATAGTATCTGCAAGCTTTTCAGAATATATAACTGAGAAATCATTTGCTATTAAAGATGTTGGAAGTAAAATATTTGAAATGAGATATGTAAAAGATGCAAGAGAGATAGAATTTTTAAAGATAGCTGGTTACTTATCTGATATAGGAATAAAAGGTTCTTTGGAAAATGTTAGAGTTGGGATGAGTGAATTGGAATTTGACGTTGCAGGGGATAATGCTTTACTAAAATATGTATCTGAAAATTATCCTGATACATATATCGGATTTGCAAACTGGACTTGTTCAGGCATCGATAGAACAGCACAACCACATTTAGACTCCAATACTAGGATACTTCAAAGAGGAGATATAGTAATACATAGTAGACAGGTTTGGTATGAAAACTATAGAGCAGAAAATGAAAGAACTTTTATTATAGGTAAGCCAACAGAAAGACAAAAGGAAGTATTTAAAATTGCAGTAGAAGCTCAACAAGCTGGATTAGATACAATAAAAGCTGGTATACCAGCAAGAATGGTGGATGAAGCAGCAAGAGCTGTTGTTGCAAAGCATGGTCTAGAGTTATATTCAAATCACAGAATTGGTCATGGTTTAGGTTTATCAGAACATGAGGAACCATATTTAAGATTTGACAATGAATTAATATTAGAAGAAGGAATGGTATTTTCTATGGAACCAGGAATATATATACCTGGAATTGGAGGATTTAGACATTCAGATACAGCAATAGTAGGTAAAAATAGTGCTACAATTATAACTAATTATCCAAGAAGTGTTGAAGAGCTTATACTTGATATTTAAATTAGTACATATGTATGAATTTAAGTAAATTTGAAATTGGAGGAATTACAGTGAAAAAGAAGATTGGATTTTGGGATTTAGTATTTATGAATATATCAGCATTATTTGGGATTAGATGGATAGCTAAATCTACTGCCTCTAGTTTTGGGTTGGGTCTTGGTTCGATACCAGTTTGGTTATTGTTTGCTTTTATATTCTTTGTTCCAGCATCACTTATATGTGCAGAGTTGGCTGCAACATATCCAAAAGATGGTGGACTTGGAGAATGGGTTAAACAGGCTTATGGAGAGAAGTGGGGATTTATGGTGTCATGGTTAAATTGGACATCAAAGATATTTTGGTATTCCTCATTCTTGACATTCTTAGCTATAAATATTGCTTATATGCTTGGAAATCCAGCTCTATCAAACAATAAGATGTTTATTTTAGTGCTTTCACTCATAATATTCTGGATGTTATCCTTAGTAAGTACTCGTGGAATGGCATTTGGAAAATTCTTTACAAATACAGGAGCATTAGGTTCTACAATTCCTGCTATATTACTTATAGTGATGGCATTTATGTCTGTAGTTATTCTCAAAAAAGCTCCATCAGCATCTGTATATACAATCCAAAATATAATACCAAAGATAGATGCTAATTCACTAGTTTCTATATCTGCTATAATATTTGCACTATCAGGAGCTGAAACAACTGCTAATTTCATAACCGAAATGGATAATGCTAAGAAAAACTTCCCTAAAGCTATATTGACAGTAGCTGTTTTAATAGGAGGAATCTATATCCTAGGTTCAGTAGCAATAACAATGATACTTCCTCCAGATGAAATTGCAGCATCGACAGGAATACTAGATGCGCTAGCTAAAGTTGCACAAGATTTAGGAATAGGAAGCTGGTTTATAAGAGTAGTAGCATTTGGGATAACTTTATCAGTACTTGGAGCACTAATACTTTATATAGCAGGTCCAGTAAAGATGCTTTTTGGAAATGTAAAAGAAGGTGTATTTCCTAAGCAATTAACTGTTACAAATAAACACAATATACCATCAAATGCTGTAGTAATTCAAGCTATAATAGTGAGTCTACTTCTTATAGGAACAAATTTACTGCCGTCAGTAGATAATATATATAATGTCCTTGTAACTATGACAGCATTAACAGCCTTGTTTCCATATGTATTACTTTTTACGTCATATATAAGACTTAGAAAGACAAGACCAAACGAAGAAAGACCATACTCAATTGCAAAAAGTGATTCAGTTTGTATCAATATAGCCAGAATGGTACTTGTAGTGACTGTAGTAGGGATACTTTTCTCAACAGCACCAGTTATGGAGACTTTAAAGGATAATATAGTCTATGAGATTGAAATGATAGGTGGAGGTCTTTTTGTTATAATAACAGGTTTAATGATATGGAAGAACTATGAAAAGAAGGTATCTAATAATTCTGGAGATTCCTATAAATAAAAATATAATTATTTTAGTGAACTAAAAGCGTATCTCTTTAGTTCACTAAAAATTATGGATAAATTAACTTAACATATCAATAAATCTATAATATATTGAAATGTTAAAAAATCAATAATTAGTTGTCATAAAAATTTATGAGTATTTACATAAGGAGGAAATATGTCAGTTGAAGTGAATAAACCAAGCATTTGGAAAAATTTCAAAGTCTTGATAATACTCTTTGTAGCAGGAGCCTTTATATATGCTTTACCATATTTAAAGAATTATTACTATGACACTTTTGCACAAGCATTTAATCTTACAAATACACAAATGGGGAGTTTAGGAAGCATTTATGGTCTACTTGCAATGGTATCATACCTTTTTGGTGGTTTCTTAGCAGACCGTATTTCAGCCAGAAAACTACTTTCAGGTTCTTTAATTATTACAGGGGTATCTGGTCTTGTATTAACGCTTTATCCTCCATATATTGTTGTATTTTTAATCCATGCTTTATGGGGAATAACAACAATACTTACTTTTTGGCCAGCTCTTGTAAAAGCTGTCAGGATGTTAGCATCTGAAAATGAACAAGGAAAAGCTTTTGGATTTATGGAAAGTGGTCGTGGAATTACCAATGCAATTCATTTATCTATAGTCTTAATATTATTTGGATATATTTCATCAAAAGTAAGTGATAAATCTGGTCTTACAGCTATTATAGTACTGTATTCAGCTATAAATGTAATAGTTGGATTATTAGTATTTTTTAAGTTA
The DNA here is from genome assembly GCF_020662275.1 of Clostridioides sp. ES-S-0006-03. NCBI lineage: Bacteria > Bacillati > Bacillota > Clostridia > Peptostreptococcales > Peptostreptococcaceae > Clostridioides > Clostridioides sp. ES-S-0006-03. The sequence goes on from NZ_JADGMM010000001.1 coordinate 111,949, forward strand.
AAAGATAATGAAAAAGAGGTATCAGCCAAATTTGATAAAGAAGCTTTCTTTACAGTAATAAAAATGCCTCATACATGGATAATAACAATAATAATGTTTTGCTCATATTCAGCTAATATGTCATTTTATTATTTTACGCCGTATTCAACTGAAGCATTTGGAGCTACTGTAGTATTTGCATCTGCAATATCAATATTAGCTCAGTACTGTAGACCAGTAGCATCAGCTGCTTCTGGATTGCTTGGAGATAAAGTTGGTTCATCAAAGATTATATCTTATGGATTTATACTTATGATTGCAGGACTTTTAGGTGTAATCTTTACACCAACGAAATCTTCTATGATTTATGTACTATTGATTGGATGTGTTGCAATATATGTATCTATGTATGCAATTCAAGGTTTACATTATTCATTACTTGAAGAAGGTAATTATTCACTATCAATATCAGGAACTGCTATAGGTATAGTTGCTACATTAGGATATCTTCCAGAAGTACTTTGTCCTCTAGCAGCAGGAAAGATATTAGATGCATTTCCAGGTGTAACTGGATATAAGTACTACTTCATTGTTCTTACTATAGTAGCCATAATTGGATTGGTGTTTACATTTATATGGATGAATATGACTAAAGAAAGACGTAAAGAGCTTATTGAAATGAATAGTAAGTCAAATGAAAATACTACTAAAGTTAGTTAATATAATACATTACTATTTAGGCTAGCATTATAATTTAATTTACATTGAAATTTGCAAATTTCTATATGTAAACTAAATTAATATTGCTGGTCTTTATTTTTCTATTTTAAGAATATTAACCTCGAAATCTAAATATAATTTAATAAGATTAGATGTATAGGAGGAATAATATGAATAATAACATATACGAAGATATATCCAAAAGGACTCAGGGGGATATATATATTGGAGTAGTGGGGCCTGTAAGAACAGGAAAATCAACTTTTATAAGAAAGTTTATGGAAAAGTTGGTTATCCCAAATATAGACAATGAGTTCAAAAAAGATAGAACAAGAGATGAGATACCTCAAAGTGGTTCAGGCAAAACTATAATGACAGTAGAGCCAAAATTTGTACCAGCAGATGGTGTAGAAATTAAAATAAAAGACACAGTATCTTTAAAAGTGAGAATGGTAGATTGTGTTGGATACATAGTTGAAGGAGCTTTAGGTCATGAGGAAGGTGGAAAGCAAAGATTAGTATCCACTCCTTGGTCACAAGAAGCTATGACATTTGAGAAAGCAGCAGAGATAGGGACTAAAAAAGTTATAAAAGACCATTCTACAATAGGAATAGTTGTCTTGACAGATGGCTCAGTTACTGGTATTGATAGAAAAAGCTATGTAGAGCCAGAAGAGAGAGTTATACAAGAATTAAAAAATCTTAAAAAACCATTTGCTGTAGTTTTAAATACGTTAAGTCCTAGAAGTGAAGAAACAAGTCTGCTTAGAAATGAATTAGAGGAAAAATATGAGGTTCCAGTCCTTCCAATGAATATAGTTGAAATGGAAGATGAGGATATAGAAGAAGTTATGGAAACTGTACTATATGATTTCCCACTTACAGAAATAAGAATAAACTTACCTAAATGGGTGGAAGGTCTTGAGAGAAATCACTGGATAAAAAGCAGTATAATAACAACATTAAAACAGAGCATTATAGATATAGGTAAAATAAGAGATATAGAAGGAATTATGCAAGGTTTCTCTGAGTTAGATTTTTTAGATGATACAGGTGTTGACCATGTAGAGTTAGGGGAAGGTGTCATAAACATTGACTTACAAACAAAGCAAGATTTATTCTATAATGTCCTTGAAGAAAAAAGTGGATTTAAAATTGAAGGGGATTATCAATTACTTAGCCTGATAACTAGACTATCTAAAGTTAAAAATGAGTATGATAAGATAGAAAGCGCTTTAATAGATGCTAAGATAAAAGGATATGGAGTAGTAGCCCCTTCTTTAGAAGAACTTAGCTTGGAAGAACCAGAAATAATGAAACAAGGAAAACAGTATGGTATTAAGTTAAAAGCTAACGCACCATCACTTCACATTATAAAAGCAGATATATCTACAGAAGTTTCTCCTATAGTTGGAAATCAAAATCAAGGTGAGGAGATGATAAAATATCTTATGGAGGTATTTGAAGAGCAACCAGCAGATTTATGGGAATCAAATATGTTTGGGAAGTCACTTCATGATTTAGTAAAAGAACAGCTTCAAAGTAAATTGTATACTATGCCAGAGGAAATAAGAGTCAAGATGCAAAAGACTCTACAAAAAATTGTAAATGAAGGAAGTTCTAATATCATAACTATTTTGTTATAAAAATATAGCTACTTGTTAAAGTAAAATATTTGTTTACTTTAACAAGTAGCTTTTTATTTATAAAAATCAATAAAAGTTTTTATATAAATTGACAATAATTGATAATTGTGGAAAAATTATAATGAGTAAAGTATATTTTTAGACAAGGCTGTTTTAAGCTAAAAAAATTCTAGAGGTGTAGTATGAGAAAGTATGAGATATTTATTTTTGTAAATATAATATTTTTATGTTTTATAAGTTTTCCACATAAAGTCTTTGGACAAGAGGATAATTGCCTTGAAGATTTTAAAATATGGTATCAAGAAAATAAAAACAATACTGGAGAGATGGTCTACACTCTTTCTTGTGATATGGTGATAGATGAAGAATATAGGTTTTTCACTCCAGATGAAGCTAAACTCACAATAGATACTAATAAATATAAAATTTTAATAAAAGACCAAGGGAATTTTATAATTCAAGAAAATGAATTGAATATAGTAGGAGAGGGTGGAGAAGATGGAGTAATACATGTAGAAAAAGGAGGGAGATTAAATATAGGTATAGATAATATAATTGCTACCAACGGAACTGCCTTATATATTGAAGAAGGAGGTTATTTAAGATTTAGTTCATACTATGAAAGTATTGGAAATATAAGGGCAAATGGAAATAATGCTATAGGAATTTATTCTGAAAATGACATTAGAGTGCCATATAAGGATATAGAGGTAAGAGGGAAAAATGCTGTAGGAGTATATTGTAAAGGTGATATTGAGTTGGAAAGCACATCAGTAAGAGCTTATGATAATGACAACAAAACTAGATTATTAAGAAGTTCAGATAAAACTGTTAAATCAATTGTATCAAAAAGTAAAAATATTTATATAATTGATAGTTATAATGAGTTTATACCAGCCATATCTGAAGATTCTGGATATAATATTGTAAAATGTTGTCATAGGGGAATTAATGTATTTAGTGAAGAAATAAAAGTAAGTAAAGATGATAAAATAGAAAATATAAAATTTCCCAAAGATATGGTATTAGAAACATCTAGTAGTAATCAAATAGATATAGATGTAGAATGGGATTTTACTGATTATTATAAAAAGCTAAAAAAAGAAGAAAATTTTAGTATAACAGGAAAGTTTAAAACAGAAACATTAAATAAAGAAAAAATTATAATAAATGATGATGTTGTTCCTATTTTGAATATATCTGTTATAGAGAAAAAACCAATAGATAATTTGGAATTGGAATTTCAAAATACAAGAAATGGATATGTAGCTGCTTTGTATTATGACATGCCATATAGTGCAAGTAAAGTTTTTGTTGAATATTCAAGTGACGGAATAAATTGGATATCTGAAGAACAGGAGGATATTAGAGACCAAGCTATACTTTTCTTTGAAGATTTTAAGCTGCGTTGTTTTAGAGTAAGAGTGGAAGGAGGATTAAAAGAAGGGTATTCAAATATAGTTTTTAAACCAGGATTTATAACGGGAGGTGGCGATAGCCAAGAGACACCAGATGATGAACGGGAAAATGATGATATTGATGGAGACCGTGGTGGTGGCGGTAGAGATGACCCAGATAGAGAAGATTCTGAGATTATTGGAGATACAAATGACAATAATGAGAATGAAGCTATTGATAAGCAAAGACCTGAAGATTCTAATAAAGATACAGAATCTAATGATGAAGAAAAAGACAATAAACTTCAGCAAGATGAAAAAAATGATAAGTCAGATGAAAAAGATATTAAGACAGAGAATGAAACAAACAAAAACATTAATAATCAAGACAAAAACTTTAAGAGTAATGATTTAATCATGAAAAATAAAATTGAAAGTAGTTTAAAGGAAATATTAACAGAAAGTCATAATGAAAATTATAAATCTCCTCAAAATACATTTAATGACGATAATGCCTTAAATCGAGAAGATACTTCTGAAGTAGGTAAGTTTAATGATAAATTAGACTCTCCTTCTCAATCACAGAATAAAACTCAAAATTTTAATAGTGGAATCATCATTGGAATTGGAATTGTAGTTTTAATCATGCTATGTTCAATAATAGCAGTAAATCCTGGTATCATAAAGTATATAAATAAATTTATAAAATTTAAATAGTAAAATAAGTAAAATTGTTTAAAATAACTCAATTTTATTTGATAAGAGAATTAGTAGGAGAAAAATATGAGCAAAACAAACAAAGCTTTTATTCTTATAAATTTGTTAATTATGATTTTTGCACTTTTCCCAAATAAGAGTTTTTCCCAAGAAAATAATTGTCTGAATGATTTTAAAAGTTGGATTTTGAAAAATGAATATAATAATAAAAAAATAGTTTACACTCTTTCTTGTGATATGGTAATAGATGGTTATTTTGAACTTAGTATTCCATATGGAACTAAGATTACAATAGATACCAATAAGTATAAAATACTCATAAAAGATAAAGGGAACTTTTTTATCAATGGGAATGAATTAAATATAATTGGAGAAGGTGAAACAGACGGTGTAATTCATGTAGAACGAGGAGGAAAGCTAAGGATAGGGATAGATAATATAACTGCTTTAAATGGAACTGCTTTGTATGCAGAAGAAGAAGCTGATTTAATTATAGATACATATTATGGTGAGGTTGGAAACATAAAAGCAAGTGGAGAAAACGCTATAGGAATTTATTCGGAAAATAATGTTAGAGTAGACTGTAAAACGATTGAAGTTGATGGAGAAAATGCTATAGGAATTTATTCTAAGGGAGAAGTCGAAATAGAGGATACTTCAGTAATTGTCAATGATGATAATAAACAGCAAAGTTTAGGGTTAAGAAGTAACAATAAAAAAGGACGGTCAATTGTATCAGAGATCAAGAATGTCTATATTATAGGAGAGCAAAATACAATAATGCCAGATATACCTCAAGATGATGATTATAATATTATAAGGTGTAATTGCAGAGGTATTGGAGTCTTTGAAGAGGAAATAATGATAACAAAAGAAGATAAAATAGAAGATTTAAAATTTCCTCAAACTGTAACTTTAAAAACTTCTAGTGGAAAGTTTAAAAGGTTAGATGTGGACTGGGATTTATCAAATTACTATACTGATTTAAATAAAAATGCAGAGTTCGTGATAAAAGGAAAATTTAAAGAAGAATATCTAAATGAAAATAATATAGTGCTAAATCATAATGTTGCGCCTATTTTATATGTTCATGTTACAAATAAAGGACCTATAAACGATTTAGAAGTATCTTTTATAAACTCAAAAAAGGGTTATTCAGCTATTTTAGATTACAGTATGCCATATAATGCCAAGAAGGTATTTGTAGAATATTCTGATGATGGTATAAATTGGGTAAGCAAAGAATTAAATTATATTAGTAACCAAACTATACTTGATTTTGAAGATTTTAAATTGAGATGTTTTAGAGTAAATGTAGAAGGTGGATTAAGGGACGGATATTCAAATATATTTTTAAAACCAGGATTTGTGATGGGTGGAGGCAATGGTCAGATGACACCAGAAGATGACCGAGACGTTATTATAGATGGAGGTGATCGTGGAGGTGGTGGTAGAGATGACCCAGATAGAGATGGCAGTAGTGAAAATGAGGGTAATAACAATAAAAATAAAGAAGAAGATAATAATGAAAATAAAGAAAATACTGACAATGGTAGTAATGAAAATAATGATTCTAATGGAGGAAAACCAAATGATTCAGAAGATAACATAGGACCAAGTGCTGGTGGTGTCGATAATAAAAATCATCAAAATAATAAAGAAAATACTGATATAAATGCTGATAAAGAAAATGATTATGAGTATAAAAATAAATTTAATAGTAAAAATTTAATGATAGAAGATGATAGCAATTATAATTTAAAACAGAAATCAGTATTTAGCAATAATAATCAATATTTCTCTTATGGAGAGGCTTTTGTAAACGGAAATAAAGAAATAAACAATGAAAAATCAGGAGTAAATAATTATGATGAAATAGCAAATGACAATGAGAATCTTAAATCTATATTTAAAAAATATAATTTAAATAGAGAGATTTTCTTTTTACTTTGTATATTAACTCCAACTATGATTGTTTCTATATTAGCTGTAAATCCAAGTGTAAGAAAAAATGTAATAGAATTCATACAAATAAAAAAATAATTTTTAAAAAGGTATTATTTAGTAAATTATAAAGCTACTAAGTAATGCCTTTCATTATTATGAAAACTATATATAACTATTAATAAAATGATATATAATATACAGTTTGGTTAAATAGTATAAAAATAATAGAATATTGAAAAAAAATTGACAAATGAATATATAGGTATTAAAATATATTAAATATATACATAAAAAGTGATTTACCAACAAATAAATGAAATATATGTTAGCAACTAGTTCAATTTGTAAAAATGTAAGATTTATAAAAAAATAAGGGAGGATATTATTATGAGAGCAATTTTAACAGTGATTGGAAAGGATAAACCAGGTATAGTAGCAGGAATTAGTGATGAGCTATACAAGCAAAATATTAATATAGTAGATATTTCACAAAAAATACTTCAAGAATATTTTACAATGATTATGGTAGTTGATTTAGAAAAAGCATTAAATTCTTTTGAGCAAACGGTTGAAGATTTAATTGAAAGAGGAAAGAAATTATCAGTAGATGTAAAAATTCAAAGAGAAGAAATCTTTAATTCAATGCATAATCTGTAGTAAATAGTAAGGGGAGGTGATAACAGTGAATGTAGGAAATATACTTGAAACAATCAAGATGATAGATGAAGAACAGTTAGATATAAGAACTATAACTATGGGGATTTCATTACTAGATTGTATAGACCCTGATGGAGATAAAGCGAGAGAAAAAATATATAATAAAATTATGAATTCTGCTAAAGACTTAGTAAAAGTTGGTAAGGATATAGAACGTGAATTTGGTATTCCAATTGTAAATAAAAGAGTATCAGTAACTCCAATATCCATTATTGCAGGTGCAACAGATGAAGAAGATTATGTGAAATTCGCACAGACATTAGATAAAGCAGCAGAGGATTTAGGAATAGACTTTATTGGTGGATTCTCAGCATTGGTTCAAAAGGGATATACAAAAGGTGATAAGATATTAATTAAATCAATTCCAAGAGCTTTGGCAAGTACTAATAAGGTATGTGCTTCAGTAAATGTAGGTTCTACACGATGTGGTATAAATATGGATGCAGTAAAAGAAATGGGAGAAATTATAAAAGAAACTGCAGAAATGACAAAAGATGCAAAAGGATTTGGTTGTGCAAAACTAGTAGTATTTTGTAATGCAGTAGAAGATAATCCATTTATGGCAGGAGCATTCCATGGTGTTGGTGAAGCAGATAGAATTATCAATGTTGGTGTAAGTGGTCCTGGTGTTGTTAAGAGAGCTTTAGAAAAGGTAAAAGGAGAGCCATTTGATGTTGTTGCAGAAACTGTTAAAAAGACAGCATTTAAAATTACAAGAGTTGGACAACTTGTAGCGAAAGAAGCTTCTAGTAGACTAGATGTTCCATTTGGAATAATAGACCTATCATTAGCCCCTACACCTGCAATTGGAGATTCAGTAGCAAATATATTAGAAGAGATGGGACTTGAAGTTGTTGGTACTCATGGTACTACAGCAGCACTAGCTCTTTTAAATGATGCAGTTAAAAAGGGTGGAGTTATGGCATGTTCACATGTTGGAGGACTCAGTGGAGCGTTTATACCAGTATCTGAAGATGCAGGTATGATTGATGCTGTTATTAAGGGTGCTTTAAGTATAGATAAACTTGAAGCTATGACTGCAATTTGTTCTGTAGGTCTTGATATGATAGCTGTGCCAGGAGATACTACAGCAGGTACACTTGGAGCTATGATAGCTGATGAAGCAGCAATAGGTATGATTAATAATAAGACTACAGCAGTTAGAATTATACCAGCACCAGGGTGTGATGTAGGTGATATGGTCGAGTTTGGAGGTCTTTTAGGACGAGCACCAGTAATGCCTATAAATAAAAATTCATCTGAACTGTTTACTCAAAGAGGAGGAAGAATTCCAGCTCCTATACATTCATTTAAAAACTAAGTACATTACATATAATAATATTCAAATAAAGATTTATATGACAGAATTAAAGTTGTCTATGTGAGTCTATATATTGAAAGATTATAATTAAAATAATAAATTTTAAAATTTTTGTTGAGATTGTGATAACAACAAAGCGATACATAGACTTTTTAAAAGGTCATGTATCGCTTTTATTTTTTAATATTATCTAATTATTAAATAGAACTTTTTATGTACCTTAAAAGTTATGATATCTAATAGTAATAAATTATACTAACATTTATTTTTAATACATCAACTAAATAAAAAACTAAATAAAAAGTAAATTAAAAAAATAAAAAACTATCTAAATATTTAACACACATAATAATCATAAATAAATATAAAAATAAAACGCTTGCAATTAATAAAATTGCCTACAATATAAAACTTTATCATTTAAAATATTAACTTAAAATATTAATTTATAAATCTTATTATTTTTAAGCAATTTCTTTTTCTACATCAGTACCACGTATTTCACCAGCAGTAAGAACTTTAAAAGTACTGAATATTTTCGAGCCTAAAAATCCTGCAGCTACATTAAATAAGGCACATAAGCCAGCTGTTATGAGTACTTGATTAACTGGATTATAGGCAAACATTATAGCAAATCCAGCTACAGGTGTAGCTGTACCTGGAGTCATATTTACAAGACCCATCAAAGCTACAATGATACCAGAAAAAGCACCTCCAAAGAAATTAGTACAATATATAGGTATTGGATTTGCCGAAATTATGTCTGATTGAGTCAATGGTTCAATAGCAACAGATATAATATCTTTTTTAGATCCTAACTTCAATCTTGCAAATAATGTTGAGTTCATAAAAGCTGAACCAAAAGCACCTAATGCTCCTATTGCCATAGGAAGACCAGTAAGACCAATTATAGACGTAAGCGCCATTGAACTAAGTGGAGATGTACCAACTACTGTTATTAAGCCTCCTAATATAATTCCCATTACTATAGGACTAATATTAGTAGCCTCTATTAAAACTTGTCCGATTTGTAGTAGTGTACTATTAACTAATGGGTCTACATTTGATGCTATAAGACGAGATAGTGGTGCACATAGAAGGATTACAACTACTAAATCCACTCCAGGTGGTACCTTTTTCTCTATAAACTTAATTAAGAAAGAAACAAAGTATCCAGCAACGAATCCAGATAATATAGAAAAATCTAAACATGATAATCCTATTAAAACAGCATAAACTGGAGATACACCAAGAGCTAATGGCACAAGTATAGCAGCAGCAACTCCACCAAGGCTACCATTAGCGGCTCCAACACTTCTAAAAAATTCCATACCTAAAACGTCGCCAAGTAAAGAAAGATTGAATGCCTCGACTAAGAAAGTAGCACAAGCAGCACTTGCAAGAGCTCCCATAGCTTTCATACCATATGGAGCTTTGTAACTAAAAATTGTGAAACAACATAGAACCAATAAAAGTAAACCTGTTCCTAATAAAATTTCTGACATAAGAAAATCCTCCTTGTATTTTTTTTAGGACATAAACTTTTGCTTATGATAACGTTATCCTAATGTGTAAATAATTAACTAATTAATGACAACAGAACAAAAGTAATTTTAAATTTTAATTGGTTTTATATTGTATCTAAAAATAAAAATAACTATAAAGGTATATAAAGCAAGTTTAAAATCTAAGTTAAACTTATACTTTACAATATAATTATATATAAATAATACAATCTTGTATAGGAAGATTGATAAAAAATAAATTTAATATGAAAAAAAACAATTATTATCATATAAAAAAGGAATAAACCTTTTTTAGAAGAAGTATTTATAATGAAAGAAATTATATAGGGGGAGAGTCTTTGAAAAAGGTTAAATATACCAGATTAGTGATACTTGGTATTCTTATATATTTAGTATTTAATATTTTAATAATGATTATTAGTAAGAATGTAGATACATTAGTATTAAAATCTGAAGTAGTCGATGCAAAAATTAGTACAGAAGGTACTCTAGAAAAAGACTTTAATGACCAGAGTAGTTATTTATCAATATATGTTGATAAAGAAGATTATAAAAGATTTGAAAAAAATCAAGATGTCGTAATTGAATATGACAAACAAAAAATAGATGCAAAAGTTTACAAAATATATAAAAATAATAATAAAATAATGGTAAAATTAAAAATAAGTAACCAAATTATTGGAAATCAGGATACAAGTGTCGAAGAATTTGATATAATATATAATCAGATGGAATGTTTAAAAATACCTAAAACTTCTATAAAAACAAAAGACAATAAACGTGGTGTATATGTAATTGATGAACAATCACAAAGTGTAAAATTTGTCATACTAGAAGGGATAACTTATGAAAATGAATCTTCTGTATTTGTGGATTATTATAAAAATGACATAAATGGAGTTAAAAGTGTTAATCTATATGACAAAATAATTTTAAGACCTAACAAAATAAACACAAATATAAGGATAAAGTAGGTGATAATAATGGGTTCTGTTAAAGAGAATTTATCTGAAATAAGAAGTAAAATTGATGAAGCTGCAAAAAAAGTAAATAGAGATAGTAAAGAAATCACTCTTTTAGCAGTTACTAAAACTGTTGATGTAGATTTAGTTAATGAAGCAATGGAAGAAGGAATTACTTCTGTTGGTGAAAATAAACCTCAAGAATTAGCTAGAAAGTATGATATTATAGGTGACAAACTAAATTGGCACTTAATAGGAACTTTGCAAACAAATAAAGTTAAGTACATAATAGATAAAGTTTGTATGATACATTCTTTAGATAGAGTTGCATTATGCGAGGAAATTCAAAAACGGGCTGAGCAAATAAATAGAGAAATAGATTGCTTAGTACAAGTGAATATATCTAAAGAAGAATCTAAACATGGACTTGATAAAGGAGAAGTTATAGATTTTGTCAAAGAAGTGTCAGAAAAATATAAAAATATAAAAATAAAAGGTCTAATGACAATGGCACCTTTTGTAGCAGATGAAGATGAAATAAGAGGTGTATTCAAAGGTCTTAAAGATTTATCAACACAAATAAAAGAATTAAACATATCTAATGTAGGTATGGATGTTTTATCAATGGGAATGAGTCACGATTATGAAATTGCTATAGAGGAAGGGGCTACCATTGTTAGAGTTGGAACATCAATCTTTGGAGAAAGAAATTACAATAAAAAATAATTACTCAAATCTGAATAAATTCTAAGGAGGAAGTTAATAATGTCAAATGGAATAATATCTAAATTTAAGAACTGGATAGTTGATGAAGATGAAGATTATGTTGAAGATGAATATGAAGGTGGTATGGAAGATATAGTTCAAGAGGAAGAAATAAATGGAGGATTTAGTGCTGCAAAAGCAAATAAAATTGTAAATTTACATACAACTTCTCAAATGAAAGTTGTAATAGTTGAACCTAAAGTTTATGATGAAGCTGCAACTATAGCAGACCATCTAAAACAAAGAAGGGCAGTTATAGTGAATTTGGAAGGATTGACTAATTCTGAAGTTCGTAAATCTATATTTAATTTTATGAATGGAGCGGTTTATGTTTTAGATGGAAGTATACAAAAGGTTTCTAAGTCAATATTTATACTAGCTCCTAATAATGTAGATATAGATGCAAATATGAAAAAAGAATTAGAAAGCAAAGCATTCTTCCCTTGGCAAAATAAATAGTAAAAAGGCGGTTAATGTATGGGAACAATAAGAATTGCACTATATTATCTTTTAGACATAATAGCATGGATGATAGTTATAAAAAGCTTGATGACTTGGTTTCCAAATGGAAGACAAAGCAAAATTTTTGAGATTTTAGAAAATCTTACAGAGCCAATAGAAGGTCCAATCAGGTCTATAATGTACAAATACACAAATGGGCCGATAGATTTTTCTCCTTTAATTGCAATAGTATTATTGATGTTCCTAAGACAATTAGTATTGGTTATATTCTAAGGTGATAACATGGACAAATTGAAATTGACAAATCACATAAAGGATGTAGACTTGAAAAATAAAATGTTTAAAGTAATAGACAAGGCTAATAGTTGTATAAAAAACTATAATGTTAAGTCTACTGAGTTTCTTAATCCATATGAAGTGAGAAATGCTGTAGATATATTAAATTCTACTAATGAAATAAAATACAGTGTGGATGGAGGTTATGAACAAGCTGAAAGAAGCACTGTATTTATTTATCCATTTTACATGGAATATGAGGATATAGAAGATACTCTTAGATTTTTACAAATAGAAGGAAATTTTAAATTTAAAAGTATATCTCATAAAGATTATTTAGGAGCAATTTTGAATCTAGGTATAAAAAGAGACAAAATTGGAGATATAATTATACATGATAGTTTTTGTCAAGTAGTTGTAAGTAGTGATATTTGTGATTTTATAATCATAAATTTAGAGAAAGTTTCAAGAAATAGTGTAATTGTAAAGGAAATTTCCAGAGAAAATATTGTTAATAGTTCTTCAAAATATAAAGAAGTATCATTTACAGTATCTTCAGATAGGTTAGATTGTATCATAAGTAGTCTTTACAATATATCTAGGCAAGATAGTGCAAAATACATAAATGGAGAAAAAGTCCATGTCAATTATGAAAAGATAACTTCAACTTCTAAAATAATTAAAAATGATGATTTAATTTCTATTAGAGGTAAAGGAAGAGCTAAAGTAACACAAATAGGAGATATTACTAAAAAAGGAAGAATAAAAGTTCAAGCAAAATTAATTGTATAAGGACTAATTAAAATTATAGCTGGGAGGAAATGTAATGCTAACTCCAATTGAGATAGAAAATAAAGAGTTTAAAAAAGGTTTAAGAGGTTATAGAGATGAAGAAGTTGATGAGTTTTTAGATATTATCAAAGAAGATTATGAATCTCTATGTAGAGAGAATACAGCTCTTAAAGAAAAATTAGGATTATATCAAGATCAAGTAAATAAATATGAAAATATTGAAGAAACACTAAAAGCTACTTTAATAACTGCTCAAAGTGCAGCAGAAGACACTTGTAGTGCAGCAAATAAAAAGGCTAAGATAATCGTTGAAGAAGCAGATTTAAAGGCTAGACAAATTATAGAACAAGCTAATAATCGTGTTATAGAGATAAGAAAAGAGTATGATGCTTTAGTTAAAGAATTTAAGATATTTAGAAATAAATTTAAATCATTGTTAGAAGATGAAATAAGAAGTGTCGATGAGATTTTTTATGATGTAGATGAAAAATGTGTAAATGCATTTGAAGGTACATCAGTGTATAATTATAGTAATGATGAAGCTGCTACAACTTTAGAATAAACAATAATTTTACTGGATTTTAGGTAGAATTATTGTTTAAGTTTGAGAATACTATAACAAAAACACAAAATAGGATAAATATGTAAGAAAAATATAAATTATTATATTTTTCAAAAATATATTGACTATTCAAATTATTTGTTATAGAATTTCATATAAACACAGATAAATTTTTAAAAGCGTTGATAGAGACAATTATCTTTAGATAATTTTACAGAGAATTGGGTATGCTGAGAACCAAGGAATTTATAAAGATGAAAATCACTCTTGAGCTGCAGGCTGAACGATTAAACTTTATTAAGCTGTGCCGGTTAGTGCCGTTATACTATTAGAGTGTTATATGTGACTATTGTTAAGTTCACATATAGAATTAGGGTGGTAACGCGATTGATAACTCGTCCCTTTGTTTAAAGGGGACGAGTTTTTTATTATTCAAATTTACGTAAAAGAATAAAAACTTTGGAATTATAATAACTGTAGGAAAGGGTGATTTACATGGCAAAATTTAAGCCATTGGTGGACAGTTCTGTGAAACAAGCAGAAGCACAAGTTTTTGACTATTGGAAAGACATAGATATACTTGAAAAAACTCTAGAAAAAGGTAAAGACGACCCAAGTTTTGTATTTTATGAAGGACCTCCAACAGCTAATGGAAATCCTGGAGTACATCACGTTTTATCTAGAACACTTAAAGATTCTGTTTGTAGATATAAAACAATGTCTGGTTATCAAGTAAAGAGAAAAGCTGGTTGGGATACACACGGATTGCCAGTTGAAATACAAGTAGAAAAAGAATTAGGTCTTACTAGCAAGCAACAAATAGAAGAATATGGAATAGCTGAATTTAACCAAAAATGTAGAGAGTCAGTTTTCTCATTTGAAAAACAATGGAGAATAATGACTGAGAGAATGGCTTATGAAGTTGACTTAGATAATCCATATATAACTTTAGATAATAACTATATAGAATCTGTATGGTGGATATTGAATAAGTTCAATAAAGAAGGATATATATATGAAGGGCATAAAATACTTCCTTATTGCCCAAGATGTGGAACTGGTCTTGCTAGTCATGAGGTTGCACAAGGATATAAAGAAGTAAAGACAAATACAGTTGTAGCTAAATTTAAGAAAAAAGATGCTGATGAATATTTCTTAGCATGGACAACTACTCCATGGACTTTACCATCAAATGTTTCATTAACAGTGAATGCTGATGTTGATTACTTAAAAGTTAAAAAAGGTGATGAGGTATATTATGTATCTAAACCTTTAGCTAATAAAGTACTAGGTGAAGACTATGAAGTTTTAGAAGAAATGAAAGGTAAAGATTTAGAAGGCTTAGAATATGAACAATTAATGCCTTTTGTAGAAGTTGATAAAAAAGCATTTTTCATTACAGTAGGAGATTATGTAACTACTGAAGATGGTACTGGAATAGTTCATACAGCACCAGCATTTGGTGAAGATGACTACAATACAGGTAAAAGATACGATTTACCAGTTGTACAGCCAGTAGATGAAACTGGTAAATTTACAACTACTCCTTGGGAAGGTAGATTTGTAATGGAAGATGGGCTAGATGTTGAAATAATAAAATGGCTAGCTTCTGAAAATAAACTATATAGTAAAGAAAAAGTAGTTCATAATTATCCACATTGTTGGAGATGCCAAACTCCACTTGTGTACTATGCAAAACCAAGCTGGTATATAGAAATGACTAAGCTTAAGGATAAATTAATAGAAAATAATAATGGTGTAAAATGGTTCCCAGGCTTTGTAGGTGAAAAGAGATTTGGAAACTGGTTAGAAAATCTAAATGACTGGGCAATATCAAGAACTAGATATTGGGGAACTCCACTTCCTATATGGAGATGTGAATGCGGTCATACAGATTCAGTTGGTTCAAGAGCAGAATTAGCTGAAAAAGCTATAGAAGATGTAAACCCAGAAACTGTAGAACTTCATAGACCATATGTAGATGATATACACTTGAAGTGTGAAAAATGTGGAAAACCAATGACAAGAGTAACAGAAGTTATAGACTGCTGGTTTGATAGTGGAGCTATGCCATTTGCACAACACCACTATCCATTTGAAAACAAAGAAAACTTTGATGAGCTATTCCCAGCTGATTATATATCAGAAGGTATAGACCAAACTAGAGGTTGGTTCTACTCATTACTTGCAGTATCAACATTTGTATTAGGAAAAGCACCGTATAAGAGTGTCTTAGTTCCAGACCTTGTACTTGATAAAGATGGAAAGAAAATGAGTAAATCAAGAGGAAATACAGTAAATCCTATGCAGTTGTTTGATCAATATGGAGCAGATGCGCTAAGATGGTATTTACTATATGTTTCTCCACCATGGACTCCAACTAAATTTGATATGGATGGATTAAAAGAAATCCAAAGTAAATTTATAGGTACTATGAAAAATGTATATAACTTCTTTACTTTATATGCAAATACAGATGATATAAATCCAACTGAATTCTTTGTAGAATACAAAGATAGACCAGAACTTGACAGATGGATACTATCTAAATTCAATAATTTAATGAAAGATGTAGAAGAAAATTTAGAGATATTTGAATTAAATAAAACTTTAAGAATGATACAAGATTTCATAAATGATGATTTATCTAACTGGTATATAAGACGTTCAAGAAGAAGATTCTGGGCAACTGAATTAACAGAAGATAAAAAAGCTGTATACAATACAACTTATGAATTATTACATGGACTTTGCAGAGCTATAGCACCATTTGCTCCATATATGTCAGAAGAAATGTATAGAAACCTAACTGGAGAAGTATCTGTTCATTTAGCTGAATATCCTAAGTTTAATGAGAGTTTAGTTGATACTAAATTAGAAGAAAAAATGGATTTAGCTAAGAATCTAGTTACTTTAGGTAGAGCTTCAAGAGAAGTTGAGAGAATAAAAGTTCGTCAACCATTACAAAAAGTATTAGTAGATGGTAAATTTGAAGACACAATAAGTGATGTAGTTGATTTAATAAAAGAAGAGCTTAATGTTAAAGAGGTAGTATTTGCTAAAGATTTAGATGAATATATGAACTTTAGCCTAAAACCAAACTTTAAAGAAGCTGGACCAATATTAGGCGCTAAGATGAACTTATTTGTAGGAGCATTAAACAAGTTAAATGCACATGAAACTGCTAATAAACTTGAAAATGGTGAAACTTTAACAGTTGATTTAAATGGAGAAGCATTTGAATTTAATAAAGACTTAGTATTAATAGGTATAACTGCTAAAGAAGGATTTAATGTATCTGTTGAAAATAATCTTTTTGTTATACTAGATACTAAATTAACTGATGAGTTAGTTGATGAAGGATATGCTAGAGAATTTATATCTAAAGTACAACAATTGAGAAAATCTAATAACTTTGAAGTACTAGACAACATAGTAATAGATTACTGTGGTGATGATGAGATTGCTAAAGCTGTTGAGCATTTTGATGAATACATCAAGTCTGAGACTTTAGCTTTAGAAATAAATAGAGTGGATGATAAATCTTTAGAAGAACAAAACTTAAATGACCATATGACAGGTATAAAAGTTACAAGAAAATAAAAAATAACAAGCTGTTAATTAAGAGCCCTATAGAAAATGATTTGTAAATTTCTATAGGGCTTTTTTTAAAAAGATAGCTTATTTCTTTATTTAATTAATTGTTTTTGTACTTCAATAATTAAATGTTTTAATATTCCAAAATTTACAACAAATAAATTTATATAAATCATATAAATTATTTATAGCATATGATAAAATGTTAATGAATAAACGTTTAAGTGAGGATGAATAATATTTTAGAGTGAACTACTTCTGGTAAATTTATTTTTAAATTTATTGTGTATTATGCAGGGTGGTTTATTTATTATGCAAAGGGGTGCGTTTTGATGTATGGTGAAAGCAAAAAACTAAGTATTGATAATAACATATTTTTGCAATATGGTCTTATTATATTGGGAATGATTTTATCAACCTTAGGAATAAATTTATATCTAGCGCCAGCCAAGTTGTTAAGTGGAGGAGTAGCTGGAATTTGTGTTATATTATATAAGTTATTTGGTATAAATCAGGGATTATCTAGTTTTTTGATGAATATACCAATATTTATTATAGCTAAGAAGTATTTTGATAATAAATTTTTGTTAATAAGTTTTGTAAATATGTTACTATTTTCTGTTGCACTTGGTTTAACACAAGATATTGCTAAATATTTTCCAATAAATGATACTATGCTACAATCTATTTATGGTGGTGTTTTAACTGGTATAGGTATGGGATTGACCTTTAAAGCAAGAGCTACTGCTGGAGGGCTTGATATAATAGCAGCTATAATGAAAAGAAAGTACGATATACCAATGAAAAATACATTTTTATTTATTAATTTCTTTGTAGTATGTGCAGGTGCATTTTTATTTGGAGCAAAATTGGTAATGTACACTCTAATTACTATGTATATAATTTCTTTTACAATGGATATAGCAAAAGATTGCTTTGATAGAAAAAAATCTATACTTTTAATATCAAATAGATATGAAGAAATATCAAAAGTAATAATGAATAAGATGGGTAGAGGAGTAACTTTTTTAGAAGCAGAAGGAGCATATACGCAGAATAAGAAAAAAATGATTTACTGTATCATATCTGCAAATGAAGTAGGTAAATTTAAGGATTTAATTTATGATATGGATAGTGAAGCTTTTATTTCTGTAAACAATGTAGAAGAAGTAAAAGGTGGAGGTTTTAAGGATAAATTTTTATAAGATATAAGTGTTAAAAAATACCATATATCTTGTTATTGTACCTAGTTAGATGTATACTGTAACTAATGGGGCACATGAAGTGCTCAATAATATACTAGGAGGTATAATAATATGTTAAGAGAGAGATTTGTAGTAAGAAATCATCATAATCCACATGCTAATGGATGCTGTGGAACTGGAGGAGAAGGATGCTGTGGGGGAGATAACCATCAACATTCACACGAGCATTCTCACAGTCATGGACATGAACATGAGCATGTAAATGGTGTAGGTCATGACCATAATCATGATGATGGATTTTCAGGAACTCATGAGCATGGGCATGAACATACACATATACATGGGCATGAACATTTAGATGGGCATACACATCAACATAAATAGAAGTATTTTAAATTAATAAAATGATTTTTATTTTGTTATTCCATGAAGGTTTAAATAAAAATTATTCATAGCAAATAAAAAAGTGAGCTGTTAAATTAAAAAACTTTAATAGTTCACTTTTATTAATTATTAAAATATCAAGTTTAAATCCAATGGTTAACTAAAAAAGAAGCGATATTTTCATAAGGCATTTTTTCTGTTTTTAACAAGCTTTGGACAACTAAACCATCAACTATAGACATAAGTAAAAAAGAAAAGGATTCAGCATCCTGTTCATTCTCATCACCACTATATTTTTCAAGAGATTCAATAATTTCAGATTTAAGGGTAGCTCGCCATTCAATATATTTCAATCTCATTCTTTCTTTTAAATCATCATTTGAAGTAATAGCTTCACAAATAAGATACATATGTACTCTACCACGACTTTCTATAGTAGATATTTTTTCTAGTATTAAGTTGACCATTTCTATTTGAGAATTTTTGGATTTGACATTTTTTACACAGTTTAATATAGCACTAGTTATAACTTCTAAATGAGTATCAGCAATGTCATATATAATATCATTTTTAGATGAGTAGTGATAATATAGTGTACCCTTACTTATATTCACATCTTTTGCAATATCAGCAAGACTGGTATTTTGAACTCCATTTTTGGCTATTAAATTAGTAGCAGATAATAAAATAGCTTGTTTCATATTATTTGTTTTCATAAAACCTACCTTTCTATGTATATTTATAACAAATTAATAACATTATAAGCTTATAGAAAATTATTGTCAATAAAGCAAGAATCTATATCTATTGACTTTTTTTCATCCAAAATATAAAATAATAATTAAATCGGTCGTACGACCGACTGAATAAACAAAAACAATATCTTATAGTGAGGTTAATATGGATAAAATAAAATTGATAGTAGACAGTGCATGTGACTTACCTAATCATATAATAGAGAAATACAATATTGAAGTTATTGGTTTAAATGTATCTTTTGGAGAAGAGAACTATATATCTGGGAAGGAAATAGATAATGAAACTTTCTACAGAAAAATGGATGAAAGTAAATTATTGCCAAAAACATCATGTCCTTCACCAGATAAGTTTTTAGAAGCATATCAATGCGAAGAGGAAAGTATATTAGTAATTAGCATAAGTTCAGGATTATCTGGAACTTATAATAGTGCACTTTTGGCAAAAGACATGTTCGAAAAAGAAGGAAATAATAAAAAAATTGAAATTATAGATTCACTTAGTGGGTCAATTGGCATAGGACAATTAGTATTAAAAGCGGCAATATTAATAAAAGAAGGAAAAGAACTTGAAGAAATTGTTTCAATAATAGATAGATATAAAGACAATCCACCATTTTATGGAACTCTAGAGACATTAGAAAATGCTATAAAAGGAGGTAGAATAAATCCAATAGCAGGAAAAATTATAAATACATTAAATTTAAAGGCTATAATACAAGTTGCAGATGGGATTGTAACTCCAATAGATAAGGCAAGGGGTGAAGGGAATAGCTTGAAAAAACTGATTCAGTTAGTAGAATCAAAAATTATAGATAAAGAAGAGAAGGTTTTATTTATAGGACATGCTAACTGCCCTGAAAAAGCTCAAAAAGTAAGAGAAGCTATGGAAAAAGATGTTAAATATAAAGACGTTGTAATCTGTGAAGTTGGTTCAGTAATGGGAACATATACTTCAAAAGGTGCAATTTTGATAACTGCAATATAAACAACAAACTAAAAAGTTAAAGCTGTATAAAAATGAATAAAATCATTTTTATACAGCTTATTTTGATGTTATTAAGTTAATCTTACAATTAACCAACCACACATATTTCTTTGTCATATTTGTTTAGTATTTCGCAACCATCTTCAGTAACTAGTACTAAATCTTCTATTCTAACTCCAAACTCTCCTGGTAAATATATACCTGGTTCTATAGAGAATATCATTCCTGGTTGTACAGTATCTGTATTTATAGAAG
Organism: Clostridioides sp. ES-S-0006-03; assembly: GCF_020662275.1. Taxonomy (NCBI): domain Bacteria; kingdom Bacillati; phylum Bacillota; class Clostridia; order Peptostreptococcales; family Peptostreptococcaceae; genus Clostridioides; species Clostridioides sp. ES-S-0006-03. The sequence goes on from NZ_JADGMM010000001.1 coordinate 132,922, forward strand.
ATACATCTCCCTTATCATGAACTTCAAGTCCTATAGAGTGACCAGTTCTATGAGTGAAGTATTGTCCATATCCTTTTTCAGTTATGTAATCACGAGCAGCTGCATCTATATCACAGAATCTAACTCCTGGTTTTACAATAGCTTCAGCTCTCTTATTGGCTTCAAGAACTATTTCAAATATTTCTCTACCTTTTTCAGGTATTTCTTTATAGAATACAGTTCTTGTCATATCAGCACAATAATTATCTTTTATGCAACCTATATCTAATATTATTGCATCACCAGGTTTTACAAGAGCATTTCCTGGTTCTCCATGTGGATTAGCTCCATTAGGACCAAATCCTATTATAGGGTCAAATGAAAATCCATCAGCACCTAAGTCTTCATATATTTTAGATAATTTACCAACAAGTTGTTTTTCTGTAAGTTCACCAGAAACAGTAGCTTTAAGTTGTTCCATACCTTTGTCATTTAATCTTGAAGCTATTCTCATTAATTCTTTTTCTTCTTCATCTTTACACATTCTTAAAGTATCTATTATATAAGATGAGTTTACAAATTTACTTCCTCCACCTGATTCTATTAAGCTTAATAAGAATCTAGCTGGCCAGTTTTTGTCAACACCCATAGTAGCATTTTTGTCTACATGTTCAGTTACTATTTCTATTGGATTTTGAGTATCATTAAACCAAACCATTTCAACACCTAAATCTTCTGCAACTGGGAATAATTCATTTATAAATAATTTATTATTACCATTTAAATTTAAGTATAAAGCTAACAGTCTTTCACCTGGGTGGATTAGTAATCCTGTTAAATAAAATATTGAAGTAGGATCACTTACCAACATTTGAGAAATATCATCTTTTTTCATTTGTTCAAGTACAGCATTTAATCTTTGAGTCTTCATAATAATTTCCTCCTAATCAAAATTCGATACAAATCAATTTTAGCACTATTAAACAAAAATTAGTATACTTTTCTTCTAGAAATATAAAAAAATTTTAACATATATTTTTTATATTAAATTTAATTCCCTATTTTACATTAAAAGAAAAGTAAAATAAGTTTATATTGTGAAAATTTTATAAAAATAATAACTTGAATAAGTAAAAATATATATTTGAGATAGTTATATAATTATGAAAATTAATAAAAAAATTTTTATATTAAAATAATATTGAAACAATTTTAATAATTTAGTATCATTAAAGAGAAAGTGATAGAACTTTCAAAATTTATCACTTTTAGTAAATTTTGATTTCAAAATATCTAAATTTGAGGTATAAATATTTTTATTTAAAGTATTTTATAGGTTAAATTGAAGTATTTTATAGGTTAAAGTTATTTTAACTGTTATGAAATCAATTTTTAATTAATAAAGAGAGGGGAAATTATAATAGGATGGAAAAGAAAAAAATAGGCCTATGGAGTTTGGTATTTATGAATGTATCAGCTTTATATGGTATAAGATGGATAGCTAAGTCGACAGCGTCAAGCTTCGGTTTAGGATTAGGTGCAATACCTATGTGGTTATTATTCTCATTTATATATTTCGTACCAGGAGCTTTAATTTGTGCTGAATTAGCTTCTACATATCAAAAAGGTGATGGAGGTTTATATGATTGGGTTAAGGAAGCCTTTGGAGAAAAATATGGCTTTTTAGTTTCTTGGTTAAACTGGACAGCTAAAATATTTTGGTATTCTTCATTCCTAACTTTTTTAGCAGTAAATGTTTCTTATACAATAGGAAATCCAGCACTTGCAGATAATAAGATATTTGTACTTATATTATCTTTAGTAATATTCTGGATATTATCTATTATAGCAACTAAAGGAATAAGCTTTACAAAAATATTTACTAATACAGGTGCATTAGGTTCAACAATACCAAGTGCTATACTTATAATATTTTCATTTTTAGCAGTATTAGTATTGAAAAAACATGATATGGCTTCAACATATACAATAGCTTCAATGACTCCAAAACTTAATATGGATGCATTTGTTGCTATATCAGCTATAATGTTTGGTTTAGCAGGAGCAGAAACTGCAGCTAACTTTATAACAGAGATAGATAAGCCTGAAAAGAACTTCCCTAAAGCTATATTAATATCAGCTGGAATAGTTGCTTCATTATATGTATTAGGTTCTATTGCAATAACAATGATAATACCACCAGACCAAATTACTGCTTCTAAAGGTGTGTTAGATGCGCTTGCAGCTGTTTGTGAATCTTTAGGAATAGGTTCTTGGTTAGTTCAATTGATAGCTTTTGGTATAGCTTTTTCAATATTAGGAGCAATAGTTCTTTATATAGCATCACCAATAAAAATGTTATTTGGTAGTGTTAAAAAAGGAGTATTTCCAGATAGTTTGGTAGAAGTAAATAAACACAAGATACCTTCGAAAGCAGTTATACTTCAAGCAATAATAGTTACTATAATATTATTAGTGACTACATTAATGCCTTCTGTTGATGCTATATACAATGTTCTTGTAACTATGACAGCATTAACTGCATTATTCCCATATGTATTGTTATATGCTTCTTATATTAAGCTAAGAAAAGAGAGACCAGATGAAATTAGACCATATACTATGGCAAAATCAACAGGTACTTGTATAGGTTTAGCGAAAATGGTTTTAACTGTAACTGTAGTTGGTATATTATTATCAGCAGCACCAGTTATGCCTACATTTGCTGAAAATATCATATATGAAATAGAAATGATTGGTGGAGGTCTTCTAGTTATCCTATCTGGTCTATGGTTATGGAATAGATATGAAAAGAGAACAGCTAAATAAAAATGTATTTTAAATATATATTTTGGATATTATTATATATATAGTTGACAATTTATATCATAAGGAATATTATAAAATAAAGAAATTAATAAATTAAATCCTGGGATAAGAAAGAGTAAATAAATAGACTTTTACACAGAGAATTAAGGGTGCTGAGAACTTAATAAAAAGTATTTATTGAATGGGTCTTTGAGGAGTAATGTGAAATGCAGTTTAAGACTGTAGATTATCTGATATCGTGTGTGCACGTTATAGCACATATTAAGATATATATATTCAGCTTTGAGTATATATAAATTTAGGTGGTACCACGGAAAATATATCCGTCCTATTGATTTAGGACGGATTTTTTAATATATAAAATTTAGGAGGAAAGATGAACGTAATAGGAATTATAGGTGCAATGGATGAAGAAGTAAGTATATTAGTGAATTTAATGGATATTAAAGAAATTGTAAAAAAAGCTAGCTTAGAATTTCATAAAGGAACTTTAGAAGGAAAAAATGTTGTTTTAGTAAAATGTGGTATAGGAAAAGTTAACTCTGCTCTTTGTGCACAAATATTAATAAGTGAATTTGAAGTTGATGCTATTGTCAATACAGGTGTTGCGGGGGCTTTAAATGAAAATCTTAATGTCAATGATATAGTAATTTCAACTGATGCGATACAATACGATATAGATACTACTGCATTTGGAGACCCTAAAGGTGTTATACCAAGAATGGAAACATCTGTATTTAAAGCAGATGAAAGACTCGTAGAAGCTGCTTATAAATCTTCTGTAGAAGAAACAAAAACGCATAAAGTATTAAAAGGAAGAGTAGTAACAGGAGATATATTTATAAACTCTAAAGAATTAAAAGAAGAGTTAGTAAATGATTTTGGCGGGTATTGTGGAGAGATGGAAGGTGGAGCTATAGCTCATGTATGTTACTTAAATAATGTTCCATTTGTCATAATAAGAGCAATGTCTGATAAAGCAGATGGAAGTGCTGGCGTTGCATATGAAGTATTTGTACATGAGGCCGCCAACAATTCTAAAGATATCGTATTAAGCATGTTAAAATCAATATAAATATATAAGGAGGTACAAATCATATGAGTGAAAAAAAGGTTATATTTAGTGGTGCACAACCATCAGGTAAGATGACTCTAGGAAACTATTTAGGAGCTATAAAAAACTGGACTGAACTTCAAGAAAATTATAATTGTTATTATAGTATTGTTGATTTACATGCAATAACAGTACCTCAAGACCCTAAAGTTTTGAGAGCTAATACTATAGAATTACTTGCTCAATATCTAGCTTGTGGATTAGATCCAGAAAAAAATACTATATTTATACAATCACATGTTAAAGAGCATGTTGAACTTATGTGGATATTAAATACAATGACTTATATGGGTGAATTAAGTAGAATGACTCAATTTAAAGATAAATCACAAAAGAGTGAAGCAAATCTAAATGCAGGATTATTTACGTATCCAGTTCTTATGGCTGCTGATATACTATTATATCAAGCTGATTTGGTTCCAGTTGGAGATGACCAAAAACAACATTTAGAGCTATCTCGTGATTTAGCAAATAGATTTAATAATAGATTTTCACCTACATTTGTAGTCCCAGAAGGATACTATCCAAAAGGTGGAGCAAGAGTAATGAGTTTACAAGAACCAACTAAGAAAATGAGTAAATCTGATTCAAATGACAACGCATTTATATTATTGGCAGATGATTCAGATACTATAAAGAGAAAGATTAAGAGAAGTGTTACTGATTCTTTAGGTGTTGTAAAGTATACTGATGAACAACCTGGTATTAAAAACTTACTTGATATATATTCTAATTTAAGTAAAAAGAGTGTAGAAGAAATTGTAAACATGTATGAAGGTAAAGGTTATGGAGTATTTAAAGAAGATGTAGCTGAAGTAGTATCAGAAGCTTTAAGACCAATAAGAGAAAAATACGTTGACCTTCTTAATAATAAAGATTATTTAGAAAAAATCTATACTATGGGAGCTGAAAAGGCTGAAAAGCAAGCTAGAAAAACTCTTAGAAAAGTTTATAAAAAGGTTGGGTTTATAGAGAGAAAATATTAATTATATTATATATCTTCTTTAGTAAATAAATATTTAAAGTTATTAAAAAAGTATATGATAGGAAATAGAGAGGATATTATTAAGATAATATCCTCTTTAGTTTTGTAATAAAAAAAGATGAGCTTTTGCTCATCTCAAAGGGGTTAGATTATTCTTACTTTGGGGAAAGTAGAATAAAGGTAAAAGTTAACTGACGTTAACTTTGTTCTTTTTTGCATATCACTACTGAGCATAAAAAAATCAGAAAACCAGAGCCTTCTGAACTAACCTTGAACATACATCCATTATACTTTATACTCAATATGTAATTTATGAATTAATTTTAACTCTTATAAAGAAAATTGTCAATAATATATCAAAAAAACGTTTTAAAAAAATTTATATATATAATTAAATGAGTTTGATTTTATGTTTAACTGATATGATACAATAATTAAGGCAATTATTTTTTATGTATTTAATAAGCCATAAAAATAATACCAATAACATATGTAAAAATTATTTTAAATAGGAAAAATAAGAGGAAAAAACATGAAAACATCAATTTTAATAGCATTAATAGAAAAAACAAGCCTTATTGTAGTATTATTTCTTCTAATAACAAAGCTAAAAACATTTAAACAAATATTTCAAAAAGAAGAATATAGCTTAAATGATTTGATTTGTATATCTTTAGTTTTTACTTTTCTAGCTATATTTGGTACTTACAATGGCATAAATTATATGGGGTCAATAGTAAATACTCGAATAATATCTATAGTATCAGGAGGCGTTTTATTTGGACCAATTGTAGGTATTACAGCAGGTTTGCTATCAGGTATACATAGGTATTTTATGGATATTGGAGGTATAACATCCATGCCATGCCTTTTATCAAGTATACTAGCAGGTGTGTTATCAGGATTTTTGTATAAGAAGATACCAAAGAAGCATAGAGTGATATATGGAATACTAGTAGGTATGATTTCTGAAAGTTTTACTATATTACTTATATATTTAATATCACAGCCTCATTCTCTGGCAATTCAAATAATTAATGGAATATACTTGCCTCTAATTGTCGGACAAATTGGTATAGGATTTGTTATATCTATAGTTGAGGGAATTGAAAAAGATAAAAAGGATATAGAAGCAAGAAATAAAGCAGAAATAAAAGCACTTCAAAGGCAAATTAATCCGCATTTTTTATTTAATTCTCTAAATACAATAGCATCCTTTATAAGATTTAATCCAGATAAAGCTAGAGAACTCATAATAAATTTATCAACTTACTTGAGATACAATCTTGAATATAGTGATAACTTGATAGACATAAATAAAGAGATTGAGCAAGTTAAATCTTTTGTAGAAATAGAAAAGGCTAGATTTGGAGATTTATTAACTATAATTTATGATATAGATGATGTAAATATAAAAATTCCAAGTTTAATTATACAACCAATAGTAGAGAATGCAATTATACATGGAGTTTTGGAAAGTGGAAGAGCTGGTGTGGTAAAAATATCTATAAAAAAATTACAACATTCATTAGAAAATACTATTAGAATATCGATTGAGGATAATGGTATAGGTATAAGTGAAGAAGTTATAAATAATGTATATCAAGATAATATGCCAGAAAATAAGATTGGACTTTATAATGTTCATTTAAGACTTAAGCTAATGTATGGAAGTGGTCTTAATATGAGAAGAACTGATAAAGGAACTTTAATTATGTTTTACGTAAAGGAGTAAGAATATGAAAGCAATAATAGTTGAGGATGAGTTTCCAGCAAGAAAAGAATTGAGATATTTTATTGAAAATAAAAGCGAGATTGAGGTAGTAAGTGAATTTACTAATGGCATAGAAGTACTAGATTTTATTCAAGAAAATAAAATAGATGTAATTTTTTTGGACATAAATATACCTCATCTTGATGGAATGTTACTTGCAAAAACATTAAATCAATTTAAAGCAAGACCTAAAATAGTATTTATAACAGCATATGAAAATTATGCAGTAGATGCTTTTTCATTAGGTGTATTTGACTATGTACTTAAGCCTTATTCTGAGGATAGGATTACATCAATGTTGGATAAGTTAGAGAAAAGTGAAACAAATAGTAGTGAAATATCTAGTGATAATAATTATATATCTAGTGATAAAAAATGTATAATAAATCAAAATATAGAGGAAATAACACATAAAATTAGCCTTTGGAAAGGTGATAAATTGGTTGTAATAGATATTGATGATATATATTACTGTGAGGCTAATGAAAGACAGACATTTATATATACTGAAAAGGAAACATTTATACTAAAAGAGGGTATATCAGAAGTAGAAAACATAATAAATGATAAAACTTTTTTTAGAACACACAGGTCTTACATAGTAAATTTAACTAAAGTAAAAGAAATTATCCCATGGTTTAATAACACATACATATTGAAGTTAAAAGATAGTGATTATGAAGTAACTGTAAGTAGAAGTAGAATAAAAGAATTTAGGCTATTAATGCACATATAAAGTCATTTCATGTATTTAAATATGCACTTAATGTGATTAACATTTATATTAGTACAAAAAAGTATTACTATTTGAACTGGAAATAGTTTTCTTAAACTTATAAAAATTTATAAAGCAATTATAAAAAAACTAAGGGGATGAATTTATGGTAAGTTTTTTAGGTTCAATGGTGGTACTTATAGTAGGTTATTTTATTTATGGTACTTTTGTAGAAAAGGTTTTTGGAATTAATGATAAAAATCAAACTCCAGCTATAGCTTGTAGAGATGGTGTAGATTATGTTCCAATGAAATGGAAAAGAATTTTCTTAATTCAATTCTTAAATATCGCAGGTTTAGGTCCTATATTTGGTGCTATACAAGGTGCATTATTTGGGCCATCAGCATTTTTATGGATAGTATTTGGGACAATTTTTGCAGGTGGTGTACATGACTTTGCTTCTGGATATTTATCTATGAAGAATAAAGGTACATCTGCATCAGAGTTAGTAGGTCTTTACTTAGGCAATAGTGCAAAAATAGCAATGAGAATATTTAGCGTTATTCTTTTGGTATTGGTTGGAGTTGTTTTTATAACAGGTCCAGCAGGATTACTAAAAACATTAACAGGAGTAAATACACAAATATGGGTTGGAGTAATAATTCTTTATTATATAATGGCTACTGTTTTGCCAATAGATAAGTTAATTGGAAAAATATATCCTTTATTTGGAGCAGCTTTATTAATTATGGCAGTAGGTGTAGCAGGAGGATTAATAATAAAGGGATATAACATACCAAATATAAATTTACAAAATATGAATCCAAATGGAACACCCCTATTCCCATATTTATTTATAACAATAGCATGTGGGGCAATATCAGGTTTTCATGCAACACAATCACCACTTATGGCAAGATGTGTTGAAAGAGAAAGTGAAGCAAGACCAGTATTTTATGGTTCAATGGTTGCAGAAGGAATAATAGCTTTAGTTTGGGCAGCAGCAGCTATGTCATACTTCCATGGTATACCTCAACTTAATGTAATATTTAATGATGGTGGAGCAGCTACTGTTGTTAATACAGTATCTGTTGGATTGATGGGGCCTATTGGAGGAGCTTTGGCTATACTTGGTGTTGTAGCATGTCCTATAACTTCAGGTGATACAGCATTTAGAAGTGCTAGATTAACAATAGCTGATGCAATGAACTACAATCAAGATGCAGTTAAAAATAGATTTTTAATAGCTTTACCACTATTTGCAGTAGGTGTTGCTCTTACATTTATAGATTTTAATATAATTTGGAGATACTTCTCTTGGGCAAATCAAACACTTGCTATGATAATGTTATGGACTGGTTCTGCATATTTGGTTAAAGCAAATAAAAACCACTACATAACTACATTGCCAGCGCTTTTTATGACTGTAGTAACATTTAGTTATATAATGCAGGCAAAAGAAGGTTTTAGACTACCAGTAAATATATCTAATGGAATAGGTGTTGCTGTTGCAATAATTCTTGGTATTTTATTCTTTAAAAAAGCTAAAGATATAAAAGAACAAAATACTCATAAATTAGCAAGTTAATATAATTATTATAAAAAATAAAAATATAACATTTAAATGTGTTTTAAAAATTTGTAGGTGAATTTAAAATTTGCCTACAATTTTTTTTGAAAAAATCAAATCTTACTTTTTATTGTATTTTTAATTTAGTTTTCCACATACTATTTTTATGATATAAATATTAAAATTAGAGGTGTTAAAAATGGATACTAAAAAATACAAAGATAAATTATTGAAAGAAAGAGCAAATTTGACTAATTTAGTGGGAGATATGAAAGACAATACTTTATTTGGAGATACAAATAAACATACCAGTGAAAAGTATTCATCAGGAGAGTTATCTAGTTATGATAATCATATAGGAGATATGGGAACAGATTTATATATGCAAAATATGCAAAATAGTTTAATAAATCATGAAGAAGGTAGATTGTATCAAATAGATATGGCATTATCTAAAATAGAAAATGGGACATACGGACTTTGTGATTTATGTCATAATAAAATAGATTTAGAAAGATTGGATATACTACCTGATACAAATTTATGCAATGAGTGTGCAAAAAAAGAAGAGGATTTATTAGGACACGCAAGTGAAACTCCTGAAGTGGAGGATTCTAATTTTTATTCAACAGACCTAACAAATTTAACTGATTTAAACAAAAACGGAACATTAAGAGATTAAAAAATTGACATCATATATTGTTAGAACGAATTAAGAAAAGAGGTAATGACATGAAAAAAGTAATGTGGGGTATATGTATATGTGTATTATCAATAGTAGGCGTATATACATATAGTCATAATACACATAATCAAAATAGCGTAAAAGAAGCTTATAGTCTAAATGACAATATAAAGAACGATTATGAAGATGTAATAATCAAGCAAGGAAATGAGGACGAAAAAATTTTAGCATTGACTTTTGATGATGGGCCAGATGAAGACTTTACACCACAAGTACTTGATATACTAAAGAAAAATAATGTAAAAGCAACTTTTTTTGTGGTTGGAGAAAAAGTTGCATATAACAAGGAATTACTAAAAAGACAGTATGAGGAAGGGCATGAGATAGGTAATCATACATTTACACATATAAATGTTGAAAAAAATAGTTATAATAAAGTAGAAAAAGAAATAACAGATACACAAAATGCTGTAAAGAGTGTAATTGGAGTAGAGCCCAAAATATTTAGACCTCCATATAGAGCTATGAGCAAAAGTGTATGTGATATTATAGTTTCTAAAGGTATGAATATAATTCTTTGGTCAAACTTGGACCCTAGAGATTGGTCAAATCCTGGCGTTGATAGTATTATTAATACCATTCTTACAAAAGTACAAAATGGAAATATAATACTTTTACATGATTATAATAATAAAAGAAACAATAAGTCACAGACTATACAGGCTTTGGAAGTAGTAATTCCCAAGTTAAAAGAAAAAGGGTATAAATTTGTAACAGTATCTGAACTTATACAACATTTAGATAAAAATCAACAAGTACAAAAATAAAAGATATTTGTTTAAAGACTAATGATGCTTGTAAATCTAAAATACAAGCATCATTAATCTTTAAGCTATAAAATACACAAAAAGTATTGAATAATAGAGTATTTTGAAATTTTTTATACATAATAATGTAATTTTAAATTTGTAGCAATTTATAATATAGAAGGGTTAATATTATTTTTGATTAGTTTTACTAAAAAATTCAATTTTAACAGAGTTGCTCTTTATAGTATTTTTTTTGTATAATGGTAATAGTGAATTTCAATCAAAATTGATTTTTAAATAATTTATAGGGGGAAAAATCATTGTTATATGTGTTAATAATAATTCTGCTTATAGGATTAGACCAATTGTCTAAACTATGGGTGTTAAATAATTTGGTGAATGTATCTACAATACCAATAATAAAGAATGTATTTCATCTAACTTATGTTGAAAATAGAGGTGCAGCATTTGGACTATTACAAAATAATCAATGGATATTTATAATAGTTGCACTAATTGCAACAGTATTTGGGTTATATTATCTCAATACAAGAAAAGTACATACATCTGGAAAGTTGGGAATCATATTAATAATATCTGGTGCATTAGGAAATCTAATTGATAGAGTTAGATTAGGGTTTGTAGTAGATTATTTTGACTTTAGGATTATATGGGAGTATGTATTTAATGTAGCTGATGTATTTGTAGTTGTAGGAACTGTATTTTTATGTATATATGTTTTATTTTTTGAAAGTAAAAGTAGGTGATTTGATGGAGAATGTAAGAGAGTTTTTAGTGCTTGAAGAGGAAGAAGAGGTTAGACTTGATGTTTATCTAGCAGAACAATTAGGAGATATGTCAAGAAGCTACATACAAAAAATTATAAAAGATGGTAAAGTAAAAGTTAATAATAAAGTAGAAAAAGCAAAATATTTAGTTAAAGAAGAAGATAAGATTATTATAGAAATACCAGAACCTAAAGTTCTAGAGGTTGTAGCTCAAAATATACCAATAGATATTGTATTTGAAGATGATGATATTTTAATAATTAACAAGTCTCAGGATATGGTTGTTCACCCTGCTCCTGGAAATTATGAAAATACATTGGTAAATGGAATTTTGTATCATTGTAAAGATAAGTTATCATCAATAAATGGTGTTATTAGACCTGGTATAGTTCATAGAATAGACAAAGATACTTCTGGTCTTCTTATGGTAGCTAAAAATAATTATGCACATAATTTTTTAGCAGAACAATTAAAAGAGCATTCTATAACTAGGGAGTATGAATTTATATGTTATGGTGTAGTTAAAGAAGATAAAATAACTGTAGACAAACCAATAGGAAGAAATCCTAAGGATAGATTAAAAATGGCTGTAGTAAAAGATGGAAGAAATGCAGTAACTCATTTTGAAGTGGTAGACAGATTTGATAAATTTACTCATATGAGAGCTAGACTTGAAACTGGTAGAACTCATCAAATAAGAGTTCATGCCTCATCTATAAATCATCCGCTTTTAGGTGATAGTGTATATGGACCTAAAGAAAATAAGTTTAAACTAAAGGGACAAACTTTACATGCTAAGAAATTGGGATTTATACATCCTACCACTAAGGAATATATTGAATTTGATTCAGAATTACCAGAATACTTTAAGGAAGTTCTTAGAAAAATTAAATAAAAGTTTGTATGATATTATAAATCATCTAATTAGATTTATACAAGTGATAAAATTAGTGAAGTTTAGCTAAAATATTTTATATTAAAGTATTTTGATTAAAAAAGCTTGAAAAATTTGAAATATAAATATATAATTTGAGTTAATGGAGTATAAAAATTATCTTTAAACGATACAGAGATATCGTAAGACAATTGCTGAATTAGACTATATATTTTTTTATATAAAAGCTTCTTGTCTTGTGATGAGAAGTTTTTTGTTGTTTAAATTGAAAATTTTAATAAAGTGGTTCTATAAAAATTTAAGAGAGAGGAGTAGATTTGTCAAAATAAAAGAGAATATATTTTTTTGACAATAGTTATGATATGGTAGAAAAAGCTCAATTAATGGATGAAAAGGCTATAGCAAGAGCAATTACTAGGATAAGTCATGAGATAATTGAAAGAAATAAAGGTGTAGAAAACCTAGTTTTAGTTGGAATAAAGACTAGAGGTGTACCAATCGCAAATAGAATATCTAAAAAAATAGAACAAATAGAAGGAACAAAAGTAGATACTGGTGATATTGATATAACACTTTATAGAGATGACTTAGAAAAAATTAATGTTGAACCAGTAGTCAAAGGAACATATCTAGATTTTAATGTAGATGATAAAACAGTAGTTTTAGTTGATGATGTGTTATATACAGGAAGAACTGTAAGAGCAGCACTTGATGCTATTATTGATATAGGAAGACCTAAATCAATACAATTAGCAGTATTAGTGGACAGAGGACATAGAGAATTGCCTATAAGAGCAGATTATGTAGGAAAAAATGTCCCTACTTCAAGACATGAAATTATATCTGTTAGTTTATTAGAAATTGATGGAGAAGATTCAGTTACAATCAAAGAATAGTGGTTTTTTAATATTATATAAAAGCTCAGCATTGTATAGTCATGGAGGAGGATAAAGCTTACATATATTGCACAAAATAAATAATACAAGTTTATTAATGTGTATATTAATGTAGTCTCTATTCTCCTTTATTTTGGTTTTCAATGTCGTAAAATGTAAAAAAATGATAGTTTGTACAGTAAGTATATAGAGATTAAAAAATAGAATCTAGGGAATTATAATTAATTAAAAGATATTAATTGAACAAAGGATTTATTCATATATAATAATTTTTGGAGGTTTTTATGAAAAAAACGATAATGTCTTTACAACATTTATTGGCCATGTTTGGAGCGACAGTATTAGTTCCCATTTTAACAGGCTTTAATCCATCAGTTGCAATTTTTTGCGCTGGTGTTGGTACATTGATATTTCATTTTTGTACAGAAGGAAAAGTACCTGCATTTTTAGGTTCAAGTTTTGCTTTTATTCCTGTTATACTAGCAGCTAAAGAAGCTTATGGAGGAGATTTGGCATATGCTCAGGGTGGTATAATAGTAGCAGGATTAATTTATATTATAATGTCAATTATAGTAAAATTAGTTGGGGTGGATAAAATTAAGTTATATTTTCCAGCACAAGTTACAGGAGCTATGATAGCAGTTATAGGTTTGAATTTATTACCAACGGCTTTTAATATGGCTTCAGCTAATTTTATAATAGCTTTTTTGACTTTAGCAATAGCAATTTTGACTAATAAGTTTGGTAGAGGATTTATAAAACAATTAGGTATATTAATAGCTGTTTTTTCTGGATATATAATATGTTTGGTACTAGGATTAGTAGATATAACTACAATTACAGAAGCAAGTTTACTTGCTATACCTGACTTTACAATTCCTAAATTTAGCTTAGGAGCAATTGTGATTATATCTCCAGTTGTTTTAGCTGTATTTATGGAGCATATAGGAGATATGACTACTAATGGTGCTGTTGTAGGAAAAAACTTTATAGAGAATCCAGGATTAAACAGAACATTACTTGGTGATGGATTTGCAACTATAGTAGCAGGATGCTTAGGTGGACCAGCTAACACTACTTATGGGGAAAACACAGCAGTACTGGCGATAACTAAAAACTATGACCCTTCAATACTTAGACGTACAGCAGTATTTGCTATATTGCTTGCATGTGTAGGGAAGTTTGGAGGATTTCTTCAAAGTATACCAGGTTCAGTTATGGGTGGAATCAGTATAATGTTATTTTCAATGATAACTTATGTTGGATTAAAAACTATAAAAGATAGTTCTTGTGTAGAAAGTAAAGTAAATATATTGATAATAGCAGTTATATTATTGATAGGTCTTGGAACAACTTACTTATCTAATAAAGGGATTTCTATAGGAATTCCTATAACAAGTACTGTAAAGATAACTGGTCTTAGTTTGGCTGCGATTGTAGGTATTGTACTAAATAGAATATTGAATAATCAAGATTTTAAAGTTGAAAAATAATAATTAATTAAGTATATATTATTTTAAATAATCAATTTTTTATAGACATTGGCAATCAATGTTGATATAATGATTAAAAATAAATAAAAGAAAGGGTAAGGTAACTGGGAAGATGAGAATATAATCTATTTTTTATAATTTAAAGTATTGTAAATTTTGAAAAGCCTATATTGGTGGCTTTATTTATAATGCTTAAATTAAGGAGAGTAGATTATAGTCTATACGTTTAGTTATTGTGCCTATTTATGTAAATCTCTCCTTATATTTAAGTATACCAGGGAGGGATTTTTTTATGATGTTAATAAAAGTAGAAAATTTAAAAAAATATTATGCTGATAAATTAATTTTGGATATAGATAAACTTGAAATATTAGAGAATGAGAGAATAGGTTTAGTGGGTTCAAATGGTCAGGGAAAAACAACTTTATTAAAAGCAATATTGGGTGAAATAGAAATTGATGAAGGTTGTGTTTATCTTACAGATAGCTATTCATATATAAGTCAGAGTGAAAATAATATTGAAAAATGTAATGATAGTAAAGAAAAAAGTCTTATTAAATGCGCCAGATAAATTTGAAGATTATTTATCTGGAGGAGAAAAAGTTAAGCTAAAGATAGCAGATGCACTGAATAATAAGAAAAATATAATAATAGCAGATGAACCAACTTCAAATTTAGATAAAAAGAGCATAGATATTTTGGAAAATATGTTTAAGAGACATAAAGGAGCATTATTATTAATATCTCATGACAGACGTTTTTTAGATGAATTATGTACAACTATATTGGAATTGGAAGGTGGGAAATTAAAAGTTTATAAAGGTAATTACACTGATTATTTAGAACAAAAGGATGCGGATGCAAAAAGAGCTGACTTTGAATATCATGAATATATAAATGAGAAAAAAAGATTGGAGAAAGCTCTTTTAGGCAAAAAAGCTTTAAGTGATGGTATAAGGAAGACTCCAAAACGAATGGGGAATTCAGAAGCTAGACTCCATAAAATGGGTGGTCAAACAAATAAGAAAAAAATAGATTCAAGTGTAAAAGCATTAAAAAGTAGAATTGAGAAATTGGAAGTAAAGGATAAGCCTAAAGTTTGTACAGATATGAATATTAAAATACAGGATGGTATGGAAATAATCAGCAAAAACTTAGTGGAATTAAAGGATTTAAGTTTAAATGTAGAAAATAAACTTTTATTGGATAATATCTCTTTCAAGGTAAAAAGAGGTAAGAAAATAGCTTTATTAGGCGATAATGGATGTGGAAAAAGTACTCTGATAAAAGAAATACTTAGTAATAAAAATGATTGTATAAGGATAAATAACAAAGTAAAGATAGGTTATTTTGACCAAAATCAAGATTTATTAGATGAGGAAAAGAGTATTTTGTACAATATCAAAGCAAATAGTTCATTTGCTGAGTCTTTTATAAGAATAAATTTAAATTTATTTGGATTTAAAGGTGATACTGTTTATAAAAAAGTTAAAGTTCTTAGTGGGGGTGAAAAAGTAAAGATAGCTCTATGCAAAATAATACTAGAAGATAATAATTTTTTAGTTTTTGATGAGCCAACTAATTACTTGGATATAAAATCTATGGAAGCATTGGAAAAAGCATTGATAAATACTGATAAAACTATGCTTATAGTATCTCATGATAGAGTATTTATATCTCATATTTGTGACTATTTTTTAGAAATAAAAGATAAGAATATAAAGGAGTTTGATTGTAACTATAGTGATTATATCATTAGTAGAAATAAAAAAACTTCTAGTAGAGAAAGTAAAGTTAAACAAGAAAATCTTTTAGTATTAGAAAATAGACTTACAAACATTATATCTATGCTGTCAATAGAAAAAGATAATGCAAAAAAAGAGTGTTATGAATTAGAATATAATGAGCTATTAGAAAAAATTAGACGTATAAAAAATAATGCTCAAAATTAAACTAATCGTTGTTTTTTTATAAAAATAGAAATTAATCAATTTAAATATAAGTATTGATTATTAAAAAACTAAAAATAAACAAATTTAAAAGTGGCATTCTTATACAATAAGAATGCCACTACTTTTAGTTAATATGATAAATATATTATTATTTACCAGTCAGAAATTTTTATATCTATGAGATATATTTTATTCGGATTTAATTTTAAGCTTAGCTACCATTTCTTCTTCAGGAGTAACATAAATAGTACTATTAGTTTCATAGATAACCATACCAGGTTTAGAACCACTAGGTTTCTTTACATTTTTTTTCTTTGTGTAGTCCACAGGTACTTGAGAAGAAATCTTTGATTTGCTAAAAAATGCAGCTAACATAGCTCCTTCAAATATAGTATTATCAGTAATTTCTTTACCAGCACATTTTATTATTACGTGAGAACCTGGAATATTTTTTGTATGCATCCATAAGTCATCATTATCAGCAAGCCTTAATGTAAGATAATCATTTTGTTTGTTGTTTTTTCCAACCAAGATTTTAAATCCATCAGAAGAAATAAATTCATGAGGTTTTGTAGAAGGAATAGTGTCTTTTTTACTACTTTTCTTTTGGGCTTTGATATATCCAACTTTACCAAGTTCTTCTTTTATATCTTGTAATTCAGCCAAATTTTCACAGTTTTCAATACTCAAAATTATGTTTTCTAAGTAATCTATTTCTTCTTTGTTTAATGAAATTTGGTGAGATATTTCAACTTTGGCATGTTTCATTTTAGTATACTTTTTAAAATATTTTTGAGCGTTTTCAGATGGAGTCAAATTTTTATTTAATTCTATTGTTACATTTTTACACTCTTCATCATAGAAGTTGGCAACATCAACACTTTCCATCCCTTTTTCTACCATATATATATAAGATGTAATTAGTTCACCCTTTACTTTATAAATATCTGCATTTTCAGACTCTAATAATTCTTCTTCTTGTTTTCTAAGTTTGTTATAAAGTCTATCCAGTTTAACAGATATGCTTTTCTTTAAGTCAGATGAACGTTGATTGATTCTATCTTTAATATCTTTAGTTCTGTAGAAATCCTCTAGTATATTAGAGATGCTTTCTTTATTGATATATGATAAATCATTAAACAATGTAAGATTGACACAACTGAAATCAACGACTTTATCTAATTTTTTATCTATAACAATACAAGGTGAAAACTTATTAGAATTTATATCATTAAATAAACTACAAAATTCTTTGTATAAAGAATCAAACTGTTGACTAGATATATCTTTGCTAATAGCGTTTTGATTTACATCTGCTCTATAACAAATTTCTTTGGCGATAGTAGGGCTTATACCTAAAAATTTAGAATATATAGACTTAAAAATAGGTCCATCAAATTCATTTAGATTGTTAATAAAAGAATCTTTAGATATGTTATCAAGAGGGTTAAGTTTATCTTGCTTTGGTGGCAATGAGTAACTATGTCCAGGTAAAACCTGACGAACTCTACTTATACTAAAAGGCACTCTTTTTATAGAATCTATAATTTTATCATCTTCATTATGAGTTACTATTATATTACTATGTCTTCCCATAATTTCAATTATAATATTTTTGATTGTCTTTTCTTTTAATTCATCTAAAGATTCAACACTGATTTTTATTATTCTTTCAAAACCAATTTGAGAAATTTCTATAATATTTCCACCTTGTATATATTTTCGAAGCAACATACAAAACATAGGCGCCTTTAGCGGATTTTCTTTTTTATAATTGCTTGTTAAATAAACCCTAGGATTTGAAGCACTTGCACTTAAAACCAATCTAAAATTTTCTTTGTTGTTTCTTATATTAAAAATTACTTCATCATCTTCAGGTTGATGAATCTTATCTATTTTTCCACCTGTAAGCTTTGATGATAATTCATCTACTATTGAATGTATAACTAATCCATCTAATGCCATGTATAGCACCCCTTTCTTTGACCAAAATAAGTCAGTAAATTAATTATACACATAATATATGCTCTATGACTAGGGGGAATTTAAACAACATGGATTAATGTGTAAATTTTATAATTATTTATACTTACAGGATATACTCACAAGAGAATAGGAAGTATATTTTTAAATTAATAATTTAAATTTGCTTAAATATAAAACAAATGTAGTATAATTAGTGTGTAAAGAATAACTTATAAAAGTATATAAACTTTACAAAGCTAAATAAATATTAAAGCTGTATAGTATATGAATATGAAAGAAGGTTGAAAAAATGAAATTTATTGATTTAAGAAGTGATACTGTTACTATGCCTACTGATGAAATGAGAGAAGCCATGGCAAAGGCTCCTGTTGGAGATTCAATCTTTAGAGATGACCCTACTGTAAATAAACTTGAAGAATTAGCAGCAGCTAAAGTTGGAAAAGAAGATGCTATTTTCCTTCCAAGTGGAACTTTTGGAAATCAGTTAGCTTTGTTTACTCACTGCCTAAGAGGTCAAGAAATCATTATTGGTAAAGGGTATCATATTGTGACTCATGAAGTTGGAGCACCTGCTGTAATAGCTGGAGTTCAACTTAGAACTATAGATGAAGATGAAAGTGGAGCTCTTAATCCTGAGCTTGTTGAGAAGGCTATTAGGAGAGATGATATACATGAACCACAAACAGGTCTTATATGTGTAGAAAATGCATATTCAGGTGGAACTGTTGTAAGCCTTGACAATTTAAAAGAAATTAAAAAAATAGCTGAAAAACACAATTTACCAGTGCATTTAGATGGAGCAAGATTATTCAATGCAGCATTAACTTTAGGTGTAGAAGCTAAAGAAATTGCACAATGTTGTGACAGTGTTATGTTCTGTGTATCAAAAGGTTTAGCTGCACCAATGGGTTCTATTCTTGCTGGAAGTAAAGAATTTATAGCAAAAGCTAGAAGAAAGCAAAAAGTTATGGGTGGAGGCATGAGACAAGTTGGTATAGTTGCAGCAGCTGGTATAATTGCCATTGAAAAAATGACACTGAGATTAAATGAGGACCATGATAATGCAAAATATTTAGCTTGTGAGTTGGATAAAATTGAAGGAATTGAAGTAAATAACACTAGTCCAGACCTGAGTATGGTATTCTTTAAAATGAGTGAAGATGTAATAAAAGAAGATGTTTTAATAAAAGAGTTTTTTGAAAGAAATATAAAAATCAATAAAATGGAAAATGGGGAGTATAGATTTGTAACTCATGTAGATATTACTAGAGAAGATTTAGATTATGTTTTAAAAACACTTAAAGAATTAATAGGTGTATGCTAATTAGGTATGTTCAAAAAACTAAATAGAAGATGCTAAATATTTTATTTAAAAAATTCATATACAGTTTAAATAAACTATACATAAAATTCATATAGAAATATTATTATATAAACATAGAAAGAACTAGCTTAAAAACATAATATAATTACCCTAATTGTAATGGCAACTCTCCCTCACATCCTCAAATTATAGTTGTCATTACAAAACTTTTCCCATAAATTATAAGTTTATGGGAATTTTTTTATGTTATAATAGTTTAAGTGTTAATTTACAAAGGAGCGATACTTATGAAATTTTGGAAACTACATGGAATAGGCAATGATTTTATTGCAATAGATGGAAGATTTGACCAAATAGATTCATCAAATTATACTGTTTTAGCAAAAAAAGTATGCCATAGAAGATTTTCTGTAGGTGCGGATGGGTTACTAGTTGTAAAAAATTCAGAAATTGCAGATGTAGAAATGGTGTATTATAATTCTGATGGTTCAAGAGCAGCTATGTGTGGAAATGGACTTAGATGTTTTTGTAAGTTTGTTTATGATAATGGCATAGTTAAAAAAGAAAACTTTACAGTAGATACACTAGATGGTGTAAAAAATATAAAAATAAACAATATAAATGGAGAAATAAATACTATAAAAGTTAATATGGGAAAAGGAAGTTTTTTAGCTAAAGATGTTCCTGTGTTAACTGACGAAGAACGTTTTGTGCAAGAAAATATAAAAGTTTTAGATAAAGAGTTTAAGATTACATCTATGTTGATGGGGGTTCCTCACACTGTGGTTATAGTGGATGAATTAAATGTAGATGAAGTTTGTAAATATGGAAAAGAGATTGAAAATAATAAAATATTTCCGAAAAAAACGAATGTAAATTTTGTAAAAGTAGAAGATAAGTATAATATACATGTCTATACTTGGGAAAGAGGTTGTGGATATACTTTAGGATGTGGAACAGGTATGACTGCATCAGCAATAGTATGTAATTTACTTGATATGGTAGAAAATAGTGTAAATGTGACTTCTCAAGGTGGAACAGTACGAATAGATATAGGAGAGTTTTCTTATATGACAGGTCCAGCAGTAAAAATATGTGAAGGTGTTTTGGAGGTTTAGGTAATGGCTATAAGTATGACTGGTTTTGGAAGAGGAGAATACAAAGACGACAACTATTATTTTTTAGTAGAATGTAAAACAATAAATCATAAATATTCAGATATAAATATACGTCTTCCAAGAAAAATTTCATTTTTAGAGGATAAAGTTAGAAATTTAGTAAAAAACTATGTAAAAAGAGGAAGAGTTGATTTATACATAAAATTTGACTTATTAGGCAAAGAAGATGTAAACTTAAATTTTGATGAAGGATTAGCATCTCAATATATAGATATCTTAAAGGAAATAAAAGACAAATTTGATATTATAGATGATATTAGTGTTATGAATGTTGCAAGATTTACTGATATTATAAAAATAGAAGAAAAAGATGAAGATGAAGATTTATTATGGTCGATGTTAAATCAAGCTGTAGAAGATGCAATGATAAAACTAAGAGAAATGAGAAGTGAAGAAGGTAAAAAATTAGCTGAAGATATTACCATGAGATGTGACTTATTAAAAAATCATATAGAAGAAATTGAAAAATATTCAAGTAGTGTTGTAGAAGACTATAGAGAAAAACTAAATTCAAGAATAAGTGAAATGCTAGAAGACCCAAGTATAATAGATGAAAATAGGTTAGCACAAGAAGTTGCAATATATGCAGATAAAAGTAGTATAACAGAAGAGATAGTTAGGTTTAAAAGTCATATTGGTCAGCTTAAAAAAACTATATTTAAAGACGATTCTATAGGTAGAAAAATTGATTTCTTAATACAGGAGATGAACAGAGAAACTAATACAATAGGTTCAAAATCATCTGATATAAATATAACTAATTTAGTAGTAGAAGTGAAAAGTGAGTTAGAAAAAATAAGAGAACAAATACAAAACATAGAGTAAGAATACAATATTAGAAGGGGAATATTTAAATGTTTACAAAAAAAGGATTATTGCTAGTTGTATCAGGTCCATCAGGTGCAGGAAAAGGTACTATTTGCAAAGAATTACTTAGAGAGAATGATACAATAAAACTTTCTGTATCAGCTACTACAAGAAAACCAAGAGCAGGAGAAGTTGATGGAGTAAATTATTTCTTCATAAGTAAAGAAAAGTTTGAAGATATGATAGGAAAAGGTGAGTTTTTGGAGTATGCTCAAATTTATGATAATTTTTATGGAACTCCAAAAGCAGCAATAATGGAATGTTTAGAAAAAGGACAGGATGTGCTACTAGAAATTGAAATGCAAGGAGCAAAACAAATAAAAGAGGTTTGTCCAGAAGGAGTATTTATATTTGTATTACCTCCATCACTTGAAGAGTTAAAAAATAGAATTGTTGGAAGAGGTACAGAGACAGAAGAAGAAATAGAAAAGAGATTTAGTTGTGCATATGAAGAAATAAAAATGATTAAGGATTATGATTATTTTATATTTAATGAAGATGTGAAAACATCTGCTAAAGAAATAGAAGGTATAATATCATCTGAAAAGAATAAAGTTAGCAGATATAAAAATATTATAATAGAGAAATTTAAGGAGGAATTATAATTATGTTAAAACCATCTATCAATGAGGTACTAGAAAAAATAGACAACAGATATTACTTAGTAGGGACTGTTTCAAAGAGAGCAAGAAAGTTAATTGATGGAGACGAACCATATGTTCCAAACAAAGCTAAGGAAAAACCTGTATGTGTAGCTACTAAGGAAGTTGCAAGTGGAAAAATAACATATAGATTATTGACAGAAGAAGAAATAGAGATAGAAGAAGCTAGACACTACGCTGAGCAACATCAACAAATTTCAGAAGAGGAGTAAGGTCATGCTAAAAAATAAGACTGTTGTAATTGGCATAAGCGGCGGAATAGCTGCATACAAGGCTTGTGATGTTGTAAGTAAATTAAAAAAATTAAATGCAAATATCCATGTTATAATGACAAAATCAGCAACAGAATTTGTTAGACCACTTACACTTCAATCACTAAGTCAAAATTATGTAGTAGAAGATATGTTTGAAGAACCAAAATCTTGGGAAGTTGAACATATATCATTAGCAAAAAAGGCAGATTTGTTTCTAATAGTACCAGCAAGTGCAAATGTTATAGGAAAAATTGCAAATGGTATAGCTGATGATATGTTAACAACTACTGTTATGGCAACAAAAGCACAAGTTTTAATAGCACCAGCTATGAATACTAATATGTATGAAAATCCAATTGTCCAAAAAAATATAAAAACTTTAGAGGAATTTGGATATAAATTTATAGAACCAGAAAGTGGAAGACTTGCATGTGGAGATATTGGAGCAGGAAAACTAGCTAAATCAGATTTAATAGTAGAGGCAGTTTTAGCCAATCTTACGAAAGAGCAAGATTTGAAAGGTCAAAGTATAATAGTTACAGCTGGACCAACTGTAGAAAGTATAGACCCAGTAAGATATTTAACTAATAGGTCTTCTGGTAAAATGGGATATTCTGTAGCTAAAGAGGCTATATCTAGAGGTGCTGATGTAACATTAATATCAGGTCCTACAAATCTCTCTATTCCACAAAACCTTAAAAAATTTGTACAAATAGAATCAGCACAAGATTTGTATGAGGCAGTAGTATCAAATTTAAAAGAAAATAAAATAGTAATTCAAAGTGCAGCAGTTGCAGATTATAAGCCAAAAACTTATTCTGACAAAAAAATTAAAAAGAATAATGATGATTTATCAATAGAATTAAGTAGGAATTATGACATTGCTTATGAAATAGGAAAAATAAAGGAAGATAGGATATTAGTTGGATTTGCTGCTGAAACTAATGACTTAATAGAACATGCCAAAGGAAAAATTGAAAAGAAAAATTTAGATTTTATTGTGGCAAATGATTTAACTAAAGAGGGAGCTGGCTTTAGAACTGATACTAATATTGTAAAAATAATAGATACAGAAGGAAATATTACTGAGTACCCTAAAATGAAAAAGGAAGAAGTAGCTAATGTTATATTAAATAAGATTAAAGTGTTACTTGAGAAATAAGAACTTTTTTAAATATGATATTTGTGTATTTTATCACAGCTAAAGTGGCTGAAAGCTGCAATTTACTTTTAGCGAGTAAAAACTCGCAAATGTCAGTTAAATTGTGGTTTTCAGCATTTATTTTGCTGTAAAGTATAAAATATGATTAATAGTTAATTATTAAGATATATCTAATATTAGTAATAACTTGAAACTTTTTAGATATGCTGAGATTTTTTTGATATGTTATGAAATGTGTTAAAATATGAGCAGTAGATTAATTTTAAGTAGGAGTTTTACAATGAAAAAATATGCAAAGGTAATAGTTAGAAGCAATACTATATACACAGACAATTTATTTACATATCAAATTCCTGTATTTTTAGAGGAAGTTATAAGTGTTGGGCATAGAATATTAGTGCCATTTGGAAGAGGTAATAAACCAACAGAAGCCTTTGTATTTCAACTTACAAATAATTTAGATGAAAAAATAAAGACTAAAGAAATCATAGATATATTAGATGAAAATCCAATATTTAGAGAAGAAGATTTAGAGTTGGTTTACTGGATGAAAAATAGATATTTGTGTACTTATATAGAGTGTATAAATTTGATATATCCAAAAGGATATAAACTAAATAATTACAAAGTAGTTTTACTAGGTGAAAAGCTAAATGGATTAAGTGAGACTGAATTATATGAAAAGATATCAAAGCTGAGTGATAAAAATAGAGAGATAGTAGAAAAAGTAGTTGGTAGTAAAGGAAAAATTAAGGTTGATAAGTTAAAATATATAGCGAATCTAAATAATTATCTATATACAATGAATAAAAATGGAATTATAAAATTATGTTGGGAATACAAAAATCATAAAAATGAGAAGAAAGTATGCTATGTATCTTTGAGTTTAGAAAATGATAAAATTGATGATTATATAGAACAAAATAAAATAAGCATAGGAAGCAAGCAAAAAGAGATATTAAATTTTCTTAAAAATAATGAAAATGTAGAGATAAATGATTTATTGGATTTATTAAATGCTTCAAAGCAGAGTATAAACTCTTTGAGTAAGAAAGAGTTAATAACTTTAGAATTTAAAGATTATTATAGAGAGCCAAAAAGTATTTACAAATCTATATCAAAAAGTATAAAATTAAACAATGAGCAACAACAAGCGGTTGATGAGATAAATTCAAGTATGTTTATAGATGATAAAAAGCCATATTTAATTCATGGTATAACTGGAAGTGGAAAGACTGAAGTTTATATGGAAATAATAGAATTTGCATTAAGCCAAGGTTTAGATAGTATATTTTTGGTTCCTGAGATAGCATTAACTCCCCAAACGATAGATAGATTAAAGAGTAGGTTTGGCGATTTAGTTGGAGTGTTTCACAGTAAACTATCTGAAGGAGAAAAACACGACGTTTATAAAGCTGTTAAAGCTGGCAAGATAAGAGTTTTAATTGGTGCTAGGTCAGCACTATTTGCTCCTTTTAATTCTTTAGGATTGATAATAATTGATGAATTTCATGAGTCATCATATAAGTCTGAAAAAAATCCTAAGTTTAACGCTATAGAAGTAGCTAGATTTATGGCATTAAAAAATAATCTAACTCTTATTTTAGGTTCAGCGACACCTTCAATTGAAGAGTATTATAGAGCAAAAACTGGTGAATATAAACTTATAAATATAAAAAATAGAGCAAACAATAAACCACTTCCAAATATTGAAGTTGTAGATATGAAAGATGAATTAGATATAGGTAATAGAAGTATATTTAGTTTAAAACTTCAAAGAGAAATTAGTTGTGCGATTGAAGAAAATAGTCAGGTAATACTATTTTTAAATAGAAGAGGTTATGCAAATTTTGTATCATGTAGAAAGTGTGGCTATGTGTTTCAATGTGAAAATTGCGATATATCTTTGACATATCATAAAAAAAGTAATATTGGAAGATGCCATTATTGTGGATATGAAAGAGAAATTCCAAAAGAATGCCCAGAATGTGGAAGTAATTATGTTAAGCCATTTGGAGTAGGAACTCAAAAAATTGAGGAAGAGTTAAAATGTATTTTTCCAAATATAAAAACTTTGAGAATGGATAAAGATACAACATCAAAAAAGGGTTCATTAGAGGAAATACTAAATAAGTTCAAAGATAAAGAAGCAGATGTATTGATAGGAACTCAGATGTTAAGTAAAGGATTGGATTTTGATAATGTAACTTTAGTAGGTATTTTGTCAGCAGACATGATACTAAATTTTCCTGATTTTAAAAGTTTTGAAACAACCTTTCAGTTGATAACTCAAGTTTCTGGAAGGGCAGGAAGAGCAGACAAAGAAGGTAAAGTAGTACTTCAAACATATGATACTGAGCATTATGCTATTAAGCATGCCATAGAGTATAATTATGAAGGTTTTTATGAAGATGAGATAAAGATAAGAAAGGCATTTGGATATTCTCCTTTTAATAACATGTTAAGCGTAGTTGTTAGTGGTGAAGATGAAAGATTAGTTATAAAAAATATAAAAAATATGCATGCATCTTTGATTTATTTATTAGAAAAAAGGGGTATAAACGACTTAGGGTTTATATTAGGACCCAATCCATGCTCAATATCAAAAATAAATCAAAATTATAGATGGCAAATACTCTTTAAAGATGAAAATATTGAAATTAATCTCTTAAAGGGTATAATAAAATATATATGTATAACAAAACGAGATTTGATATTTAATAAGAATATTAATGTATCTATAGATATTAATCCAAATAGTGTATTATAAATTTAGGAGGAAGTGTAATGGCTTTAAGACAAATAGTTCAAATAGGAGAACCAGTACTAAGAAAGAAATCAAAAAAAGTTGAAAAAATTGATGCAAAAATAATACAATTGTTAGACGATATGGCAGAAACTATGTATGATGCAGATGGTGTTGGACTAGCTGCACCTCAAGTTGGAATTTTAAAAAGAGTTGTAGTAATTGATATTGGAGAAGAACTTATAGAACTTATAAACCCAGAAATAATAGAAACATCTGGAGAACAAATAGATGATGAAGGTTGTTTAAGTGTTGTTGGAGAATCTGGAGAGGTTAAAAGACCAAACTATGTAAAAGTTAGAGCTTTAAATAGAAATGGAGAAACAATAGAGCTAGAAGGGGAAGAACTTTTAGCTAGAGCGTTTTGTCATGAAATAGACCATCTAGAGGGAATACTGTTTGTTGATAAAATAGAAAAATAGTAGGGGTTGATTTGATGAAAATAGTATTTATGGGAACTCCTGATATAGCAGTTCCTTGTTTACAAAAAATAATAGATGAAAAGTATGAAATACTAGGAGTTGTAACTCAGCCAGATAAACCAAAAGGAAGAGGTAAAAAACTTGGCATGAGTCCAGTAAAAGAACTTGCAATTGAAAATAATATACCTGTATATCAACCAATTAAAGCTAGAGACAAAGATTTTATAGATACAATGAAATCTTTAAAGCCAGATGTAATGGTAGTTGTAGCTTTTGGGCAAATACTTCCAAAAGAAATATTAGAAATTCCTAAGTTTGGATGTATAAATGTCCATGTTTCTTTACTTCCAAAATATAGAGGTGCGGCGCCTATAAATTGGGTAATAATCAATGGCGAAGAAAAAACTGGTGTTACAACTATGTATATGGATGAAGGGTTAGACACTGGAGATATGATATTAAAGACAGAAGTAAATCTTGATGAAAATATAACAGCAGGAGAACTTCATGATAAAATGATGAATATAGGAGCAGAAACTTTAAAAGAAACATTAAAGTTGATAGAAGCAGGAACTGCTCCAAGAGAAGTACAAAATCATGAGGAATTTTCTTATGCACCAATAATGAATAAATCACTAGGTAATATAGACTTTTCAAAAAATGCTAAGGAAATACACAATCTAGTTAGAGGTGTAAATCCATGGCCAAGTGCTTATACTACTTATAATGGTGTAACGATGAAAATCTGGAAAACTAAAGTATTAGAGGAAGAAAGTAACAAAGAAGCAGGTACAATAATTGAGGTAAATAAAGATGGCATAAAAGTAAGTACTAAAGATAAGGTGCTTTTAATTGAAGAAATTCAGATGCCAAATAAAAAGAGAATGCTAGTTGGAGAATATATAAAAGGAAATACTATAGAAATTGGTGTAGTATTGAGTTAGGTGAAAAGTATGACAGATATAAAAAAGTATTTAACAAGTGTTGGTATCTTAGTCTTAATATTAGGGATTTTAATGGGAGTTGCAAACTTTTTTATAATTAGTTTGACTCAAATATTTTCCTTAGGAATAAATGCTGTAGTAATATCACTAATACTTATAATACTATGCTCAACAATAGTTACGTATAGAGTAATTAAAGGAAAAAATGTTAACTCAAATATAATGAAAATAAATTTTAAAATTGTTAGTGTATTATTTCCCATTATATCTTTTATTGCATCATCATTTGGTATGTCAAAAAGTGAAATTAGAAGAATATATATAAAATTAAATAATGAATATATATACAGTAATAAATATAATTTTAATCCAGAGGATATAATAATTTTAATACCTCATTGTATTCAAGAGAATAGTTGCAAACTAAAAGTTACTAATGATATAGATAATTGTAAAAAATGTGGAAAATGCAATATAGGAGAATTAGCTGAGCTAAATAAAAGTGTTAAAGTAAAAGTATTTGTAGCTACAGGAGGGACTCTAGCTAGAAAAATTATAATTGACAATAAACCTAAAGCTGTTATAGCTGTTGCATGTGAGAGAGATTTAACATCTGGAATACAAGATATAAAAAAAATTCCTGTTTTAGGAGTATTTAATAAAAGACCTAATGGACCTTGTATAAATACTAATGTAGACATAGTAGATATTGAAAAAGCTATAAGCTTTTTAACAGGAAAAGAGATATTAGCTTGTAATTAAACTGTTTTTAAGTTATGTGAATATTAAAGAGGATGTATAATAAAAATATATTTTAGGAGAGTGTTATTTATGTACCCTGTATATGGCGGCTTTTGGGGATTTGACCCAACGATGATTATATTAATTCCAGCTATATTATTCACTGCATATGCTCAATTTAAAGTGAGCTCAACAACAAATAAGTATTTAAGAGTAAATACACGTAGAGGATATACTGGAGAACAGACAGCAAGAAGAGTACTTGATTCAAATGGTTTGTATGATGTAAGGATAGAAATGGTTAGAGGTCATTTAAGTGACCACTATGACCCAAGAAGAAAAACTGTAAGATTATCAGAAGATGTATATTATGGAACATCAATAACTTCTGTTGCAGTAGCTGCACATGAATGTGGTCATGCAATGCAACATGCTAAAGGTTATGCACCTCTTCAAATAAGAAGTAGTTTGGTGCCAGTAGTAAACTTTGCTTCAAGTATTTCTTGGTTTTTAATATTTCTAGGATTTATTATGGCTGGACCATTTCTAAAAATTGGGATACTATTGTTTTCAGCTTCAGTACTATTCCAAATAATAACATTGCCTGTAGAATTTAATGCTTCTAGTAGAGCAATTGTTCAACTTGGAAATCTAGGTATTATAGATGAGGGTGAGGTAAGACAAAGTAGAAAAGTGCTTTCAGCAGCAGCTTTAACATATGTTGCAGCAGCACTAGTTTCAATACTTCAATTACTTAGATTGTTACTAATAGCTCAAAGAAGAGATGACTAAAAATAAAGTGGGTTGTTTAGAAACAACCCTTTTTTATGTTTAATAAAAGGGAGAAATTTATATGGATGCAAGAGAAATTGGATTTAAAGTATTATGTGATATAGAGAAAAATAATAACTATTCAAATATTGCAATAAATAAGCATTTTAAAAACTTAGAAATAAGCGATATGGATAGAGGACTTGCAACAGAGTTAATCTATGGAGTAGTAGAAAATAAATATTACTTAGATTATATAATTAATAAACTTTCAAAAATAAAAGTAAAAAAAATGTCAACTTATGTTAAAATCTTTTTAAGAATGGGAACATATCAAATTTTATTTTTAAATAGTATATCAGATTATGCAGCAGTTAATGAAACTGTTAAGTTATCTAAAAAATATGATAAAAAATCTTCTGGTTTTATAAATGCTATTCTTAGAAATGAAATAAGAAATAAAGATACTATAATGGACATAACTGAGGAAGATAGTGTAAAATACTTATCTATAAAGTATTCTTATAACTCTTGGATTATAAAAAATTGGATAGAAAATTTTGGACAAGAATTTACTGAAGATTTATTAGAAGCAAACAATGAAAAACCTAGTATTTATATAAGAACAAATACACTTAAAATTAGCAGAGAAGAGCTTATTGAAAAATTAAATGAAAAGGGTATTATGTGTTTGAAAGTCCCTATGGTGGAAGAAGCTATAAAAGTCGAAAAATTAAAAAATATAGAAAATAATGAGTTATTTAAGGCTGGTTTATTTACAATTCAAGATATAAGTTCTATGATAGTAGGGAAAGTAATTAATCCAAAGGAAGATTCATTGATTTTGGATGTATGTAGTGCTCCTGGTGGAAAATCTACTCACTTAGCCACTTTAATGAATAATACAGGTCAAGTAATAGCTAGAGATATTTTTGAGCATAAACTAAAGCTTATAAAAGCTACTGTAAATAGACTTGGTCTAAAAAATGTATGTGTAGAAGGATTTGATGCTTCTGAAATTGATGAAAATAGCATAAATAAATTTGATTATGTTTTAGCAGATGTTCCTTGTTCTGGTCTTGGTATAATAAGACGTAAACCAGAAATTAAATATAAGAAAGAAGAAGAGTTGGAAGATATTACTTCTATACAAAAGAAAATATTAGAAAATGCATCAAAGTATGTTAAAATTGGAGGAACTTTAGTCTATAGTACATGTACAGTTCAAGATATGGAAAACATAAATATAATTACTTCTTTTATTGAAGAATATAATAATTTTGAATTGACTCCAATTGACACAGTAAACGTAGATTTAGACAATCAAGATAAAGGATATTTAAAAATATATCCTAATATTCATGGTATAGATGGGTTTTTTATAGCAAAATTAAAGAGAATAAGGTAGTGAATAGAATGGAAGAGAAAAAAATAGTATTAAAAAACTTTACTGAAGATGAACTCAAGGAATTTATGAAAACTATAGATGAAAAACCTTTTAGAGGGAGCCAAATATTTTCTTGGATATACAAAGGTGCAAAAACTTTTGATGACATGAATAATATACCAAAAAGTTTGAGAAATAAATTAGAAGAAGTTTCATGTATAGGTCATATAGATATAGAATTAAAGTTAGAATCTAAGGTAGATGGCACAAAAAAATATTTGTTTTTATTAGATGATGGAAATATAATAGAAACTGTGATGATGGATTATGACAGTAGGGTCACTGTTTGTGTTTCTAATCAAGTAGGTTGTAGAATGGGATGTAACTTCTGTGCATCTACAATGGATGGATTGATTAGAAACTTAGAACCATGGGAGATTTTAGACCAAGTTATTAAAATTCAAGAAGATACTGGAAAAAGAGTATCAAATCTTGTCTTAATGGGAAGTGGTGAGCCACTTGACAATTTTGAAAATACAAAACAATTTTTAAAAATAATTAATGAAAAAAATGGTCTTAATATAGGGTATAGACATATAACTCTTTCAACTTGTGGGATAGTGCCTAAAATGTACGAGTTGGCTGATTTGAAAATAGCTATAAATTTGGCTTTATCACTTCATTCACCATATGATGAAGAAAGAAGAAAGATTATGCCTGTAGCAAATGCATATTCTATTAAAGAAATACTAGATGCCTGTAGATATTATATAAAAAAGACAAATAGAAGGGTTACATTTGAATACTCTCTTATAAAGGGTGTAAATGACTCAGAAAATGAAGCAAAGGCATTAGCAAAGCTTTTAAAAGGTATGCTATGCCATGTAAATTTAATACCAATAAATAAGGTTGAAGAAAGAGAATATGAAAAGCCAGACAAGGCATTTATTTATAAGTTTAGAGATAGTTTAGAGAAAAATAATATACCTGCTACAGTTAGAATGTCTATGGGTTCTGATATTAGTGGAGCTTGTGGCCAATTGAGAAGAAAATACAAGTAATATGTAAGGAGGAAGTCGTATGGTTTATAGTTGTGCCTCCCATATAGGAAAAGTAAGAAAAAACAATGAAGACTATTGTGAGGGAGAAGTTATAGATACAGAACATGGTCCAATAGGAATATTTGCCATAGCTGATGGAATGGGTGGACATAAAAAGGGGGAAGTCGCCAGTAAGTTAGCAGTAGAAAATATAATTGATTTTCTAAAAGAAAACTTATTACAGCATGATAATGTAAAAATAGACTATATAGATGATATACTAAAACAGGCTTATAATAATGTAAACTCAATTGTGCACAAGAAATCTATGGAAGATATAGCATTTGAAGGAATGGGAACTACATTAGTTACAGCTATAGTGTATAATAATGTCTTATATGTGGCAAATGTTGGAGATAGCAGATGTTATTTGTTAACAGATGAAAAATTTGATAAAATAACTATAGACCATTCTGTGGTTGAAGAACTTATGATGGCTCATGTTATTACAGAAGAAGAAGCGAGAAGACATCCACAGAGAAATAGAATAACTAGAGCAATTGGAACAGATGATATGGTTGTTGTAGATATTTTTAAGAAGGAAATCAAAAAAAGTGATATAATACTTCTTGCAACAGATGGATTAACTGGGTTTATTTATGACGAAGATATAAGAAGTTTAATATTAGATTACGAATATGAGAGAATTAGTGATATAAGTGATGAATTGATAAGCATGGCCAATGATGTTTCTGGTAAAGATAATGTTTCGGTGATAGTAATAAAAGTATAATTAGGACGGTGATATTGTGGGAGATACAATTTTAGGAAATCGATATGAAATCATCAGGAAGATTGGTGATGGAGGAATGGCCTTTGTATATGAGGCTAAAGACAGATTATTAAACAGGACTGTTGCACTTAAAGTACTCAGACCTGAATTTGTAGATGACGATGAATTTTTAACAAAATTTAAAAGAGAAGCAGAAGCAGTAGCAAGCCTTTCACATCCAAATATAGTAAATGTATATGATGTTGGGGAAGATGGAAAAGTTCACTACATTGTAATGGAATTTGTAGATGGAAAAAATTTGAAGGAAATTATACAGGATGAAGGGATATTAGACGAATATACCGCACTGGATATAACAAAACAAATAGCTATGGCACTTAGTGCTGCACATAAAAAGGGGATTATACATAGAGATATAAAACCTCATAATATTCTCATATCCAATGAAGGAAGAGTAGTAAAAGTAGCTGATTTTGGTATAGCCAAAGCTGTCTCAAATTCAACTATGACTAATATTGGTAGTATAATAGGCTCAGTACACTATTTTTCACCAGAGCAAGCTAAAGGAAAGTTTGTAACTAATAATGCAGATTTGTATTCTTTAGGTATAGTTTTATATGAAATGCTGATAGGAAAAGTACCATTTAGAGGAGATAGCCCAATTTCTATAGCACTTCAACATATCAATGATGATATAGATTTTACATCAGAAGAAAAAGTTAGGATTCCTCAAAGTGTAAGAACTACAATAAAAAAGCTTACAGAAAAATCTAGTGCAGATAGATACCAAACTGCTGAAGAGTTAATAGAAGATATAGATTATATAGAAAAAAATATTGACTTAGATTTTATAAAGGAATACGATGATTTTGCAACGAAGAAAATTGATGAAAAAGAGATTAATAAAGCTGTAAATCCAGTACTTGCAAAGCCAGTTCCGGAAAAAGTAGTTAAACCTATAGAAGTTGCTGATTTAGATGAAGATGAAGATTATTATGATGATTTTTATGAAGAAGAAGATGAAGACGATGAAGATGAGGAAGAGATAATGAGAGCTAAAAAGAATCAAAAGCCTAAGAATACTCAAAGTAAGAGGGCTAAGAAAAAGAAGAAAAAACAAGAAAGTCCTAAAGCTAGAAAAAGACTAAAAGTAGTCGCGGCAGTTTTGATAGTAATCTTATGTGCACAAGTATTCTTAGCATATAAATTTTTATTTGCTGGAGGATTTGGTAGTAAAGATTTAACTGTTCCTAATCTTGTGAATATGACATTAGAGGAAGCACAGAGTGCAGTTGAAAAAGAAGGATTGTCCTTAAGTGTAAAAAGTGAAGAGTATAGCAGTGAGGTAGATAAAAATTGTATAATATCGCAGACACCTGAAGGTGGAAGTACAAATATTAAAAAAGGTGACACCATAAATGTCGTTGTAAGTAAAGGTGCAAACGAAGCTTCAGTTCCCAATGTAGTAGGTATTACTTTAACTAATGCAAAAAAAATTATAGAGGAAAATAAATTGAAAGTTGGAACTGTCAAGTATGAGTATAGTTCAGTATATAAAGAAGGTACAGTTTTAAGTCAGAGCCCTAGTTCTGGTTCATCAAGTGTTCAAGAAGGTGATGAAATAGACCTATATGTTAGCAAAGGCTCAGAGAAATCAAATACGCCAACACCAACAACACCAAATAAGACTCCAACAACACCAGATGAGAATGATACAACAACACCTGGTTCAAACTCAGGAAATAGTGGAGGAAGCTCAGGAGGTTCAAACTCAGGAAATAGTGGAGGAAGTTCAGGAGGTTCAAACTCAGGAACTAACGGAGGAAATTCAGGAAATAGTGGAGGAAACTCTGGAAATAGTGGAGATAATTCAGGAAATAGTGGAGGAAACTCCGGAAATAATGGAGATAATTCAGGAGACTCAAACTCCGGAAATAGTGGAGATAACTCAGGAGGTTCAAACTCAGGAAATACTGGAGAAACTCCATCAGGAACTGGTGGAAATATTGGTAAATCAGAATAAATAGTAGCTAAAAATAAAAAGCTGTCCTTTTATAGAAATTATTTTCTTTAAAGGGGCAGTTTGTTTTGTATAAAATATTAGATTAATTATAAGGGAGATAAATATTTATGAATAAAAACAATAAAACAGTTTTGGTAACAGGAGGCTCTAGAGGAATTGGAAGAGCAATATCTAAAATATTTGCAAAAGATGGGTATAATGTATTAATAAACTTTAATAAATCAGAAAATGAGGCTAAAGAATTATATACTGTATTAAACGAAAAGGGTTTTTCTGTAAAATTATTTAAAGCTAATATTTCAAATAGAGAAGAAGTCGAAAATATGATAGATTATTGTATAAAGGAGTTTGGAGGATTAGATGTACTTATAAATAATGCTGGTATAAGCCAAGATAAGTTATTTACAGATATAACTGATGAAGATTGGGATAATATGATGAATATTAACTTGAAAGGAAGTTTTTATTGTTCACAAATTGCTTTAAAATACATGATATCAGAAAAAAAAGGAAACATAATTAATATATCTTCAATTTGGGGTATATCAGGTGCTTCTTGTGAAGTACATTATTCTGTATCAAAAGCAGGTATAATAGGAATGACAAAGGCATTAGCTAAAGAAGTTGCTCCATCAAATATTCGAGTAAATAGCATAGCACCAGGAGTTATTAATACAGATATGTTATCTGAATATAATGAAGATGAGATAGATGTTCTTGTAGAGGAAACTCCTTTAATGAGATTAGGAACACCAGAAGATATAGCAAATTGTGCTATTTTTTTAGCATCTGATAAATCAAGTTTTATTACTGGTCAGGTAATTAGCCCAAACGGAGGATTTGTTATTTAAAAAAAATGTGGTATTATATAAAAATAGGAAAGAATAACACTATATACTACTCATAAACAGTATAGGTTTATATAATTTTATAAAGGGAGGTATTTGATGCTAGAAGGAAAAATTATAAAAGGGATTAGTGGATTTTATTATGTAGATACAGAAAAAGGTCTTTATGAATGTAAGGCTAGAGGTATATTTAGAAAGCAAAAAGTAACACCTTTAGTTGGTGACAGAGTTAAAATAAGTGTTGTTGATGAAGATGAAAAAAAGGGAATTGTGGAAGAAATAGATAGTAGAGACACAGAACTTATAAGACCACCTATAGCAAATGTAGATAAGGCACTAATAGTATTTGCAATAAAAAATCCTAAACCAAACTTATCTCTTTTAGATAGATTTATAGTTTTGGCAGAAAAAGAAAATTTAGAAACTGTAATAATCCTTACAAAAGCAGATTTAGATGATGATAACATATTAGAGCATGTTAAAAAGATATACGAGCTTAGTGGATATAAGGTTATTCCTGTAAGTAATGTCACTAAGTTAAATATAGATAAAGTAAAAGATGAATTAAAAGAAAATGTAGTAGTATTTGCAGGACCGTCTGGAGTTGGAAAATCGAGTTTATTAAATGAAATAGATGAAAATTTTCAACTGCAAACAGGTGTAGTAAGTGATAAAATAAAAAGAGGAAAACATACCACTCGTCATGCTGAACTTTTAAAGTTGGAGTTTGGTGGAATGGTTGCAGATACACCAGGTTTTAGTTCACTTGCACTTGAAGACATAGAAGAAGTTGAACTTAAAGATTATTTTATAGAATTTGATAAATTTAATGATTGTAAGTTTGGTTCAAAATGTATTCATGAAAATGAACCTAATTGTGCTATAAAAGAAGCTGTTGCAAATGGAGAAATATCTAAAGAAAGATATGATAGTTATATACAGCTACTAAATGAAATAAGACAAAATAACAGTAGGAGGTATTAGAAACATGATTAAATTAGCACCATCAATATTATCAGCAGATTTTGCAAAATTATTAGAGGATGTAAGAAAAGTGGAAAGTGCAGGATGTGAATATCTTCATATCGATGTAATGGATGGACATTTTGTACCAAATATCACACTAGGACCACTTGTAGTTAAAAGTTTAAAAAAAGAGAATATAAATATGGTATTTGATGCTCATCTAATGATAGAGAATCCAGACCAATATATTGAAGAGTTCGTAAAAGCAGGATGTGATATAATAACTGTTCATCAGGAAGCTTGTACACATCTACATAGAACTATACAAAATATAAAATCACATGGAATAAAGGCAGGTGTAGTGCTTAATCCAGCAACACCAATAGATACTATTAAACATGTACTATCTGATTTAGATATGGTGCTTTTAATGTCTGTTAATCCTGGATTTGGAGGACAATCATTCATACCTTGTGTGTTAGATAAAATTAAAGAATTAAAAACACTTATAGATAGTAAAGGATTAAATATTGATATAGAAGTTGATGGTGGTATAAGTCCTAAAAATGTGGCTGAAGTTGTGCAAGCAGGAGCTAACGTAATAGTAGCAGGCTCTGCAATATTTGGAAGTGATGACATTCAAGAAACAGTTAATTTATTTAGAAAGAATGCTTCTCTTGAAGAATTAGTTTAGACTTAGGTATGAAAATCTGTATTGTTTTAAATGGTGAAATTGAAGATTATAAAATTACAAGAGATATTATACTTAAAGAATGTTATGACTGCATAATATGTGCAGATGGAGGAGCAAATCACACCTACAAAATGGATATAATACCAGATTATATCTTGGGAGATTTAGATTCAGTAGAAGAAGACAAGATAAATTTCTATAGAAATCAAGGTGTTAAATTTGAAAAATTTCCATCTAAAAAGGATGAAACTGATACAGAACTATGTCTTTTTTTAGCTAAAACTCTTAAAGCTAACCATATTGATTTTTTTGGTGCTTTAGGTGGGAGAATTGACCATACCCTTGCAAATATAAAGCTATTATATTATTTAAAAGAAGATGGCATATATTCTAGGATACTCTCAGATAAAGAAGAGATGTATATAGTTGAAAATGAAGAATTTACCTTGTTTGGAAACAAAGGAGATACTATTTCTGTAATAGCTGTAAAAGGAGATGCTAAAGGAGTAACACTTACTGGCTTGGAATATCCTTTGGATGATTATTATATGAAGTATTCAGTACCTATTGGAATATCCAATGTTATGTTAGGGAATTCTTGTAAAATTAAAGTAGAGCAGGGATGTGTACTTGTAATTAGAAATTTATAAAAATGGACTTTAATAATTGATTTTATATTACAGAGCAGATACAATCAAGTAAAATATATTTATAATTGTATCTGCTTTTTAATATATAATTATAAATAAATAATAATTTTTGACGCAAGGGGGATTTTTTGTGATAGACAGTATTATTTTTGATTTAGATGGAACTCTATGGGATTCAACTGAAGGAGTATGTAAGGTATGGCAAGAGGTCTTAGATAAACGTGAGGATATAGGTTTAAATGTTACAGTAGAATTATTTAGAAGTGTTATGGGCCTTTCATTTGATGAAATAGCAAAGCGTTTCTTTCCAGATTTAGATGAAGAAGAAAGAATGAATATATTAGATGAATGTTCTGCAAGAGAATGTGATTACTTATCTGAATATGGAGGCAAATTATTTGAAGACATAGAAAATACTCTTGGAGAATTATCTAAAAAATATAAATTATTTATAGTAAGTAATTGTCAAAAAGGATATATAGAATCTTTTTTAAAAGCACATAAGCTAGAAAATTACTTTATAGATTTTGAGTGTCCTGGAAATACTGGATTGCATAAAGGTGAAAATAATAAACTCATAATTGATAGAAATAAACTAACTAATCCAATCTATATTGGAGATACTCAAGGGGATGCAAATAGTGCTAAATTTGCTGGGATTCCTTTTGTATATGCAAAATATGGTTTTGGAAATGTGGATGAGTATGATTATTCTATAGAGTCATTTAAAGATTTGTTAGAACATGATATATTAAAATAAGGGAAGTTTAAAGTTTGTTTTTAAATTAAAAAAATAATCTACAGGGGGACTTAAAAATGGAATTACAAGATACTATTTACAAAAGACAAAGTGTAAGAAAATTTAAAGAACAAGATGTTTTAGATGAAGATATTTTGAAAATGGTAAAAGCAGCAGGGGCAGCTCCATCAGGTAAAAACATTCAAAACTGGCATTTTGTAGTTATAAAGCGTCGTGATTTAATGGAAAAGATAGCAGATGTGATAACTAAAAAACAACAAGAAATACTTGTAGAGATGGACAAAGTATCAGTAGAAAAAGCTAATAGATTTAGAAAATTTGTGCCAAACTTTACTTTATTTTATTTAAAAGCTCCAGTTTTGGTATTAGTTTTTACAAAGGTATACAACCCATCAGGCTATTATGAGTTAGAACTTATAAATGCACCTAAAGAGACTATAGATAAGTTATTTATAAGAAATCCAGGCATGCAAAGTTTAGGAGCAGCAATTGAAAACTTTACATTATCAGCAATTGAACTTGGGTATGGTTCTTGTTGGTTGACAAGTCAAAACTATGCAGCAGATGAGATAGAATCTGTTTTAGAGGCAGAAACAGGGTTTGAAAAAGGCGAATACTTCTTAGGTGCAATGTTAGCACTTGGAGTACCAGAAGACAACTTAAGAAGTCCATCTAAAAAACCAGTGGAAGACATATGTACATTTATAAAATAAAAACAAGAATTTTTATAAAAAGTAAATAAACTAAAAATAAGTATGCAAAAACTAAAAAGTAGATTTTATTGATATTAAATTTATGTTTCAGGTTGTTGATTTAATTAATACAATAATGCCTACTTTTTTTGTGTATATTAAAACAAGTAAATTTAAATCTTTAGAAAATCTTTAGAAAAGTATATATAATATCTTAAGTTTTTAGCTTTAATATTAGATATATAAATAAAGTAAAACAGTATTGAAGTTAAATTAAAGGGAGGGTTCTAAAATGGACATCAAAGATAAATAATTAGAATAGACCACTATAAATTTATAAAAAAATGGAAAAACTTCTATCATATTGTATAATCATATATGTAAAGGTAGTTTATAAATTAATTGATATAAAGGAGATTAAAATGAATTCATATAATATTTTGGTGGTAGAAGATGAAAAGGAAATAGCAGATGCTATAGAAATATACCTTTTAAATCAAGGGTATAATGTTTTTAAAGGTTACAATGGATTGGAAGGTCTTAAAATTATAGAAAGCCAAGAAATACACTTAGCTATAGTTGATATAATGATGCCTCAAATGGATGGAATAACGCTTACAATGAAACTTAGAGAAAATCATAATTTTCCAGTGATAATGTTATCTGCAAAATCAGAAGAAGTTGATAAAATAATGGGGCTTAACATCGGAGCGGATGATTATGTAACAAAACCTTTTAAGCCATTAGAGTTATTGGCTAGAGTTAATTCGCAACTTAGAAGATATACTAAGTATCTAAATATGATAAAAAATAAAGAAGAAAGTTCAGAAAATAATGAAGGTATATTTGTAATAGGTGGATTAGAATTAAATGAAAATACAAAAGAAGTCAGTATTGATGGAAATTATATAAAAACAACTCCTATAGAATTTAAGATATTAAGTTTACTTATGAGAAATGCAGGAAGGGTTTTTTCTGCAGACGAAATATATGAAAGAGTTTGGAATGAAAATGCTGTAAACACAGATACAGTTATGGTACATGTTAGAAATATAAGGGAGAAGATAGAAATTGACCCAAAAAATCCAAAATATTTAAAGGTGGTGTGGGGTGTTGGATATAAAATCGAAAAAATTTAAGGAAAAATATATAATCAGTGTGATAGTCTTTATACTTATGTTATCAGCATCATTAGGTATGATTAGCCAATATTCGACTATACAGTCAGCTGCTAAAGGTGGAGCTAAAAATCCATTTGAGCAAGAAGGATTTGTAGATAGCATATATAAAGGAAGTTATGTTTTAGACCACAATATGAAAGAAGAACAAGAAGGTAAGATGATACAACCTTCGAAGCTTTTTTTAAGTGAAGAAACTATAAATTATATAAAAAATACTAGTAAAGAGAAAAGCGCATATGAAGGTTCAGAAACCTATTACACTGATGAGAGTATTAATGCAGATTTTAATGAAAAATTTGATGAATGGGAATCTTTTATTGATAATTCAAGTAAAAACTTAAAATACTATTTAGTTGATAAAGAAAATAACTTTGAGCTTTTTAATGAGAATAAAGAGTTAAAAGCACTGGATACAACAAAAAATGACACTTCAAAAGAGGAATCTGATAAAAAGCAGCCTCAAGAGACAACTATGAATGATGAGGAAAGACAAGAAAAGATTAAAAATATAAAAGCAAATTATAGGTTTTACCTTGTGATGAATTTTGATAAAGATGGAAAAGTAAATATTGTAGACTCTTATGGAGTAGACCAAAAGATTATCAGCCAAATGTTATTATCTAAATCTAGAGAAGATTTGATGGAGACAGATTTAGATGGAAATTCAATCTCATATAAATTATCTCCAATAAAAAATAAAACATTGGTATATGCGGTACCTAAAGTAATAAGCCAAGATAATTCATATAGCTCATATAATAATTATGGGATGATTTATAGTAGTGATGATATAAGTAGATATATAAATAATGTAGAGAATAATTCTTATTATGAAATTTCTGCAATGATTATAAAAATCATAATATCTATAGTTGTAATTGTAGCTGTAGCATTTCCATATAGAAAATCTAAAGAGTTATTAGGGTTTGAGATAATCACAAGAATACCGTTAGAGTTACTTTTTATTGCTATTGTTATTATACAGAGTATCGTAGCTTTATATCCTACTGATATAATAAGTAACACATTGAATGGAAATTATGTCGAGTATCTAATAAAAAATGATATAAGTGGTAAAATGGCAAATATATTAGTAAGCTCAATGAATTTAATTTATTGGTTTGTAATCTTCTCAATAATATTTGTATTTATAGTACTTTTAAAACATATTCTAAACGTTGGAATAAAAGAGTACTTTGTAAAAAATACTTTGACAGGGATGTTTTTAAAATGGTTTAAAAAATCAAGTAAAGTAGTTATTAATCAAGTTAGAATGACAAATTTAAAAGAAAAGCCAAATAAAACTATAGCTATAATTTTAGCAGTAAACTTATTAATTATAGTTATAATGTGTAGTATGTGGTTCTTTGGAATAATACTTGCATTAATTTACTCAATAGTTTTATTTAAGGTATTGTCAGATTACTCTAAGAAAACAATACGTGAATACAATCAACTTTTAGATGTTACAAAGAAAATTTCAGATGGAAATTTAGAAGCAAATATGGAAGATGATTTAGGGTTCTTTAATCCTATTAAAGATGAGCTTGGAAATATTCAATCTGGATTTAAAAAAGCTGTAGATGAAGAAGTTAAAAGTCAAAAAATGAAAACAGAGCTTATATCAAATGTGTCACATGACTTAAAAACACCTTTGACATCTATAATCACTTATATAGATTTACTAAAGGATGAAAATATAACAGATGAAAATCGTAAAATGTATATTGATACATTGGATAGAAAGTCACAAAGACTACAACACTTAATAGAAGATTTATTTGAAGTGAGCAAAGTAAATAGTGGAGATGTACACTTAAACATAGTAAATGTAGATATTATATCTCTAATGAAACAGACATTACTAGAATTAGATGATAAGATAGCAGAGTCATCACTGAAAATAAAAAATAATTTTTCTAGCGAAAAAATAATATTACCATTAGATAGTCAACGTACATTTAGAGTATTTGAGAATCTTATAATAAATATAAGTAAATATGCAATGCCAAATTCAAGAGTATATATTGATATTTTAGAAACAGATAGACAAGTAAATATCATGCTTAGAAACATGTCAGCAACTGAAATTGATTTTAGTGTAGATGATATTATGGAGAGATTTGTAAGAGGAGATAAGTCACGTAATACAGAAGGCTCTGGACTTGGTCTAGCAATAGCAAAAAGTTTTGTAGAGCTACAAGGTGGTAAAATGAAGATAGATATAGATGGAGATTTATTTAAAGTTACAATTACTTTTAATAAAAATTAAGTTAGATTTTTATCACAGATTATAACTATATAATTTGAAAAATAAAATTTTTTAAGAGTGCTATTTTAAAGTAGCACTCTTTTTATTACTTTAAATTGATTATTATCTTGTATAGAATACTATGGAATCTCTTAGAAACTTTGCTAGTCCAGGCTGTTCTTTATCATAATATGATGTAAAACGTTCATCATCTACATACATCTGTGCTAAAGCGGCATGAGCTTCCTTAGAGTAGGCATTCCAAGTGTAACTCAACCATTTATGATGTAATCTCGCAACTTCTTGAGAAAGTTCATTAGATGCATCACCAGTTTTAAAAGCTTTTTTGAGTTTACTAATTATCTCAGTACTTAAATCCTGTCAGTCCTCATAATCTTTT
Source organism: Clostridioides sp. ES-S-0006-03 (assembly GCF_020662275.1). Lineage (NCBI taxonomy): Bacteria > Bacillati > Bacillota > Clostridia > Peptostreptococcales > Peptostreptococcaceae > Clostridioides > Clostridioides sp. ES-S-0006-03. The sequence continues at coordinate 176,208 of NZ_JADGMM010000001.1, forward strand.
TTAGACATATTTTTAAATTTTCTATTTGATTGATTGATTACATCTTCACCATATTTTTCCCTAATTTCAGTTCCATAATTTTTTTCATTTTCATCAATCATCTTTTCTTTAAAACCTTCAAATTTTTCTAAATCTGTCATAATATATTTTCCCTCCTTCAATGCTATAGTTTTAGTTACATTTTCTATCAGTAAGTCAATTTGTTTTCTTTTAGCTAGTAATTTGCTATGATGTTCTTTTAATGCATTTAGACTGTCAAAAGTTGGTGAGTTTATAATGTTTTTTATATTTTCTAAGCTAATGCCTAACTCTCTATAAAAAAGTATTTGTTGTAGCTTATTAACTTCATTTTGACCATATATACGATAACCTGAGGAATTTATTTTAAGTGGCTTAAGAAGCTCGATTTCATCATAGTATCTAAGGGTTCTAGTACTTATACCAGCTATTTTACTTAATTTCTGAACTGTATATTCCATAAGTAATACCTCCTATAAATTAAATATACACTTTTACGCAACGTCAATGTCAATATATTAAAATATAAAAATTCATATCTTTTAATAAAAATATAAAAAAATATCTTTATTGGATATTTTAATCATAAGTGTCAATAATCACTAGTGAAAATTAAAAAATAAAATTTATAGATTATTTTTATCAAAAGATAGAGAATCTATAACCTGGGAGGAATTGTATGAATTTAAAAAGAAGCAAAGAAAAACGTGAAGAATATAGAAGGCTGTATTCAGATAAAGAAAGTTTTTTAAGTTTGATTCAAAATTTTACAAGCGTCTCAATAGCAAAGGAATTAACTCTTAAAAGTATAGAGTTAGAAACATCTTTTATATGTGAATATAAAGGAAAGGAAGTAGATATAATTTATAAAGTTTTTTCTAAAAATCGTAAAATTTCACACTATATAGTGTTGGAGTTTCAAACAGAAATGGATACTGAGATTGTACCAAGATTAAAATCATACAGAGAGCAAATTTGGAAAAGCTTTATAATGAAAAAGAGTCTTGAAGAAATAGAAAGCAAAGATTTTAAACTCCCAAAAGTTATACCAGTAGTTCTATATAGTGGACCTGAAAGGTTAAGTAAAAAAAGAGGTATTTTAGATATTATAGAATCTGCATCAGAAGATAGTAATAATTCCAGTATAAAAAATTAAAATTACATAATGTATTTATCGGTCTAAAATAGGAACTTATCGCATAAACTTAAATATGAAAATATTTGTAGATACAAGTTCTATGTGGAGGTGTTCCATGAGAAATAACAAGTCTAAGGTATTGCTAGGAATACTGTGTCTAGCAACAGGAATGGCAGTAATTTTATCTATGTTGCTTCCTGGCTGGATTTGGTCAGCACTTACCGCATTAATACTTATTGGATGTGGAGCATTATTATTTTTTTGTTAAAATAATTTTAACTATAAAGTGTGGGGTGAGTATTGATGAAAGTAGTAACAATAAAGTTACCAAAATGGATTTCAAACATAGTTTTAAAATTTATGAGAAAGAGTAAAAATGATTAAATTTAAAAAGCCTACTTTCGGAAGTAGGCTTTTAAACGTGGCTATTAAGCTCTTTCAATCTTACCAGAACGTAAACATCTAGTACAAACTTTTACTCTCTTAGGAGCTCCATCTATAATCGCTCTTACGCTTCTTAAATTAGCTGACCATGTTCTTTTATTATGTTTATTTGAGTGTGATACTTGGTTTCCAGAAACCTTACCTTTACCACATACGCTACATACTTTTGCCATCTACGCACACCTCCTTAAAATGATAACTATTTAAAGACTAAAAACATATTTATATTATCATAAATAACAAAAATTTGCAATAGAAATATATATTTGCCTTACATATATTGAAGAATTTCTCATTATCATATAAAATTATATATATAATTTTATATAAAGTAAATATATTTGAAAAATAATTATTATTTTTCTTTAAATATATAGACAGTACAAGAAATTTTATCCAAAAACTTTTCTAGGTTTAAATTATACCATATTTATAGTATGATATGATTATAATTTTATATAATAAATAAGTAAAAATAGTAAAAAATAAATTAAGAAACATTTTTAATAAAAAAAACTTAAGGGGGTCAACCATGAGTGCAAAGGTAATGAATCAATATGGAAGTATAGAAATAGATAATCAAGTAATAGCTCAAGTCACATATAGAGCTGCAATGGAAAGTTATGGTCTAGTAGGTTTAGCATCTAAATCTAAAGGAATAGTAGAATTATTAAAAGGTGAAAATGCTACTAAAGGTGTTAGAGTAGAAGAAGTAGAAGAAGATGCCATAGCAATAGAACTTTATGTTATAATACAATATGGTACAAATATATCTACAGTTGCAAATAACATAATAGATAGAGTTAAATATGTAGTTGAAAAGATGACTGGTGTAAGAGTCACTAAAATTGATATTAATGTACAAGGAATAAGAGTGAAGTAATTTTATAGGAGGAAAGAAATGATTCAGTATATAGATGGTAAAAGGTTAAGAGAGATGTTCATTTCAGGTGCAAACAATCTCCAAAACAATAAAGATTTAGTTGACAAATTAAATGTATTCCCTGTACCAGATGGAGATACAGGGACTAATATGTCCTTAACTATATCTTATGCCTTAAAAGAGTTAGCGAAAGTAGACAATGATAATATATCAGACATCGGAAAAGCACTATCTAAAGGTTCTTTAATGGGTGCAAGAGGAAACTCAGGAGTTATACTTTCACAAATAATTAGAGGTATAGCTAAGTCTATAGAGGGAAAAAGTAAATTATCAACAGATGATTTAGCAAAAGCTTTTAAAAATGGTTCTGATACAGCTTATAAAGCTGTAATAAAACCAATTGAAGGAACTATACTTACTGTAGTTAGAGAGAGCGGAGAGTTTGCAGTAAAAGCTGCTAAAAAAGAAAAAGATGTAGTAAAGTTTTTAAGTATGCTTGTAAAGGAATCAAATGCTTCACTAGAAAGAACTCCAGACCTTCTAAAAAATCTGAAGGATGCTGGTGTAGTTGATTCTGGAGGAAAAGGGCTTGTACTTATATATGAAGGTATGTTAGCTTCTATGAAAGGTAACAATATAGAAATAAAAAATACTAGCCTAGACACTAATATTGCAACAAATATAGACTTCCCAAAGAATAGTACTGGCACAGATGATATAAAATACTGTTATTGTACAGAATTTATACTAGAAAGTTCTAAAGTAGAAGATACGAAAATACGAGATATAATGATGGCTTATGGCGATAGTTTAGCAGTAGTTGGAGATGATGGAGTCATAAAGGTACATGTACACACTAATGACCCAGGAAACGTGCTTCAAGAAGCTCTAAAGTATGGTCAATTATTAACTATAAAAATAGAAAATATGAAGTTACAACATGAAAATACAATATTGGAAGTAGAAGAAAAAAAAGAAAATGATAGTGAGCCTTTAGAGGAAGAAAGAGAATTTGGATTCATAGCTACTTCTATGGGTGAAGGATTAGCAAATATATTTAAAGACTTTGGTGTTGACCATATAATAGAAGGTGGTCAAACTATGAATCCAAGTACTGAAGATTTTATGAATGCCATAAAGGATATAAATGCTAAAAATATATTTATTTTCCCAAATAACAGCAATATAATAATGGCTGCTAACCAAGCTAAAGAATTGAGTGATAAAAATATAATAGTTATACCTACAAAAAACACACCTCAAGGATTTGCTGCATTAGTAACATTTAATGGAGAATTAAGTGAAGATGAAAATGAAGAAGCTATGATGAATGCTTTAAATTCAGTTAAATCAGGTCAAGTAACTTTTGCTGTTAGGGATACAGTAATGAATGAAATTGATGTTAAAGAAGGTAATATAATTGGAATTGCAGAAGGTAAATTATTATCAGCAGGGGATTATGTAGATGAAGTAACATCAAATCTTATTGAAAAATTGGTTGATGAGGATACTGCTATAATAACTTTATTCTTTGGTGAAGATGTTACAGAATCTCAGGCAAATGAACTTCGTACTTCTTTAGAAGAAAAATTTGAAGATGTAGATGTGGAATTATATTATGGAGGACAACCTCTTTATTATTACTTAATTTCAGTTGAATAATGATTATAAGAACCTGTATGACCATGTAGCTTTTATAAAGTTGGTTGTACAGGATTTTTGTGTAGTAGGTGATATATTTGTTGGATTTATATAAAGATGTTCAATATGTTAAAGGGATAGGACCTAAAAAGGCATGTAAGCTAAATAAGCTGGGTATATTCACATTAAAAGATTTATTGTATTATTTTCCAAGGCAATTTGAAGATAGAAACAATCTTAAGAAAATAGCGCAGTTGGAGAATGATGAAAAAGCTACAATAAAAGCAGTAATATCAAATATAAATACATTTAGTCCAAAAGAAGGAATGACTTTAACAAAGATTGATGTAAAAGATGAAACTGGTTCGGCTAAACTAGTGTTTTTTAATAAAACTTATATAAAAAATACATTTAGACCTGGAGATTCAATATTGGTTTTTGGAAAAGTTAAGAAAAGATTTAATAACTTAGAACTTACATCGTGTGAATTAGAGTACCTTACTAATTCACCTAAAAATACATGTAGATTTATGCCAGTGTATCAACTTACATATGGTGTTACAAATAAAGAGATTATGAGCATAATTAAGACTGTACTTGAAGATAAGGAATTAATTATACAAGAATATATGCCACAAAGAATTATAGAAAAATATAGATTATGTAATATAGATTTTGCAGTTAGAAATATTCATTCACCAAGCAATAAGGAATCGTTAAAAATAGCTTTATATAGAATTGTATTTGAAGAATTACTTATATTACAGTTGGGACTGTTTGTATTTAAAAGTGGAAGAAATAAAGAAAACGGAATAAAATTTACAACAAGTGAAAGTTTAAAGAATATAATAAGTTCTTTACCATTTAAATTGACTAAAGCTCAGAATAGAGCATTAGATGAAATTATAAATGATATGAATTCTGATAAAATAATGAATAGATTAGTTCAAGGTGATGTAGGTAGTGGTAAAACAGTAGTTGCTCTCTTAGCACTTGCAAATTGTGTCTTAAATGGTTATCAAGGAGCTTTGATGGCACCTACAGAGATATTAGCAGGACAGCATTATATTTCACTTACTGAAACCTTAAAAGATTTTGGTATAAATGTAGGTCTATTAATAGGTAGTCTTACAAAAAAACAAAAAGATATGGTATTAGAACAAATTAAAAATAATGAAATTGATATATTGATAGGAACACATGCATTAATTGAAGATAAAGTTGAATTTAATAATATTGGTCTAGTTATAACAGATGAGCAGCATAGATTTGGAGTTATGCAAAGAAGTAGACTTTCATTAAAAGGAATAAATCCAGATATACTGGTAATGACAGCAACACCAATACCAAGAACATTAGCACTTATACTTTATGGAGATTTAGATATTTCTATTATAGATGAACTCCCCCCAGGTAGACAGCCAATAGAAACACTTGCTATTGAAAAGAGCAAGAGAGATAGAGCTTACAATAACCTAGTAAGAAGAGAAGTTGAATCGGGAAGGCAAGTATATATTGTATGTCCACTAGTTGAAGAAAGTGAATCAATAGAAGCTAAGTCAGCTGTTGAATTAGTAGAGGAATTAAGAGCTGAATACTTCTCAGATTTAAGACTTGGACTTCTTCATGGGAAAATGAAATCAAGTGAAAAAGATGAAGTAATGAGTAACTTTAAGAATAAAGAAATAGATATTTTGGTTTCAACAACAGTTATAGAAGTTGGTGTCAATGTGCCAAATGCAACTCTAATGATAATAGAGAATGCTGAAAGGTTTGGACTTGCACAATTACATCAGCTTAGAGGTAGAGTTGGGAGAGGAAGCCATAAGTCATATTGTGTGCTAATTTACGACTCTAAAACAGATGTATGCAGGCAGAGAATGTCTATAATGGAAGAAACAAATGATGGGTTTAGAATTTCAGAAAAGGATTTAGAAATAAGAGGACCTGGAGAGTTTTTTGGGACCAGACAACATGGACTTCCAGAATTAAAAGTAGCAAATTTGTTTAAGCATATAAAAATATTAAAATTAGCACAGCAGGAAGCTCGATATATATTAGGTGAAGATAATAATCTACAATTGAAAGAGAATATTCCACTTAAAAAGGAAATTATAGATAAATTTAAAGATACATTGGAAGAAATTTCATTAAATTGATTTTAATTTATGTTAAAATATTATTGATGTAAGAATGTGCTGAAGGGAGATTGTCATATTGAGAGTAATTTCAGGAAAAGCAAGAGGATTAAAATTAAATACTCCAAAAAATGAAGATGTAAGGCCAACAACGGATAGAGTAAAAGAGTCTTTATTTAATATAATAAATTCATATATAATGGAAAGTGAAGTTCTAGATTTATTTGCTGGAACTGGTTCTTTAGGGATAGAGTGTTTGTCAAGAGGTGCCAAAGAATGTACTTTTGTAGATATTAGTAAAGAAAGTATAGAAATTGTTAAATCTAATATAAAAAAAGCAAGGGTTGAAAATGAGAGTTTTATTTTAAACCTTGATTTTAAAACTGCTATAGATAAGCTTAAGTTACAAAATAGTAAATTTGACATAATTTTTATGGACCCTCCGTATTATAAAAATATGTTTATAGAAGCTATTGAAAAAATTGATAATTCCAATTTATTGAATGAAGATGGAATAATAGTTGTAGAACATGATACTAATGATTTATTTCCAGATAAAATATGTAAGTTAGAAAAAACTAAAGATAAAAAATATGGAAATACTACATTAACTTTTTATAAGATGGAGGCATAAAATGGAAAATAAACCTAGAAAAGCTATATTTGCAGGAAGCTTTGACCCAATCACTAATGGACATTTAGATATTATTTGCAGGGCTTCGAAGTTATTTGACGAATTACAAATAGGAGTCCTAAATAATCCTAATAAAAAAGGTCTATTTAGCTTTGATGAAAGAGTAGAACTTATAAAAAAAAGTACAAGCCATCTAGAGAATATAAAAGTTGTAACTTTTGATGGGCTATTAATAAGTTACTGTCAAGAAAATGGAATTGGAGCATTAGTTAGAGGTGTAAGAAGTGGTGCAGATGTTGATTATGAGCTTCAAATGGCTCATATGAATAGAGAGCTTAATCCAGATATAGAGACTATAATTTTACCAAGTTGTACAAAATATTCATTTATAAGTTCATCTTTAATAAAAGAGGTTTTGCTCTTTGATGCTGATATAAAAAATTTGGTTCCAAAAATTGTTTTGGAAGAATTAAAGAAAAAAACTACTGGGGGTAATTGATATATGAAGATAGATTTAGAAATGATTGAACTATTTGATCAGTTAGAGGAGATATTTAGAAGTGCTTCTACAATTCCGTTTTCTCATAAATGCACTGTAGATAAGGATGAAGTTTTAGCAATAGTTAATGATATAAGAACTTTAATACCAGAGGAAGTAACACAGGCAGTCTGGATAAATAAAGAAAGAAATAAAATAATAAGCCAAGCTAAACAAGATGCTACAAACATAGTTGAACAAGCACAAAAAGAAGCTGAAAGAATACAGCAAGAATATCAAGAAAATATAGAAGAATTAAAGAAAAATTCTGAAGATGTAGTAAAAGCCTATGTAGAGTCAAGTGAACCTGTTGTTCAAGCAGACCAAAGAGCTAAGGATATAGTTGATAGGGCTGAAAGAATAGCCAATGAGATAAGAATTGGTTCAATTGAATATGCAGAAGATGTGCTTTCTAGTGTTGAGTATAATTTAAAAGAAATATTAGAAGAAATAAAAAGAGATAAAGCTGAACTTAGACCTAAAAAATAAACTTTTTTAAGTAGATGAAAACAGACCATATAATTATATGGTCTATTTTTTGTGTTGTAATTTAATAAAAGAGACTTTCAAATTAAAAATTTCACTAAAAAATTCTAGTTTATTTTAACTATATTGATTGCCATAAAAAATAAAATTAAAAATGGCACTATAGAAAAAAACTATAATAAAAAAAAATATATAGAAAAAACTGATTAGACAAGAAATACATGCTTTGATAATATTTTAAATGGAGTAAAATTATGTAGAATTACAATGAAAAAAGAAAAACCAAACAAGATGGAGGGAATTAAGGTGAGTATGTTGAAAAAATTGTGTTCACTAGCTATGGTGGCAATTATGACTACAACACTTATAACAGGGTGTTCAAGTGGTAGTGGAAAAGATGCAAAAAAGGATGGGGAAAAAGAAAAGCTAGTTCTTTGGATGCCACCAGTAGAAGATAATATGAAGGAAGTTTGGGACCCTATTTTAGATAAATTTGAGGAAAAAAATAACTGTGAAGTAGATTTACAGATAATTCCTTGGGAAAATTATTCAGAAAAATTTGCAACAGCCATAAGTGCTGATGAAGGCCCTGATGTTGGATATATGTATGCAGAAATGTATCCTCAGTTTATACAAAGTGGAGCAGTAGAAGATTTAACTGACTATGCAACTAAAGAGGATAAAGAACAATCTATTTACATAAAAACATCTGAAATGATGGGTGGAATGTATGGAATGCCATTCCAAGCAGCAAATCCAGGTGTATTATACTACAACAAAGATATTCTAGATAAAATAGGAGAAAAACCTCCTAAAACATGGGAAGATTTTAAAAGAATCTGCCAAAAAGCAACAAAGGATACTGATGGCGATGGAAAAATAGACCAATGGGGATTAGCTCAAGGATGGGGAGCTAAAACTTTTGGTAACATGAACTGGAACTGGTATCCATATTTATGGCAAGCTGGTGGAGATATATTTAATGATGATTTAAAATCAGTTAAATTTAATGATAAGAGTGGTTTAGAAGCAGCTAATTTCTTAAAAGAATTACAAGCATATGTACCTGAAGATTCTTTATCTAAAGATAGCAATGAAATGATAGAAAGTGTATTTGGACCAGGGAAAGCAGCCTTTACTATAATGTTGTCTTCTGCTGCAACAAGTGTATTTGATAAGTCATTCCCAGATTTAAATTGGGGATTTGTGACTGGCTTAGAAGACAAGAAAGCTGCAACTTTTGGAGCAGTAGACCATTTATCTTTAATGTCATCAGCAAAAGATAAAAAACTTGCATATAAATTAATACAACATATGTTAAGTGTTGAATCAATGACAGAATTCCATAAAGCGATACCAAGAGCACCAATAACAAAAGGTGAACCATATCAAGGTGATGAAAGATTTAAAGCAATGGTTGAAAATGATAAGGATGTATATAGACCATTGGTAGTAGGACCACATGGTGTTGAAATATATGAATATTTATGGAAAGAACTTCAAACTATGATTTCAGGAGATAAAACTCCAAAACAAGCGTTAGATGATGCTGCAAAATATTCAAATGATTTATTAGCACAATAAAAGTTTAAGGCTGTAAGATGTTATAAAATACTTTACAGATTAAAATTAGCATTGTATTTATAAGTACAATGCTAATATTTATATTGGAGAGGATAAAAATGAATAACTTAGTTAGAGAGTTTGAAGAAAATTCAACAAGAAAAAAATTAAAATTAAATATTAAACCATATATATACATATTACCATTGGGCATAATTTTAGTGGCATTTTATGTATTACCAATAATAATGTCAATATACTTTAGTTTTACAAAGTACAATATTATTAGTCCAGCAACATTTATAGGCTTAGAAAATTATAAAAAATTATTTACAGATGAGACATTAAAAGTATCTATTATAAATACGATTAAATTTGCTATTATAGTAGTACCTTGCCAGACTATTTTATCGTTGATTTTGGCAGTTTGGATTACAGGAAAAGGAAATAGTAAAATAGCTTCATTTGCTAAAGGAGCTATATTTATACCTGTATTGTCGTCTATGGTTTTGATTGGTATGGTATGGAGAGCTTTATTAAATGGAGAAGGTTCAATTATATATCAATTGTTAGGTGCTTTTGGAATAGAATCATCTAAACTTTTGGGAGATAGTAAAACAGCACTTCCTACGCTTATGTTTATATCTATGTGGAAAAATATAGGATATTTTATGGTAATTTATATTTCAGCTATAATGAATTTACCAAAACATTGTTATGAGGTAGCAAAGGTTGATGGAGCTACAAAACTTCAAGAATTTATGAAAATAACAGTTCCACTACTAAAGCCAACTACAATAATGGTTGTGTTTTTAGGAACAATATGGTCGTTACAAGTATTTGACTTGGTTTATACTGTGACAGGTGGAGGTCCAGGGATATCTACTATGAGTATAGTTATGCATGCATTTAACTTAAACTTTAAAAACTTCAATTCTGGATATGCAATGACTGTAGCAAATGTATTATTTTTGTTGATAGCAGTAGTTTCAATTTTACAAAATAAACTTGTAAAACGAGACAGTTCAGATTTTTAGAAAGGTAGGTATAATATGAAAACAACAAAGAGATTATTGAGTGATGGGTTGCTATTATTTATAGCATGTGCAAGCTTAGTACCATTTATATACATGTTGATAATATCATTAAAGGTAACATATAATTCGTACAATTTGGATATATCTTTTTCAACAGTAACACTTCAAAACTATATAGATATATTTACTAAAAAAGGATTTACGCAATATTTTTTAAACACAGCCATAGTATCTTTTTCAGGAGTACTGTTAAACTTAGTATTTAGTACATTAGCAGGGTATTCTTTTGCGAAGATGGATTTTAAAGGTAGTGATAAGTTATTTTTATTTATGATAATGACTTTAATTATACCATCTCAGGTTACAATGATACCACTTTATATAATAATGAAACACTTAGGATGGATAAATAGTTATTTGGCTCTTATTATGCCAATACCAACTGCATTTGGTGTATTTATAATGAGACAAGCTATTTTAGGAGTACCAAAAGAACTCTTAGAATCAGCAAAAATAGATGGTTGTTCAGACCTTAGAATTTTAGTACAAATAGTGTTACCTCTAATCAAACCAGCATTAATTACACTAGCTATATTTACTTTCATGGGAGCATGGAATGAGTTTATGTGGCCTCTTATAGCAACAACTAAAGATGCAATGAGGACATTAACAGTAGGGTTATCCACTCTTAAGACATTCCAGATAACAAATTATGGACAAATGATGGCAGGAGCAACAATAACATTTTTACCTCCATTTATTTTCTATTTAATTTTACAAAGTAAATTTGTTGAGGGTGTATCTTTATCTGGTATAAAAGGTTAAATAGTCTAATTTAAAAATACAAAATAAAACTATAGATGCGGAGGAAATCAAAACATGGAAATTTCATATATATTGAAAGATTGCACATTTAAACACAATAAATACTCAGTTATAGAAGCTGAAACTTGGGAACATAAGGATTTAAATATTGTAGTAGCTAAAGGTGAAAAATTTGCATTTCAAATTATGCTGAAAGCTACAGAAGAATTTAATTGCACAATTGATGGTAGTAGTGCTATATCATGGAAAGGCTTGGGAAATAGAGTAAGATTAGGTCTAAATGTGCCTGATGGATTAGAAAATAATTTTAGTATAAATATATTAGGGTACGTTCAAGATGATACAAAAGCATTTGTAAATGATGCTATTTTGAGAGATAAAGATGTACTAGTGGAACAATATTTGCCTCAAACGTTTTGGATTGAAGGGCAAGTACCTGAGGATTTTTTAGGAAATAAGTTTAATATAAGTATTGATATATTCAAAAGTTTTGGTTATGAAGATGAAGAAAAAGTTTTTACAGTTGATGTGCCTATAGAAGTAAAAAATGTTGTGTTAAAGCCTTTGGACGAAAGTAAATTCTTTTTAGATTTATGGCAACATCCAAGTTGTCTAGCTAGAATGTATAAAGTTGAATTGTGGTCTGATATACATTTTGAGATAATAGATAATTATCTCAAAGAACTAGCATCTTTAGGAGAAAAAGTTGCAACAGTTATAGTTTCAGATTATCCATGGGCAGGTCAAAGTTGTTATAAAGTCTATAAAAATCCATCAAATTTATATGAATACAACATGGTAGGTGTCTCAAAAGATTTAGATGGAAATATCAAGTGTAATTTTGAAAGCATGGACAAGTATATAAGTATAGCTAGTAAGTACAAAATGGCTCAGGAGATAGATTTATTTGGTCTGTTAGGTAATTGGTGTGCTGGAGAGTTTGGAAACCCTATAGAGGGCTATAAAGACCCTATAAGAGTAAGATACTTTGATGAAAAAGACAAAGTGTTTAAATTCATAAATAATACAGATGATTTAAAAGAGTATATAGGATTAGTATTAAATCATTTAATAGAATGTGGTCTATGGGATAGCATCAGAATTATAGCCGATGAACCAAATAATCCAGAGGTTGTAAAAGAGTGTATCAAATTTATAAACTCTACTGTAAGTACTCATCAAGTTAAATATAAATCAGCAACTCATGACCAAAACTTTTTAGATAGAGCTAAAGATGAAGTTGATGACATGTCAATAAATTTAAAACTTACTATTCAAAATTATAAAGATATAGAAAATCTAAAGAAAAAAATGCATGATAAAGGTGGAATATTGACTTGGTTTGTTTGCTGTTTCCCAGAAAAACCAAATAGTTTTATAAGTTCTCCTTTTGTAGAAAATAGAATAATAGGGTGGTACACTTATTATTTTGGTCTTGATGGATTTTTAAGATGGGATTATAATTTATGGACAGAAGACCCTTGGAAAGACGCAAGTTACAAATTCCCTATTTGGAAAGCTGGAGATATGTTCTTTGTTTATCCTGGAAAAGATTTAAAGCCTGTTAGAAGTGTTAGAATGGAAAACTTAAGATTTGGCATACAAGATTTTGAGTTATTTACTATGTTAGAAAAAGAAAAGGGAAGAGAATATATAGAAGTTGAGCTTATGCAAACTCTATTAAATAAAAAAGAAAATGCTGAAATTAAAGGTTTCGGAAATATAGAGCTTGGATATTCACTAGATAATTTTGGATATGATAAGGTCAAAAAACAAGTTTTAGATTTGTTAGATAAGTTATAAAAAATATAAGGCATTATATCGAGAAATAATCAAAGTTATTTTAAGATATACTGCCTTATATTTTTTTAAAAGTATATTTAGAATAAAATTTATAAAGAAGCATAATTAGAGATAACATGATATAATTTAATTTGTTATAATAGGGTACTAATGATATTAAAGCTTCTATAAGATAGACTAAAACTAGTAAAGTAATATTATACAAAAAATAAGTTAGGGGGAGAGGAACATAAAAAGAATAGGTATTAGTATAGCAGCCTTTTTGAGTATAGCTTTTATTGGATTTTATTTTATAATAAGAGGAGATAGTGATAAAGTTACAATGCAACGAGGAATAAACATAGGTAATGCGTTAGAATCACCAAAAAATTTTCCTTGGGATGTTAAAATGTCAGATAAGTATTTTGATGATATAAAAATGGCAGGTTTTGATACAGTCCGTATACCAGTAAGATTTTCTGATTACACCTCAGATTCTAATGATTATAAAATTGATGAAGAATTCTTCAAAAAGATTGATGGGCATATAAAGTATGCTTTGGATAAAGAGTTAGTAGTTGTGTTAGATTTACATCACTTTGAAGACATTATGAAAGAACCACAAATTAATAAAGAGAAGTTTTTAAAAATATGGCAACAAATAGCTAATAGATATCAAAAATATGATAAAAAATTGGTTTTTGAATTATTAAATGAGCCTAAAGAAAGCCTATCTCCACAGTTACTAAATGAATACTTTAAAGAAGCTATAAATATAATTAGAAAAACTAATCCTAAAAGGACAATTATAGTGGGTCCATACAATTACTACCAAATTGATTATTTAAAGGGTTTAAATATTCCTAAAAACTCTAATATAGTAGTTTCATTTCACTATTATGAACCAAATGATTTTGCATTCCAAGGAAATATCTATCATAAAGGGTTTGAGAACTTAAGCAATATTACTTGGGAAGGAACAAATGAACAACTTGAGTATCTAAAGAAAAGATTTGATACAGTAGAGAAATGGGCTAATAAAAATAATGTAAAAGTTTTATTGGGAGAGTTTGGAATAACAAAAGAGGCACCAGAAGCTTCAAGAGTAGCTTGGATAAAAGCAGTAAGAGAAGAGGCTGAAAAACGAAATTTTTCATGGGCTTACTGGGAACTTGCCTCTGGATTTGGAATATATAATCAAGTTGAAGGTACTTGGGATGAAGAGATATTGAATGCACTAGTAGGAAAGAGGTGATTTGATGAAGAAAAATTCAAAAAAGGTACTTATAACCTTAACTATTATTACTAATATTATATATATATTGTGGAGAATTTTTTATACAATACCTAAAGAAGAAGGGATGTTTGCATTAATTTGTGCGATAATACTACTTTCAGTGGAGTTAATAGGGATGATGGAAATGTTTGTACATTATTATGGAATGTCTAATATTGAGTATCCTGAAAAGCCAATTATAAGTGAAGAACTTTATCCACCTGTGGATGTATTTATTGCAACATATAATGAGTCTGTTGACTTGGTAAGAAAAACAATAAATGGATGTCTTCATATGCAATATCCTGATAAGAAAAAGGTACATATATATATATGTGATGATGGTAATCGTGAAGAAATGCGTCTTCTGTCAGAAAAAATGGGTGTCAATTATATAACTCGAACAGAAAGAGAAGGAGCCAAAGCTGGAAACCTAAATAATGCAATGCAGCATACAAACTCTCCTTTGATTGCTACATTTGATGCAGATATGATACCAATGCATGATTTTTTAATTGATACAGTACCATACTTTTTAAAAAATGAACAGGCTAAAAAAGATGGAGAAAAAGAACAATACGAAAAGATTGGTTTTGTGCAAACACCACAAAGTTTCTATAATCCAGATTTATTCCAATTTAATTTACACTCTGAAGGTAGAATTCCAAATGAACAAGATTATTTTTATAGAGATATTCAATTAGCTAGAAATAAAACCAATTCTGTAATTTATGGTGGTAGTAATACAGTTATTTCAAGAGAAGCTTTAGATGAAGTTGGAGGATTTTATACTTTTTCTATCACAGAAGATTTTGCAACAGGGATTTTAATTCAAAGTAAAGGATATAGATGCTATGCTATTCCAGAAGTACATGCATCAGGATTATCTCCAATAGATTTAAAAAGCCTTATTAAACAACGTGAAAGATGGGCACGTGGATGCATACAGACAGGTAGACGATTGAATATTTTGTTTAGAAAAGGTTTAGGATTTTGGCAGAAAATAAGTTATATTTCTTCAATTACTTATTGGTATGCAAGTATAAAACGCTTTACTTATATAATGGCTCCCATTTTATTTTCAGTCTTTAATGTAATTGTTGTAAAATGCACATTACTTCAAGTATTGATATTTTGGTTACCTATGTATATTTTAAGTAGTTTATCCCTTAAAATATTTTCTCAAAATATAAGAAACACAAGATGGACTAATATATATGAAACTATAATGTTTCAGTCTTTAATGCCAGCAGTAATACTTGAAACATTTGCAATATCTAAGAATAAATTTTCAGTGACCAATAAGAGTAAAGCAGAAGAAAAAAGAATATATAAGGTTTTGCAAGGAGCACCATATTTTATATACATAGTGCTATCTATAATAGGAATCTTAAAGATGTTTATATCAATATTTAAAATGAATTCAATGACATACTCAGTCGTACTGTTTTGGTTAATTGGAAATCTTTTTAATCTTGTTATGGCCATGCTGTTTATATCAGGAAGACAACAATTAAGAAAATCTGAGCGTTATGTTGCTGAAATTGATTTTAAACTAAAGCAAAATTCGTACATTCTTTCTTCAAAAACAATTGATATATCAGAAAATGGATTTGCGTTTTTGTTGGAAAATCCAGAGTATATTTCTCCAGAAGAATTTGAGGTAGAGTTTAAAGAAAAATCAGGAAATGAAATATATATAGCCAGTATGAAGGCAAAGATAGTTAATGTTGTGGAAATAAACTCAAAGTGGAAGTATGCATGTTACATTACACACATTGAAGATAATCAATTTGATAATTGGATGTGTATTGTTCATGATAGGGTGCCGACTTTGCCAATGACAATATCTAATCAATTAGGTTTTTTTGATGACTTGCAAATTAATGTAAAAAAACGTATTGAAAAATCTAAAACTTTATCGAGAAGAAGTCCAAGAATTAATACAGATTTCCAAAGTGATATAGAAAATATAGGTAAGGTAAAACTGGTAAATTTTAATTATCAGTATGTATTACTAGGTTTTGAAAATAAAGATATTTATCCTCAAAAAATAGAAATAGAACTTAATGAAAATATTATACTTGAGTGTGATTTATGTGAAGGTAAAGCTGATATGAGGGGTGTTTTATACAAAGTAAATAATATTGATAGTATAATGCAAAATTTATTTTTAAGGGAGGAAATGATGGAGTGGATATTACAACATAAAACAATTATAATTTCAAAACCTAATGAAAAGAAAGACGAATGCACAGATGAGTTTGAGCCAATGAAATATATTTAGGAGAGATAAAATGAAAATTTTAAAAGTGTTTTTGTGTTATTTAAAATATTTTATTTTAGTGTTTATTTTTTTTATAAACAGTACTTTTACAAGTTCAGGAATAAGTAATAAAAATTTAGATTTATCTTTTAAAAAGGTGGAAAGTAATTTAAGTGCTAACATTATACATGAAAATACAAGTATAAAAATAGAGACAGATAGTTCTAAAAATAATAAAGAACGTTATCTATATATTTATAAAAATATAAAAGATGACTGGAATGTATTCCATAATTTTTATATTGAGATTCAAAATAAGAATAAAAGTCCTCAGCGAATTAATTTAAACATACAAAGTAAGGATACGCTTGACTTTAAGTTAAAAGAAGGTAGCGAAATATTTATTGAAAATCAAAATATAATATATTCAGATAAAATAAAAGATGGATGCATAGATATACCAGGTGAGTTTGAGGGAAAAATTTATGTGAATTTTAGCAGTTTTATAAATGATAAAAATAATGTCATGTTAGATTCAGATGTTCTATCAGATATTAACGGGTGGGGAATCACATTTATTCCATCTAGTGAAGAACATAATGTTATTAATATAAGAAAAGTATCTTTACTTTTAGAGGAGCAACTTGAATCCTTGCATAATATTAAAATAATTGGTGATGAAGAAGTACAAATACCTGTATTGGGTCAAAGTATAAGTCAATATAAAGTGTCAGGACTGGAACAGAGTTCAAAAATTAAGTACTCATTTGTAGAAAAACAAAACAATGTAAATATATCTCAGGAAGGTAAATTAACATTAAATAATGAAGTACAACCTGGAGAAATTATTTTAAAAGTTAATGTTGATGACAAGTTTAAAGTTGGAAAGAAGATAGTATTGACTCAGTCTTGGAGTATTAATCAAAAAGATAAAGATGGTGTTCCGTATACCTTAGTATCACCTAAACAATCACCAACCGTACAAAATATGAAAACAGTAAATGCTATGAATAATAGTGTAAATTTTATTCGCATTTTATTTATATCCTTATTAGCAATATGCTTAGGGATATACTTATATTGGAAAAAACACTTAAAAACTGAGTAAAGAGAGGAGGTATAGCATGTTATTTTCAAGTTTGATTTTTTTATTTTATTTTTTGCCAATAACTTTGGTATTATATTATTTATTTAGATTTAATCGGACAATCCAAAATATGATATTACTTATTGTTAGTTTATTTTTTTATGCCTGGGGAGAGCCGAAATTTGTTGTTATTATGATAGCTTCTATAATAATGAATTATATATTTGGTTTGATAGTAGACAGATATAGAAAAAGTAAAGTAAAAGTAAAGATTATTTTGATTTTGATGTGTATATATAATATAGGTGTTCTATTTATATTTAAATATCTAGCTTTTGCACTAAGAAATATTAGTTCGCTTATTAACACAGAACTTGCGATTCCAAGCATTGTTTTACCTATAGGTATTTCATTTTTTACCTTTCAAGGAATGTCTTATGTTATAGATGTTTATCGTGGACATGGAGAAGTTCAAAAGAATCCTTTTTATGTAGGATTATATATAGCTTTTTTCCCACAATTAATAGCAGGGCCTATAGTTAGATATGAAAGTGTTGCAGAACAAATTCATAACAGAAAAGAAACATGGAATAAATTTTCTATTGGAACATGTAGGTTTATAACTGGTTTAGGTAAAAAAATATTAATTTCTAATAATATGGCAATAGTAGCAGATTATATTTACACTATGAATAGTCAAGGTTCAATAGCTACATCGTTGGCTTGGCTTGGTTCAATAGCTTATACTTTACAAATATTTTTTGACTTTTCTGCGTATTCAGATATGGCCATAGGTTTAGGTCTTATGTTTGGTTTTAAATTTGAAGAAAACTTTAATTACCCATATATTTCAAAATCAATTTCTGAGTTTTGGAGAAGATGGCATATTTCTTTAGGAATGTGGTTTAAGAGTTATATATACTTTCCACTTGGTGGTTCTAGAGTTTTAAATAAAGACATTATGATTAGAAATATGTTTATAGTATGGTTATTTACTGGAATATGGCATGGTGCAGAATGGACATTTGTGATTTGGGGGATTTTGAATTTTGTTTTTTTAATTATAGAGAGATTTATAATGTTTGAAAAGATTGAAAATCATAATCTCATAAAACATATTTATACTTTACTAGTAGTAAACTTTGGATGGGTACTGTTTAGAGCTCCAAATTTAAATGAAGCATATAACTATTTTAAAGCTATGTTTGGTGCAAGTGGAGTTATGTGGAGTGACTATACATATATGTTCTTGAAAGAATATTTGATTTTCTTTATATTTGCATTTATTTTTAGTGTACCTATTGCAAAAAAAGTTAATAAATTTGTTGTTGAACAAGCTAAATACAGTACATTATTTAATTTATTTTATCCAATTTGTTCTATTTTATTGTTCTTTATTTCTGTGACATATTTAGTAACTGGAAGTTATAATCCATTTATTTACTTTAATTTTTAGCTGAGGAGGAAAAGTATGAATAGATTTTTTAAAGTAAGGCTAATAACTACAATTATATTCTTAGTTGTTTTATTCACCTTCTCTATCTCTAATATCTGTTATTCTGGAAAAGATATGATACAAGAAATAAAAAAATCAATTAATGATAAGAATAGTTTAAAGGATACTATATCGTCTATTGATAATACAGTAAATGACAAAGTGATATATAAAAATACTTTTATTGAAACTTATGGATATTTGCAAAAACTAATGGGTAAAAATGAATTTTCAAAGTTTAGTGTTGTGAAAGATACTTCTGGCAAAATGCATTACACATATTTTGCTAAATCTCCAAATCAAGTTGATGTATTGTCAGACAGAGTAAGTAAGTTCTCTAAGGAAATGGATAAACAAAATACTAAATTAGTTTATTTAATGACTCCAGATAAATATATAAAAGGAGTAACACAGTTTCCTAAAGGCATACCTTATTCCTATAGTAATGAGACAGCAGATAATTTTTTAAATGAACTAAAAAATGATAATGTTGACTATATAGATTTTAGAAAAAATATTTTAAAAAGTGGTATTTCAAAAGATGAGTTATTCTTTAAAACAGACCACCATTGGAAAGTAGAGACTTCTTTTTGGGCATTTGGAGAATTGATTGAACAGCTTAATAAAAAATATAACATGAAATTAGATGAAAATTATTATTATAGAGATAAAGAAAACTATAATTCGATTGTATATCCTAGGTCATTTCTTGGTTCTATGGGAAGGAAGACGGGAATTTTATATGGTGGAATAGATGATTTTACACTAATTTATCCTAAATTTAAGACGAATTATACATACTATACAGATTCTAAATCTCAAAAATTTGAATTAAAAGGAAGGTTTGAAGAGAGTTTGATATTATCATACCCTTTTAATGCTGACCTTAATTTAATGGATGGACAATCAGATAAATATTTTACATACTTATTGGGGAATCGTCCACTAGTTAAAATTAAAAATATAGAAAATCCAGAAGGATTAAAAGTGTTATTTGTTAAGGACTCATTAATTGTACCAACAGCAGCATTCTTTTCTTCTGTTTGTTCAACTATGGATATGATAGACCCTAGATACTATGATGGAGATATATTAGAATATGCAAAGTCTCAAGATTATGACTTTGTTTTTATATCTGTATATCCTCAAAACCTTACAAAAGAATTTTTTCCATTTTGTAAATAAAATAAAAAATAAATGGCTAACTTTGTACTATGTTAGCCATTTATTTTTATAATATTTTTTAAGAAATGTTTTTCTTATTGAATACTTCTTTATCAACTTTTCCAAGTGACTTACCTACAGTAATTGAAGATACCATAGCACCATTGACATTTATCATTGTACGTCCCATATCTAGTATAGGGTCTATTGCAAGTATTCCACCAACTAGTGGGAAATAAGAGCCAAGACCTACTCCAGAAATAACAACTGAAACAGCTATTGTAGCAGTTCCTGGAAGACCTGCTATTCCAAGTGAACTAATTGTTATAACAATTAACAGCATAACATAAAAACTAATATCCATATTTACTCCAGCCATATTAGCAAGAGTAACAGCCATTAAAGCAGGATATATGCCAGCACAACCATTCATACCCATGTTTGCACCTAAACTTGCTGTAAAGCTTGATACACCCTCATCAACTCCGTGATTTTGTACTAAACTTTCTATCGTAACAGGTAATGTTCCCAAACTAGAACGTGAAGTAAATGCTAGAAGTAGAGCTTCAGTTGAATTTTTTATATAAGTAATAGGATTTAGACCATTTAAAGTTATAAAAATTAAATGTATAACAAATAATATTGCAACTGATATATAAAGAGCTAATATAAAATATAAAACAGAAATTATTGAACTAATACCTTGTGAAGTTATTGTATTAGCAAGTAGTGCAACTACAGCATAAGGCATAAATTTGATAACAGTCATAGATACACTAACAATTATCTTGTAAGATGCTTCTATAAAATCTATAAATGGATTTATAGTTTCAAAATGTTTTTTACTTAATCTCTTTACTGAGGTACCTATAAATGTAGCAAATATTATTGTAGCTACAATATTTCCATTTGCCATAGCCATTACAGGATTTGATGGTAATAATCCTCTTAAAGTATCTACAAGAGAGTTTATTTCCTTAAGCTCTTGATTTCCACCTAAACTGGATAAATCAGCTCCTACTCCTAATCTCATCGTGTTTGCAACAACAATTCCAACAATTGCTGCTATAGCCGTAGTAATAAGGAGCATTCCTAAAGATTTAAATGTCAAAGTTCCAAGGTTATTATCTTTCATGTTAATAATTACTTTTATAATTGATAAGAAAACCAAAGGTATTACTAACATTTTTAATAAGTCCATAAATCCAGAACCAAATAAACTATACCATTTGCTTACTTCTTGTAACCAAGTAATTTGAGTTGTATCAGTAGGAAAACCAGCAAAAGCTTGAATAATAATTCCCAATATAAGACCAATTATTGTAGCATATATTGTTCTCAATGAAAATTTGATTTTTTTCTTTTCAAATTGTCTAACAATAAAAAATATACCTATAAGTAATAATATGAAAAAAATCGTTTTAAAATCTGTAATCATAAGAAATTGTGATAAGAATGAGTTTTCCAATATTTTTTCTCCTTTGTCTAAAAATAAATTTTTCTAAGCTTAAATGATATCAATATATTAAAAAAATGTCAATATTATATCACAATTTACCGAGATAGAATAAAATAATTTAATTTATCAAAATATGATTAAATAGATGAAAAGGGGGTATAATATATGTTTAAAGACTTTGAATTAGATTAATGGATGTAAGAACAACTTTTATAAAATTTGATTTCAAATAAAAAGATGTTAAAAAAATAACTAAAATTATCATGAAAATATATACATAGAATAGATATTAAATGAAAAGTTTAAACTAAGTAGAGAAATTAATTAGACGTCTAAGGAGAGATAAAATGAGAGTAATAATAATTGGTGGTGTTGCAGCTGGTATGAGTGCTGCAGCGAAATTAAAAAGAATTAAACCTGAATACGAGGTTGTAGTTTATGAAAAAACTGAAATAGTGTCTTTTGGAGCTTGTGGGTTGCCATATTTTGTAGGTGGTTTTTTTGATGATGCTAATGATTTATTGGCCAGAACACCTGAAAAACTTAGAGAATCGGGCATTGATTTAAATATATTTAGAGAGGTTGTTGCAGTTGATACTAAGTCTAAGAAAATAAAAATAAAAAATGTAAAAACAGATGAGATATACGAAGATTACTATGATAAATTGATGATAGCAACTGGGGCAAGAAGCATTCTGCCTCCTATAAAAAATATAGATTTAAAAAATGTTTCTACACTAAAAAGCCTATATGATGGAGAATATCTAAAAAAATTATTAAGTGGAAAAGAAATAAAAAAAGTAACAATAATAGGTGCTGGATTTATAGGATTAGAAGCAGTTGAAGCATGCAAAAAATTAGGTAAAGATGTACATGTAGTTCAATTGGAAGAGAGAGTATTACCACAAGTATTTGATAAGGAAATTACAGATGTCTTAGAGGATGAAATAAGAAATCACGATGTAAAATTGCATTTGGATGAGATAGTTGTAGAATTGTCTGGAAAAGATAAAGTGGAAAAAGTAATAACAAATAAAGGCACAATAGATACAGATGTTGTGATAATTGCTACTGGTGTAAAACCTAACACGGAATTTTTACAAAATACAAATATAAAAACATTAAAAAATGGAGCTATAGTAGTTGATGAATATGGCAGGACTTCTGTTGAAGATATATATTCTGCTGGTGATTGTGCAACTATAAAGAATATAGTGAGTAATGAAAATGCATATATACCTTTAGCAACTGGAGCAAATAAATTAGGTAGGATAGTAGGAGAAAACTTAGCAGGTAAAGAAGTTTCTTATCAAGGTTCTCTATCCTCAAGTTGTATAAAGGTTATGGATATGGAGGCTGCCTCAACTGGAATTACAGAGAAACAAGCTAGTGATTTGGGATTAAACTTCAAATCCAAATTTATTTCTGATTATAATCAAACTCACTATTATCCTGGAAGAAATAAAATATATGTAAAACTTATTTACGATGCAGAGACAAAAGTTATTTTAGGTGGACAAGTAGCTGGTTTTAAAGATGCTGTTCAAAGAACTAATGTGTTGGCAGCTGCTATCTTTGGAAAAATGACCACAAGTCAACTTGGGATGTTAGATTTATGTTATGCTCCACCATTTGCAAGAACCTGGGATGTATTAAATGTAGCTGGAAATGTATCTAAATAATTTTATCTAAATAACTATTAATAATTAAGTAACTATTAATAAATTAAATAACAGTAATAAATATTAAAGGAATGAGTTTACCCTAAAATAATTTTATCTAAGGTAAGTTCATTCCTAAATTTTTATTAAGTATAATTTTTACTAAAGCTGTAAAATTAATTATTCATCAAAATTTAAGTGTAAGCTAAGTCTATCTTCACCAATAATCGTATTTTCAAAAACATTAGTAGCATTTTCTAAGTACATGTTAGGCATATCTAATGATGGGCTAAAGTGTGTCAATAAAAGTTGCTTAACATTTCCTAGTTTTGCAAGGTTTGCAGCTTCTCTAAAAGTCATATGCTTATTTTTGACAGCTTTTGAAATATCTAAATCATCACCATACATAGCTTCACATATAAATAAATCGCTATCTTTTATAAAGTTAGGTATTGAGTCTATAGGTCTTGTATCTGTTGTAAGACTTACTTTAACTCCTTTTCTTGGTTCTCCTAAAACCATGTCTGGAGTGTATTTTTTTGAATTTAAAACTACACTTTGACCATCCTGAAGATTTTTCCATATTGTTTTAGGAACTTTATTTTGAGTTGCTTTATTTATATCAAATTTAGGATTTCGTTTAAAATTAAAACTGTATCCTATACACTCTATAGAGTGTTCTAAATGGATTGTTGAAATCTCTATGTTTTTCAAATACTCATTATCTAAAGAAAAACTACCTTGAGGATTTTCTATAATTTTTAAAGTATAGGGTATGTATTCTACTAAATTTCTCATAGAACGAATACAATCAATTATTCCAATAGGACCAACTATAGTTAAATCACTTGTACGACCGCTATTTCCAATCGTTGATAGAAGCCCTAAAAGTCCAAATATATGGTCACCATGTAAATGTGTTATACAAATCAAGTCTATATCTTTAAAGCCACATTTTTTCAACTTCATAGATACTTGAGTGCCTTCACCACAATCAATTAGTATTTTTCTGCCTTTATAATTCATGAATACAGAAGACAAAAATCTATGTGGCATGGGTACATTTCCACCACATCCAAGTAAAGTTAAATCTATCATTTTTTCCCCTTTCTAAAATTAACACAAATCTGTTGTTTGTTTTTATTATGATATCCTATTATAATTATTTTAACATTAAATACAACAATAAATGTGCATTTGAGTCAAGAAATATTAGTAAATAGAAATTTTGTATAATAGTATACAAGAACTCTATAAGTGTAACTTTGCATTTATTTTTGAAAAATTTATAGGAGGTAAATCTAATGAAACTGTCAAAGAAAATTACTATTTTATCATTGATGATGTTGACTTTAGTTGGATGCAGTAATGGGGAAAGTAAAAAAACAGTTGAAGGTTCTAACCATATTCAAAATTCTAAAAAAGAAGAGCAATCTATCGTAGTACATAAAGATGAAAATATATTAAAAGATAGGTATGAGCCACCAAAAGGATTTAAAAGGGTTGATGTAGAAAAAGGTAGCTTCGAAAGTTTTTTGAGGAATACTAAGTTGAAAAATTATGGTGAGAAAGTTAAGTATTACGATGGTAGAACTAAGGAATCAAAAGGTATCTATGATAGTGTATTCGATGTCAATATTGGTGATAGAGATTTGCATCAATGTGCAGATGCAATTATGCTTATGAGAGCAGAATACCTGTATCAGAATAAGAGATATGATGAAATAAGCTTTGACTTTGTGGATGGTTTTAAGGCTAAGTATTCAAAATGGGCAGAAGGATATAGGATTTCAGTAAAAGATAGTGGTTCAAGTTGGTATAAAGCAAGTGAATATTCAACATCATATGATAGTTTTAGAAAATTTATGGATATAGTATTTGCTTATTCAGGCACTTTATCACTTGAAAAAGAATTAAAACCTGTGCAACTTGATGATATGAAAATAGGGGATGTTTTTATAGTTGGAGGCAGTCCAGGACATGCAAGTATAATTATGGATATGGCAGAAAATGAAAAAACCGGAGAAAAGGTCTTTATGATAGCTCAAAGTTATATGCCTGCTCAACAAACTCAGCTTCTTATTAATCGTAAACAACCAAATTTAAGTCCTTGGTATAACTTGAATTTTGAGGGGGATTTAACAGTTCCTCAATGGACTTTTAAAAGAGACCAGCTAAAAAGGTTCTAAAAAATACATATAAAATAAATGAAAATATAAGTGTGAAAAAATGTAACTAGATTAAAACTTGTTGGATATGGACAAAATTAAATTGATAGATAAATATTAAAATCGAAATGATTAACTTCATATATTCTAATATTTATCTAAAAAGCTTTATCTTAAAATAAGAGTCTTATTTTAAAGCTGAAACTAATTTTAGGAGGATAACTTATATTGAAAATTAGAAGATATTTAATTTTAGTAATTATAATTCTAATTACAACAGGCCAGAGTTTTATTTCTTATGGACTAGAGAGTTTTGAAGAAAGTTATAAAAGTGTAGAACAATTAAATAACTTTAAGCACAAAATAGAAAACTCATCTAAAGAAATAACCATTTTTCACACTAATGACATACATGGAAGATATGCTGAAGGTGATGAATATATACAAATAGGTAATCTAGCTACATTAAAAAAGGAAACTCCAAATTCAATTTTAGTAGATGCAGGAGATTGCTTACATGGGTTACCAATAGTAAATATGAATAAAGGTGAAGATGCAATTAAATTAATTAAAAGTGTTGGATATGACTATATTACTCCAGGAAATCATGACTTCAATTATGGAAAGGATAGATTATTAGAGCTATCTAAAATTGCTAATTCAGGAGATAAAACTTTAAAATTTTTAGCATCAAATATATTTGAAGATGATAAGAACATATTTGACAGTAATGATATAAAAGAAATAGATGGTATAAAAATAGGATTTTTTGGGCTTACAACCCAAGAAACAAAAAGTAAGACAGGCTCTAAAAATGTAGAAGTATTAGAGTTTAGAAATCCTATAGAAAGTGCAAAAGAGCAAGTAAATGAATTAAAAAGAAAAGGTTCTGATGTAATAGTTGCAATATCACATATTGGAACTAATAGTTTAAGTAAGCCAAATAGTATAGATATAGCAAATAAAGTTAATGGTATTGATTTAATTATTGATGGTCATAGCCATACTAAGTTTGAAAATGGTAAACAGGTTGGTGATACACTGATTGTAAGCACAGGGCAATATCTAGAACATATTGGTGAAGTAAAGTTAACATTGGATACTAATGATACAGAACATATAAAAATAGAAAATAAATCAGCAAGATTAATTGAAAAAGAAGAAGCATTAGAGTATAAGCTTGATTCTAACATAAGTGAAAAGATTGGTGAAATAAAGAAACAGCAGGAACAAGTTTTAGATAAAGTGATAGGAGTAACAAAAAATACTCTAGATGGCTCATATGAAAATGTAAGGACAAAAGAAACGAATCTAGGAAATTTAATAGGTGATATCTTATTAGATAAAACTAAAGCAGATATTTCGCTATTTAATGGGGGGAATATAAGAGATACAATTGAAAAAGGGGATATAACAATAGGAAGTATTGCAGATGTATTCCCTTTTAGCAATACTATAGTTACTAAAAAACTTACAGGAGAACAAATTAAAAGTGTTTTAGAACATGGAGTAAAACTGTATCCAGAAAAAAATTCAGCCTTTTTACAAGTGGGTGGAATCTCATACTATTTTGACCCAAAGCAGAAAGAAGGAGAAAAAATAACTGGTATTATGAAAGATGGAAAATCACTTGACATGAATAAAGAGTATACAGTTGCAACCAATGATTATATAGCACTAGGTGGAGATGAATTTCCTTGCTTATCAAAAGAACCAATGTTAGAAGATTTTGGAAGTTTAGAAAGCGCAGTAATTGAGTATATAGAGTATAAAAAAGAAATCTGCAAGAGTGTAGATGGAAGAATTAGCATTAAAACTAAGGAAGAATTGATAATTAAAAGTAATGAGAGTAACTTAGTATTAAATGGTGATGAAGATAATTTAAATGATAGTGAAGACAGTGCAAATAATGAGGATACTAAAAACTCAAATGAGAATAAACGTAAAAATTTAGATAAAATGAAAGCTAGAGAAAGTTCTAATATAAAAGCATCTAAAGCAGAAATTAAAGAAAAATCTCCTAAAACAGGCGATTTAGGTATCAAAGATAGTATGTTTATATTTGTAGCTTCGAGTGTTTTAATTTACTTATTAAATAATAATCAGATAAATTTAAAAAATAAAAAAGTAAAATGAAATTAGTAATAAAATCAATAATAAAATAGAATTAATAATTATTTATTGATAAATAGGTATTGATTATTATATAAAATACAAACCTAAGCAAAGGTAATTGGATGTTTAAATACTGGATTACCTTTGTTTTTTTATTTATGTATAGTAATATCGAATCAATAATTGTACCCTTGATTAAAAACAAATATATTATTAACTTATCATTGGTATGTTTATTTTATTATCTAAGTGTGTAAAATCTTCTTGATGATTAAAAAATATTTATAAATTGTCAAATAAAATGGCTTAGTTAGTATGATATAATTTAGCTAGTATACATAATAATGGAGGAGAAAAACATGAATAATATATTACTTTTAGAAGATGATAAATCTTTAAATAGAGGGATTAGCTTTAAATTAAAAAAAGAGGGATACAATGTTTTTAATACATTTAGTATAGAAGAGGCAAGAGGTATTTTTTTTAAAGAGGATATAAATTTAATTATTTCTGATATAGGTTTACCAGATGGAAGTGGGTTTGATTTTTGTGAGGAGATTAGAAAGAAAAGTGATGTTTATATAATAATGCTTACAGCACTTGATGAAGAAGTGGATATTGTTACAGGTTATGATTTAGGTGCAGATGATTATATTACAAAGCCATTTAGTTTGATGGTATTAATCTCAAAAGTAAATGCATTTATGAAAAGGGTAAATACAGTAAAAAATTACACTTTACTGGTTTGTGATGATTTGTTTTTTTATTATATAGAAAATAAACTGATTATAAAAAATGATGACAAGGAAGAAGAAATAATTTTAAGTAAAACAGAGACTAAACTATTAAGATATTTGATGGAAAATTCAATGCAAGCTTTGACCAAAGAACAACTATTAGAATCTTTATGGGATAGTAGTGGTAATTTTGTAGATGATAATACAGTTGCAGTAAATATAAGAAGACTTAGACAAAAAGTAGAAAAGAATCCTTCTGAACCTAAGTATATAAAAACAGTAAGAGGAGTTGGATATATATGGGGTGAAAGGAGTATAAAAAAATGTTAAAAGATATAAATACCAAAGAAAATTTTAGTATTAAAGAGGACTATATAATGAAAAAGGCTGTTATATATTCTATTTTATCCATGCTTGTGGTAACACTTGCATTTATATTTTTTGAATATAATAGACTATATGTTTTATATGAACATCAAATAAAAAATACTCAAAGTATGGCAGGTATGTTGATTGAAAAATATCCAGATGATGAGGTAGATATAGTAAAGTCTATTTATAATTTTGACTATAGTAATGCAGAGGTTGGAGAAAAAGCACTTGAAAAATTTGGATATGGGCTAGAAAATAAAATGTCAAATGATAAAAACTTTGGCATATATTTAAAATCTTTTTTTAAAGAATCAATTTTTGTTTTTTTAATAATGTTTATAGCCGTTACAGGAATAATATATTATTTTATAAGATACATAAACAAAAGATTAAGCAAGATTTATTTTATAGTGGAGCAAATGGCACAAGAAAATTATTTAAAAGAAGGTAGCAAGTTAGATAATTCTGGTTATTTGGTAGAATATAATGAGTATTTTAAAGAGGGTACATTTAGTAAGATTAACAATTGCCTGTATGAGTTAAATAGAAGTTTAAAGATAAAATTTATTAAATTAGAAAAAGAAAAGGAAAGTGTAAAATCATTAGTAACAGACATTTCTCATCAATTAAAAACTCCCTTAGCATCATTAAAATTATATAATACATTACTTATAGAAGAAGACTTAGACGAAGATGAAGCACATGAGTTTTTATTAACTAATAAAAATTCTATAAATAAATTGGAAAATTTAATAAATTCTTTAGTTAACATATCAAGACTAGAGATTAGTATGATAAGCATAAAAAAAGAAGATAATGACATAAAAAGTACTATTTTAAATGCTATAGAAAGTATAACTCCTAAAGCGAGAATTAAAAATATAACATTAAAAATAAATGAATTTAATAGTAGAATTATACCTCACGATAAAAAATGGACTGAGGAAAGTATTTTTAATGTATTAGACAATGCTGTTAAGTATACAGAAAGAAATGGAGAAGTAAATATATCCATAGAAGAGACTGTAAACTATTTTAAAATCATAATAGAGGATAATGGTAGAGGAATTGCAAAAAATGAATTTAATAACATATTTAAACGTTTTTATAGAGGAACAGATGAAGAAATTGAATCTATAGAAGGTAGTGGTGTAGGATTGTATTTAAGTAGAAAAATTTTGGAAGAACAAGGTGGTAATATCATGGTATCTTCTAATCTAGGAAAAGGAAGTAAGTTTTCTTTGTTTCTTACAACTATGTAATGTTTACTGAAAGGAGAATGTAATCCTCTACATATATTATATAAGTATAAACAGCTCCACAAATTAGAAGTAGATGATTAAGGAGCAACATAACTTAGAGTGAGGGGATAATTTTATGAAAATACTATATACTGAAAGTTTATCAAAACATTATGGAGAAGGAGAAAGTTTAGTAAAAGCTTTAGATGATGTAAATTTAGAAATAAATGAAGGTGAATTTGTAGCTATAATAGGTAAATCTGGTTCTGGAAAAAGTACATTGTTACATATGATAGGTGGTCTCGATATACCTACATCTGGCAAGGTATACATTGATAATAAAAACATATTTACATTGAAAGAAGAAGAACTTGCCGTATTTAGAAGAAGAAAAATAGGCTTTATATTTCAAAGCTACAATCTAATTCCATCTCTTAATGTATGGGAAAATGTAGTATTACCAATCGGTCTAGATGGTAGAACTGTGGATGAACAATTTATAAAAGACCTTTTAAAATCTTTGGGGCTTGAAAATAAACACGATGTTTTACCAAATACATTATCAGGAGGTCAACAACAAAGAGTAGCAATAGCAAGAGCTTTGGCAACAAGACCAGCCATAATACTTGCTGATGAGCCAACTGGAAACTTGGATTCCAAAACATCAGATGAAGTTATGAGTATACTAAAGTCTATGTCTAAGAAATATAGTCAAACTTTGGTTATGATAACTCATGATGATAGTATAGCTCAAATGGCTGATAGAGTTATATTTATAGAGGATGGTAAGGTGTCAAAGGTTGGTGACAAAAATGATTAATACTACTAAAATAGCAAAAAGTAATGTAAAACAAAATAAATCAAAAAGTATATTAATAATAATAACTATAATACTTTCAACATTGATGCTTTCATCTATAGGTATTTATATTGTCGATACAAGAGAATATCAAAAGGAAAATACAATAAAGTATTCAGGCAATTATCAAGGAGTATTAGCAAATGTAAATGAAAAACAAGCTGAAATATTAAGTAATCATGCAGATATTGAACTAGCTGGAAAAATGAATGGAGTGGGTGTTGAGAAGCTAGAAGATGATACAACCATTTCATTATCATATATGAATGAAGAGGGTTTAAAATTAAATAATTTTGAATTTATAAAAGGAAAATTACCAACAAAAGAAAATGAAATAGTACTAGATAGTGGAGCTTTAAAAGCATTAGGTCATGGTCAAAAATTAGGTGAAAAAATAAAAGTACCTTATGATGATTATAAAAGCGACAAAAGAATAGAAAAAGAATTTATAATAACTGGAATCTTAGAAACTAGTGAAATATATGAAGCAGGAAAGAATTATTCTGCTATTATATCAGAAACATATATGAAAAATACTAGAGATATGTCACAAGAAGATTTCAATATATATGTTAAATTAAAAGATAAGAGTGATTTATCTATAGAACAGGCAAAAGAAAAATTAAATAAGATTGCAAATGATATAGGATTAGATACTAATAATATACTTGTAAATGAAAATTATATAAATGCTTTAAAACCAGATAGTGAAACAATGATAGGAGGAGTTCTTATAGGCTTAGTAATTGTATTGTCTAGTATATTGGTAATATACAATATATTCTACATCTCAATAGTTACTAAAGTACAAGAATTTGGAAAACTTAGAGCAATTGGTGCAACTAAAAAACAAGTAAAAGCAATAGTGTTTAAGGAAGGCTTTATATTAGCAGGAATAGCAATACCAGTAGGAACAATTTTAGGTTATGCACTTGCAAATATTATAATAAAATCATTTATGGGTGTAGATGTAAAATCATCACAATTACCAGTGCTATTATTGGTTGTGGTAATAAGTTTTATATCTGTTGTTTTATCACTTTTGAAACCAATGAAAGTAGCTTCAAAGGTATCTATAGTTGATGCAGTAAGATATACTGGAAATGAAATAAGTGGTAAAAATGATAGAAAAGGACATAAAAATATAAATTTAAAGAATTTATCAAAAGCAAATTTAGAAAGAAATAAAAAGCGTACTTATATGACACTGATATCTCTTATGTTAAGTGGAACTATATTTATAACAGTATCTACTGCTTTAGAAAGTTTTAATGCTGAGAAGATGGCTAGAGAGCATTTTCCTTATGATATAGAAGTTAGATTTACTGGATATGAAATGGATAGCGACAAGAATCCTGAAAGTAATTTGAATATTCTACAAATGAATAATCCATTAGGTAAAGACTTTTTAAACCAAGTAAAGAGTATAGAAGGAGTCAAAAAAACTGAATTAGGAAATTCTGTAAAAATTGGGATGGAGGATTATAATGTTGAGTTTAAACATGACCTTTTACAGAGCATAAATGAAAATGATGTGAAGGATTTAAATAAAAACCTAATAGATGGAAAAATAAATTTTGAAGGGTTACAAACAGGAAACGAAATAGTCATTACTCACCTTGATACAGCAAAAGAAATGGGTGTAAAGGCTGGAGATAAAATAAAATTAACTCTATATGATGGAGATAAAGAGATAAAAAAAGAATTTAAAGTTCAAGCAATAGCTATGGGAACTCCAAGTTTTGGTATAGGAAAAGATTTTATAGACAGAGCTTTGAAATATGATACAACAAGTACCATTGGAATATATACTGAAGAAGGAAAATATCAAGAAGTTAAAGATGCTATAAAGAAAATTGCTAAATCTAATGGATATTTAGAAGCGGATTTTTTAGATAGTAGAATAGAATCAAATAAGATGATGATTTCATTTATAAAAATAATGGGCTATACTTTAACTGGTATAATAGGTGTTATTGGATTTATGAATCTTGTAAATACAATGATAACTAGTATAGTTACTAGAAAAAAAGAACTTGGTATGCTTCAAGCAATTGGACTTACTAATAGACAATTAGTAAAAATGCTTAATTCAGAAGCTATATATTATACTTCTAGAATGATGATAGGAAGTATTGTCTTTGGAGGTATATTAGGATACATTGCAGTTGTATTTTTAAGAAAAACTGGATTATCTTATGCAACATATGCATTACCAATAGTACCAATTTTATTTATGGTTGTATTTATCCTTATAGCTCAATTTATAACAACTTATTTAATAGGAAGAAGCTTTAACAAAGAATCTCTTATTGATAGAGTAAGATATAGTGAATAAAAATATATAAAAAGCTATATTTAATTTTTAAACAGGATTATAGAAGATATAAAAATAGAGTTAAATAGGTTAATAATATACAAATACAGGGCAAGTGGCTTAAATGTTCATATGTCCTGTATTTTGTTGTTTTTACTGTTATAAAATTCTTATTAATATAACTTATCAATTTAAGTTGTAAGTGATAGTATGTTTAATGTTCAGAAGATTGTTATCAGAAAAAAATGTATTGGTACAATTCTAAAAAAATATAAAATTGTACCATGAAAAATGAAAATTTTGTATAATAATCGTATAGAAAATAAAAAGGAGCTGATATATATGAATAATAAAATTAATTATGCACCAGGACCAACAGAAACTAGAGAAAATGTAAGGTTAATAAGAGCAGAGAAAACAACTAACCCAGATATAGATGTTGATTTTGTTGAGTTTTATAAGAAGACATGTGAAAAGTTTGGAAATATAGTTGGTACAAAGAATGATATTTACATATTAAGTGGTGAAGGAATATTGGGACTTGAAGCAGCTTGTGCTTCACTGACAGAGAAGGGTGATAGAGTTCTTGTAATTGACAATGGTATATATGGAGAAGGATTTAAAGACTTTGTAAAAATGTATGGTGGAGAGTATGTGCTTTTTTCAAGTCAATATACAAAAAGTATAGATGTTGATGAGTTAAGAAAGTTTTTAGAAAAGGATAATAACTTTAAATATGCAACAGTGGTTCATTGTGATACTCCAACAGGTGTATTAAATGATGTAAGTGAGATATGTCCGCTATTGAAGGAATATGGAATCTTAACTGTAGTGGATTCTGTGGCAGGTATGGTGGGTGAAAGGTTAAATGTAGATGAATCTAAAATAGATGTAATATTAGGCGGTTCTCAAAAAGCTATTTCTGCACCTGCGGGTCTTACTATAGTTGGTATAAGTCAAGATGCAAAAAATTGTATAAAAAATAGAAAAACAGACATAGTAGGTTTTTATTGTAATTTAAGTATATGGGAAGGATATTACGAAAAAAAATATTTCCCTTATACAATGCCAATAAGTGACATAATGGGTCTTGATAGAGCCTTAGACAATATACTAGAAGAGGGTGTGGAAAAGGTATTAAGTAGACATGAGAAAATAGCTTCTAGTGTAAGACAAGCTGTTGAAGAATATGGTTTAGAATTGTTTTTAGAAGAAGGATATTCTAATACAGTGACAGCAATAAAAATACCTGAAAGTATAGGAGCATTAAAACTTACTGATTATATGCTTAAAAATTACAATACACTTGTTGCAACATCATTAAATCAATATATGGATGCTATTTTGAGAATAGGTCATATGGGGGAAAATGCTAGTCTTGATAAAATAGTTCACATATTAAATGTATTGGATAAAAGTTTAAAAGCATTAGAATTTAATACAAATGGAAGTTTAGTAGATTTATTTAATAAATATTATTTTTAGTCACAATATAAAAGGAGGATGTGGCATGGAAGCTACAGCTAAACAGAAATTTACAACAAAAGATTTGGTAGAAACTTCACTATTAATAGCGTTAGTATTTGTTGCAACCAAGTTTATAAATATAAGATTGCCAATATCTATAAATGGAGGTCTTGTACATTTAGGAACAGCAATGTTATTTATATCAGCAATAGTATTTGGAAGTAAAAAAGGTGCGTTATCAGGTGCTATTGGGATGGCTCTTTTTGATTTGATATCTGGGTGGACTCTATGGGCTCCATTTACATTTATAGTTAGAGGTATTATGGGGTATTTACTTGGAAAGATTGTATGGGCAAATGGCAAGAATGGAGAAAATTTTTTGATTAATGTAATAGGAGTAGTAGTTTCATCAATTTGGATGTTGTTTGGATATTATGTAACAGAGGTTATACTTTATGGTAATTTTATAATTCCACTTACTTCAATACCAGGCAATTTAATGCAGGTGTTAATAGGTCTTATAATAGCACTTCCTATTTCTAAAGCATTAAAAAAATGTATAAGATAGATATGGAATAGATTAAGTTTTTGATAGGATAAATTATATTGTATAATATAAAGATAAAGTATATAATGATAAAAAAATTTAGGATAGAGGTTAATTACAATGTTATCAGTTACAAGGTATGCAGTTAGAAATGTTCGTTTAAAACCCTGGGTAAAGTTTATTTGGTATCTTGAAACAAAATCAAATATATTGCTAAATAATAAGTTATTACCTACAGATAGTATAGATATTATCATTAATCTTTCTGATGTTATGGAATATAAGATTGAAAATCAAAATTATAATGCAAGTAATATACATTTTAATGGAATAAGAGATAAGCATGGATTTGTTATTCAACGTGGAAATATACGTGTTATGGGTATTTCTTTTTATCCATTTGGGCTCTATCCATTTTTAAAGATACCAATTTCAGAGTTTAAGGGTCAACTTGTTGACTTAAAACAAGTATCAAAAGGTTTTGTTGGGAAATTGGAAAGTACATTAAATCAAATATTATCAATAGAAGATATAGTTTTACATTTAGAAAAAATATTAGTATCTGTATTAGATGAAAATTTGGTTATAAATAAGATGATAAATCTCCTAGATTTATTTATATACAATAATCAATATAGCACTATAAAATTGTTTTGTGATGAGATGAACATAAATATTAAAACTTTAGAAAGAGCTTGTTTAAAATATACTGGGTATACACCTAAAATACTAAGGAAAATATATAGATTTAAAATGGTAAGTAATCAGCTTATTTATAGCTCTAAAAATAATAACTTTCTTGACTTAATTTATGAAAATGAATATTATGACCAAGCTCATTTTATTAAAGAATTTAAACAGTTTTCAGGAGTATCGCCAATTAAATTTATTAAAGAGAATAAAACTATTAAAGAAAACACAACGTACAACTATTTATAATTATATTGTCGATTTTTTACAATACCTTTAATTTACTTCTTGTTATGATGTAAGAAAGATAAATAGGAGGGTTTGTATATGAAAATTATTACAGAAATAGTAGAATTTAATGTGGAAGAGAATTTATCAAAAGATGCATTTGTAGAGATTGTAAATGATTTAGAAATAAATTTTCACTCTGTTCAATCGGGCTTTATTGATACTGAGCTTTTATATGATGAAAAAACTCAAAAATGGATTATGATACAACACTGGGATTCTATAGAAAATCTTAAAAGTGCTTCTAGTAAAATGTTTAAAAATACATCTACTGAAAAATTTAGAAATGCTCTAAAGGCACAGACTGTTAAGATGAATATAATTCCACAAATTAAAAGTTGGAAGTTATAATGTCAGATATAAAAAATAATTAATTAGCAAGAAAATAAATCAGCCAAATAACATTTTGTATTAAAATCAAAATTGTTATTTGGCTTTTAGTAGTTATTTATATCTAGATAATATTATTTAAAAGTACTATTGCTGTGAGAGATGCAATAGGTATTTTAGAAGATGGAGGAGTAGAAGTAAAATAGATATCGTAGTCTATTAAGTTTTCTGGTCTTGTTTTTCCTCCAAACTCTATCATATCAGTACTTAATACTGTCTTGTATTTTTTGTCTTGGAATTTTGATATGTCTACTGATTGCATCAGATTAGGATGGAAATTAAATATAAATAAATATTTACCCTTACTGTATACTAAAAGTTTTTTATCATTATCTATATGTATAAGTTCATAACTATTCTGTGCAAAAATATCACTGTATTTTGTAAGTTCAAGCATAGATTTATCAAAGTTCAATAGTTGTTTATATTTTAAGTTATCATTTTCTGAAAGACTCCATTGTCTTCTAGCATATTTATAACTCCAATTGTTTCCTTCACGTGGAAAGTCAATCCACTCAGGGTGTCCAAATTCATTTCCCATAAAATTTAGGTATCCTTCACCAGCTAGAGAAAATGTTGCTAATTTAATTAATTTGTTTAGAGACATGGCTCTATCAATAATATGATTATTTGAGTTTATTTCCATATTCCAATACATTTCTTTATCTGCTAACCAAAATATAATTGTCTTATCACCAACTAATGCTTGGTCATGAGATTCACAATATCCAATGTTTTTTTCACCAGGACGTCTAGTAGTAAGCTCGTACCACATTTTGCCTAAATCCCAATTTTCATCAGAAGATTTTGAGATAGTTTTTATCCAAAAATCAGGTACTCCCATTGCTAATCTATAGTCAAAGCCAATTCCACCATCTCTTATAGGTATACACATTCCAGGCATTCCACTCATATCTTCTGCAATGCTTATTGAATTAGGTTTGATTTCTTTTATTAATTCATTTGCAAATTGAAGATATGTTATAGCTTCCATATCCGTGTTTGCACTGAAATACTTTTTATAACTATCAAATGAAACTCCAAGACCGTGGTTATGATATAGCATTGAGGTTACGCCATCAAATCTAAAACCATCAAAATGATACTCATTTAGCCAAAATTTTATATTTGAAAGTAAAAAATGAATTACCTCAGGCTTACCATAGTTAAAGAGTTTTGTTCCCCAAGCAGGGTGATTACCTTTTGAACCTGAATGAAAAAATTGATGTTCACTTCCATCAAATTCATTTATTCCCTCTAAAGTATTTTTTACAGCATGAGAGTGAACTAAGTCTAATAAAACAGCAATTCCCATTGAATGAGCTGTATTTATAAGGTTTTTTAAGTCTTCAGGAGTACCAAATCTAGATGAAATTGCATAAAAGTTTGAAACTTGGTATCCAAAAGAAGCATAATATGGATGTTCCATGATAGCCATAAGTTGAATAGTATTGTATCCAGCTTTCTTTATCCTAGGAAGTATATTTTCAGTAAATTCATTATAAGTTCCAATAGATTCTTTTTCAGTAGCCATACCTATATGACATTCGTAGATTAAAGGGAAAGTTATGTTTTTTAAATCAAATTCATTATCAGTCCAATTAAATGGAGTTTTTGGTTGCCATATCTGCCCATTAAAGCTACCAGAATCCTTTTGGATTACCCTCTTTATGTATAATGGTATGCGGTCAAATGTTTCCCCATTTGTAGTGACTTGTACCTTTACCTCAGATTTATGAGGTAAGCTGTTTTTATCAGGTATAAAAATTTCCCAATTACCAGAATCTATTTTTTTTAGAGGATGGGATTTTCTATTCCAATTATTAAAGTCACCAATTAATGATAAACTATCTGCATTTGGAGCCCACTCTCTATAAAACCATCCATCATTTGTTTGATGGAATCCATAATAAAGATGACCATTTGCAAAAGAATTAAAATCTTCACAGCTAGTTAATATTTTTGCTTTTACATCTTCATAGTGTTTCATCCTTTTTTTTATGTCAGACTCAAATGGTTGTAGATAAACATCAACGTCTAAAATTTTAAATCTTTCTTGACTTTTCATTTGATTTTCCCTCCATAATAAGTATTATATTTTAATAAAATAATACTTATCTCATACTATCTTCTCTATATAATTGATATATATTATATAATCCTAATAAAAAGCTTAAACCACCAATAATTAGTTTCATAATTTACCTCCTTAGTATATTTAAAAATATACTTATATATCAGATTCATCAAAATTTAAAAGTTTATTTAAAACTCTTTTAATAATATCATAATCAAAGCCTTTATAGGAAAGATGTTGAGAAATTTTTTGATATATTTTCTTTTTATCTTCTTTTTTTACCCTTTCATATCTTTTTTTTGCTAGATACATGGCATTTTCAAATTCAGTATCTTTGTCTAATTCTGATACTGCTTCATCAATTGCACTTCTTTCAATACCTTTATTATATAAATTTTGTTTAATTCTGTTTTTGCCACATTTGTTTAAATTAACATTGGTATTAACTATTTTCTGAGCCAATATATTGTCATTTACCAGATTATAATTTTTAAGAAAATCTATAACTCTATCAATTGTATCCTCTTCAAAATCTGCTGATAGTTTTTCTTTCATTTTTTTTTCAGACTGGTCAGCACGAGACAAAATATTTAATGCTTTATTTTTAGCTTTTATATACATCTCATCATCTAAAATGGATTTTAATTCCTCTTCATTTACTTCATTTCCTTTTTTTAAATTAAATGTATAAACAAGTTCTTTAAATATAGCAATAAAAAATTTATCATCTACATAAATATTTACTCTATCATCATTTCTTTTTTGTTGTTCTATTTTTGTAATTATACTCATAATTGCTCCTTTTTTATATGTAATTATATTAACAAAAGTAACTAATAAAATTTAATAAAAAACTTATAATTATACGTTATATTTAATCTAAATTAAGACAAAATAATAAAAAGTTATTTTTATTAAAAAGTTAAGTGAAACTATGTTAAATAATTATTTTTTAAAGTGTTTTTTACCATATAAATATGATTATATACCAAAAAAAATAATTTATAAGCTTTAAGAAATAAAAAATAATGGTACAATAGTATTATAACATTAAAAGGAGACAAAATATGAGAAGTAAAAATCTAGTTCAGAAGGCAGAATTGAAAAATACTGAAAAACTAGAGAAATTTAATCGCCATAAAGGCAAAATCAAAATAGGTATATTAGGAGGTACTTTTGACCCTATACACTATGCTCATTTAGCAACAGCAGAGTTTATTAGAGATAAGTATGAGATTGACAAAATTATCTTTATACCATCAGGAAATCCACCACATAAACTAGGTATCACTACAAATAAGTATGATAGATACAATATGACACTTCTAGCAACTGAAAGCAATGAAGATTTTTTAGTTTCAAAAGTAGAAATCGAAAGAAATAAAAGGACTTATACAATCGATACATTAAAATATTTAAAGAAAAAATACAAAAATGCTGATATTTACTTTATAACAGGGGCAGATGCTATTTGTAGTGTTGAAGAGTGGAAAGATGTAAAGAAAAACTTTGAGTTAGCTACTTTTATAGCTGCAACTAGACCAGGTATTAGCTTATTAAGGTCACAAGAAACTATAGAGAAACTGACTAAAAAATATAATGCTGACATTATAACAGTTTACGTTCCATCATTGGATATATCATCCACATATATAAGGGAACAGCTAAATGAAGGAAAGTCTATACGTTACTTAGTACCCGAAAATGTAGAAAATTATTTGTATGAAAATAAACTATATCAATATGGAGATGATTAAATGAACTTAGAGAATATTAACCAGAGATTAAATCAAATGCTACCAGTAGGAAGGCTTAGCCATTCAAAAAATGTTGCAGAATGTGCTGTAAAATTGTGTGAAATTTATGGATGTGACAAAGAAAAAGCCTATATAGCGGGAATGATTCATGATTGTGCGAAATACTTAAGTGATAAAGAAGTAGAGGATTATGTTAATAAGTATGAAATATACTTAGACCCAATAGAAGATGGAAACCGCTCTCTATCACATAGTGTGATAGGGTCATACATATGTGAATATGAGTTTGGTATAGAAGATGAAGATATTATAAATGCAATTAAATACCATACAACAGGAAGAGAAGATATGTCTCTTTTAGAAAAAATAATTTACATAGCAGATTTAATTGAAGAAGGAAGAAAATTTCCAGTTGTAGATACATTGAGAGAATTAGCCTATGAAGGTAAGCTTGACGAAGCACTTTTAACTTCATTTAATAATACTTTAATGTTTGTTATTAATAAAAAAGAAGAAATACATCCAAGAACTGTTATGGCAAGAAACTACCTAATTAAAGAAAAGTTATTATAAAAATCTTATATAAAGGCAAACATATTAATAAAATTAAAGTTGACTATGTTACAAAATCGTATTAATATGTTAGAATAACTAAGTGTATTTAAATTAGGAAAGTGAGGAAATTTTATATGACAGTGGAACAAATGACAAAAATAGCATATGATGCCATAGAAGATAAGCTGGGTCAAGATACAGTTATAATAAATATAGGAAAAGTTTCTAGTTTATGTGATTATTTTGTTATTACTACAGCATCTTCTCAAAGACAAGTAAAAGCTATAGCTGATAATGTTGAAGATGAATTAGCAAAACTAGGATTAGAACCAAGAGGAAAAGAAGGACAAGGAACTCAAACTTGGGTACTTCTTGACTATGGGGATATAATGGTTCACGTATTTAATGAGGAAAATAGAGGATTTTATAATTTAGAAAAATTATGGAAAGATGCACCTTATATAGATATTGACACATTAGCATAAACATGATAATATATGTTATTATAGTTAGAAAATTTCAAAAATTGTATTGAATTGAATAGACTAGAGCAGTAAAAGATTATATTTTTTCAGAGAGTTAGTGGAAGGTGAGAACTAATATTATATAACTTTGAACTTACTAGATTAAAACCTATTCTCCATGGCTGGATTAAAAGCTATCTAAGAGAGTCTATAAAAGTAGGCTAATTAGGGTGGTACCGCGAAGATTTATCCTCGTCCCTAAACGCAAGTTTAGTGACGAGGATTTTTTATTTTCAAAGAATTATTTGGAAATTATAAGTAAATAATATTAAACAAAGTAGTTGAACACAACTAAAAACAGGAGGCAAAATATGAGCGTATATAATTTTAAACAAGTAGAATCGAAATGGCAAAAAATTTGGAAAGATAATGACCAATACAAAATGGATACAGCACAAACTGAAAAACCTAATTATTACACATTAGAAATGTTCCCTTATCCATCTGGAAAGATACACATGGGACATGTTAGAAATTATTCTATAGGCGATGTTGTCGCAAGATTCAAAAAAATGGAAGGTTATAACGTACTTCATCCAATGGGATGGGATTCTTTTGGTTTACCAGCTGAAAATGCAGCTATAAAACATGGAATACATCCACATAAATGGACAATGGAAAATATAGAAGAAATGAAAGAACAATTAAATTTATTAGGGCTTAGCTATGATTGGGATAAAGAAGTAGCAACTTCAACTCCAGAATACTATAGATTTACTCAAGAAATATTTTTGAAATTTTTAGAACATGGACTTGCATATAAGAAAAAATCTTATGTTAACTGGTGTCCTTCTTGTGAGACTGTTCTTGCAAATGAACAAGTTGTTCAAGGAGCATGTGAAAGATGTAAATCAACAGTATTAAAGAAAGACTTAGAACAATGGTATTTTAAAACTACTGAATTTGCAGAAGAATTACTTAATGATTTAGATACATTAGATGGATGGCCAGAAAAAGTTAAAATAATGCAAAGAAACTGGATAGGAAAAAGTACAGGAGCAGATTTAGTATTTGATATAGATGGAACTGACAAATCTATGACAGTATTTACAACTAGACCAGATACAACTTATGGAGTTACTTATATGGTACTTGCTCCAGAACATGAACTAGTTAAAGAATTGGTTGCTGGTACTGAGTATGAAGCAGATGTTGAAGCTTTTGTTCAAAAAATGCACACTATGACAGAAATAGAGAGAACAGCAGCTGATGTAGAAAAAGAAGGTATGTTTATAGGTAGATATGTTATAAATCCTTTAAATGGAAAAAAAGTTCCTCTATGGATAGCAAACTATGTATTAGTTGAATATGGAACAGGTGCTATAATGGCAGTTCCTGCACATGATGAAAGAGACAGAGATTTTGCTGAAAAATATAATCTAGATATAATAGATGTAATAACAGAAGATAATAAAATGATAAATTCAGAAGAATTTGATGGATTAGATGCTTCAGAAGGATTTGAAGGAATAATAAATAAATTAGAAAAAGAAGGTAGAGGAAAGAGAACAATTAATTATAGATTAAGAGACTGGTTAGTTTCAAGACAAAGATATTGGGGTTGTCCTATACCTGTAGTTTATTGTGATGAGTGTGGAATAGTTCCAGTTAAGAAAGAAGATTTACCAGTTCTTTTACCAACAGATGTTGAATTTACTGGAAAAGGTGAGTCTCCACTTACTACTTCAAAACAGTTTATGTCAGCAACTTGTCCTCACTGTGGAAAACCAGCGAGAAGAGAAGTTGACACTATGGATACATTTGTTGATTCTTCTTGGTATTTCTTAAGATATGTAGACAATAAAAATGAAGATGAACCATTTAGTAAAGACTTAGTTAACAGATGGCATCCAGTAGACCAATATATAGGTGGAGTAGAGCATGCTATAATGCATTTACTTTATGCTAGATGGTTTGTAAAAGCATTTAAGAGTATGGGCATGGTAGACTTTGATGAACCATTTAAAAACTTACTTACTCAAGGTATGGTTCTTATGGATGGTTCTAAAATGAGTAAGTCTAAAGGGAATACAGTATCTCCTATGGATATAATTGATGAATATGGAGCAGATACTGCAAGACTTTTCGTATTATTTGCAGCACCACCAGAAAGAGATTTAGACTGGTCAGAACAAGGTGTTGATGGATGCTTTAGATTCTTAAATAGAGTATATAGATTAGTTGATGAGTTAGCAGATGTCTTCAAAAAAGATGTTGAGTTTGGCGAGTTAAGTTCTCAAGATAAAGATATGAGATATACTATACATTCTACACTTAAAAAAGTTACTGTAGATTTAAGTGAGAAATTTGGATTTAACACTGCTATATCAGCTCTGATGGAATTAATAAATGATATGTACAAATATAAGGAGCTAGATAATATCAATGAAGCAGTTATAAAAGAAGGTGTACAAACAATC
Organism: Clostridioides sp. ES-S-0006-03; assembly: GCF_020662275.1. Lineage (NCBI taxonomy): Bacteria > Bacillati > Bacillota > Clostridia > Peptostreptococcales > Peptostreptococcaceae > Clostridioides > Clostridioides sp. ES-S-0006-03. The sequence continues at coordinate 220,267 of NZ_JADGMM010000001.1, forward strand.
GTAACTATAATTTCACCATTTGCACCTCATTTAGGTGAAGAATTATGGACTATGATAGGTCAAGAAGGAAGTGTATTTGATATAGATTGGCCTAAATATGATGAAAAAGCTTTAGTAAAAGATGAAATAGAAGTTGTTGTACAAGTTAATGGAAAGGTTAGAGGAAAGTTAACTGTTAGCTCAAATATATCTAAAGAAGATATGGAAAAAGTGGCTTTAGAAGATGAAAAAATTAAAGCTCTAGTTGAAGATAAAACTATAGTTAAAGTTGTTGCAGTTCCTAAGAAATTAGTTAATATAGTTGTGAAATAAAAAAGTTGTGGAATAAATAAAAAAAGAGAGCTATAAAATAAAATCCCCTTATTGCAATATAAGTAAAAGATTGCAGTAGGGGGATGTTTTATTTTAAACTCTATGATATAATTTATTTTAAATTCTAAACTCTATAATATAATTAACAATAGATTCCTTTTTCAAAGAAGTCTTTGATTTCATCAATATTATTAGTCTTTCCAAGAGCTAAAATAAGTTTTATTCTAGCTTTTTGACCTGGAAGGTCTCCACCAAATATACATCCTATATTTTTTAAGTCTCTACCAGAACCAAAGTAACCATAACTATCAAATACTCTACCTGAATGGCATCTAGAAACTATAACAACAGGAAGTCCTTTTTCCCTTGCATATTCAACACCAGAAAGCATTAGAGGAGGAATATTGCCTCTACCCATAGCTTCAATAACTATACCTTTATATCCACTATCAACAGCAAATCTTATAAAATCTGCATCTTCTCCAACATATGCTTTAAATAGTGCAACTTTAGATTCTACTTTATCAGTATCTATAATGGTTCTATTTACAATATCTCTCGTAAGAACAAGTTCGTTACAGTCGATTATTCCCAATGGACCACTAGTTAAAGATTTAAATGTATTTAAAGAAAGTGTATTTGTTTTAGTAGCTTCAGAAGCCAATAGCACTTCGTTGTTTAAAACTACAAGAACTCCTTTACCCATAGCATCTTTAGATACAGCAGTACAAACTGATGCAGATAAATTGCTTGAACCATCATAGCCAAGTTCAGAGCTACTTCTCATAGCACCTGTAACTATTACAGGCTTAATATTATCAATTGTAAGGTCTAGAAAATAAGCAGTTTCTTCTAAACTATCAGTACCATGTGTTATTACAACTCCTGTGATATCTTTTCTTGCTAATAAATCATTTACATAATTTTTTAATTCCATCATTCTACAAGGTGTTATGTGAGGTCCTGGAATTTCATCAAAATTAAAAACTTCAACATCTGCAACTTTATCAATATTAGTGACCATAGATAATATTTGTTCCCCAGATAAAGTTGGTATAGCAGCACCTACTTTATCATCTACTGTCATAGATATAGTTCCACCAGTAAAGACTATGGCAACTTTTTTCTTAATACTCATAATATTCTCTGCCTTTCACAAATAAAATTTATAATTCCGATAGGATTATATCAAAAAAAATTATTTAGGTCTATATAAATCCTTTTATTCACATAATTTAGACATTTCAGTGTAATAGGATTATTTTTTTGTTTTTTCCCATTCAGCAATATAGCTATTCAATATTTCTCTTATTGCTTTCCCTATTTTAGTGTAGGCTTCATCATATAGATTTGCTAAAGATATTCTAATTGACCATTCAGGTCCATAGAATCCATTTCCACTAAGTAAGACTACTGAATAATCATTAGCCAATCTATAAAGTATATCTACTGGAGAGGCATTCTTACTTATAAATTTGAATAAATCTTCTCCATAGTTTATTTTAGCCCATTCTTCAATATCAAATTGAGTATAATATGCAGCATTATTTTTACTTTTATTAACTGGAAGCTCTAAAGCTTCAAACAATAGTTTTTGACGTCTATGACATATACTCATATTAAGTTTTTTGTAAGCATCAACTTTATCAATTAATGCAAAGGCAGAGAAAAATGACATTTGAACTTGTTGTGGAGTTGAAAGACCAGCAGTATGATTAAGAGCAACAAGTCTACTATCAGCAACAACTCTTTCCATAAATGAAAGACTAGAAGGATTAAGACTCATATCACTGTAACGCTTATCTACTGATTTCTTCAATTCTCCAGTTAAATCATTTATTTTTTTATCAAAAACATTCTTTTTATGAAGAGCGAATGTACCAAGTCTCCATCCTGTAACTCCAAAATATTTTGAATAAGAATAAACTCCAACAGTGTTATAAGGAAGTTTTGACATTAATGATGAGAAATCTTCTACAAAAGTCCCATATACATCATCTGATATTATCATTAAATCCTTATTATAATTTTCAATTACATCTATTAGATTATTACAAGATGTCTCATCCATAGCTATAGATGCAGGGTTGTTAGGATTAACAACAAATAAAGCCTTAATAGAATTGTCACGAAGCTTTTCTAATTCTTTTTTAGTATACTGCCATGTATGAGCACCTTTTTCATCAACTGCATTTGCGTTTATGTTTACAACTTTAAAATCATAGCGAGGAAGATTAGGTATCTCAAGATAAGGTGTAAATATAGGAGTCATTAAAGCTACTGTATCACCTTTTTTTAAAAGTTCATTTGCCATTAATGAATCAAATATATAACACATAGCAGCTGTAGCACCTTCAACAGCGAATATTTCTACATCACCATATTTACCTGATATATCATATTTCATTTCTTGAACTAAATAATCATGCACTATTTTTTCCATATGAGGCAACATTCTATCTGGAAGTGGATAATTATCACCAATAATCCCATCAGCTAGTTCATGAACAAATTCATCGCCATCAAATCCAAGTTCATTTATACCAAAATTTATAATATCTCTAGCTAAGTATGCTCCAGGCATATCTATATTTTCATTTATATATTTAAAGAATCTTTCTTTAATGCCCTTTTTTTGAGGCATACCAGCTAAATGTCCTAAATCCCAATTAGAACGTGTTTCAGTAATCGCAAAATGACCAAAAGTGAAAAAAGCTTCTCTAGCAGTTGAACAAGTCCAATTTGGATTTCCACGACCTGCATCAAGCAGTTCTCTATGATTTTCATTTGCAGTATGTTTCGCAATATCTATTAATTTGTCCTTAAATTCAAAAGGACTTATTTTTCCATATATGTTTTTGATTTCTTTATAAGTATTATTTTTCATGTTTAATTCCTCCTTATGTAATAAGTTTCACATTTTTATAATAAAATAAACAAGTTCCTAAAATGATTATACTTTAATTATAATAGGTTTATAGAAAAAGTAAAGTATAAAATTAAAATAATAACTCTATTTAGCTTTATAAAATGTATGTTAAAAGATAAAATACCTTTTAATAAAAAATGATTACTATATAAAATAAAACTCTAATTTAACTTGCATTTTATTTTTTTTGTTATATTTGTTATAAAAGGTACAGTTTTATTATTATGAAAATGTGTAAAATAAAACTTTTTTTATTTAATGTTGTTTATAAAAATATTTTAGGTTATATGTGGTAATATTAATGTTATTAAAGAGAATAAAAAAACAATTTTTAATTAAGTAAAATAATATAAATATAAATTTTAATAAAAATAATAAAGAATAAACTGTTATTTTGATAAAAATGTAAAAATTATTTTAATATTATCATTTAGCGTAATCTAACTTAATTGAATAGATGTGTTTATTGTATTCAATTGTTGTATTTTTAGTTTTTTTGTGATTAATTAAAAAATTATAAAAATCGTTTACATGTTGATTTTTAAAAAAAAAAGATATAGAATTATATAGAAAGTAATAAATAAAAATTGGATTTACGGGAGTGGAATAAAATGATAAATGTTACCTTAACAGATGTGAAAGAAGCTAGAGAGACCATTAAAGACATAGTTAAAAAAACTGATTTACTTGAAAGCGTTAAACTTAGCGAAAAAACAGGAGCGAATGTTTTCTATAAATGTGAAAACCTTCAAAAAACAGGGTCTTTTAAATTAAGAGGAGCTTGTAATAAAATAGCAAGTTTAACCGATGAAGAAAAAGCAAGTGGAGTAATAGCTTCAAGTGCAGGAAATCATGCACAAGGTGTCGCATTAGGCGCAAAAATGACTGGTATAAAATCTACAATAGTAATGCCAGCAACGGCACCATTGGCAAAAGTTAGTGCAACTAAAGGTTATGGAGCAGAAGTAGTTTTAAATGGTGCAGTTTATGATGATGCATATGCAAAAGCTGTTGAAATACAAAAAGAAACAGGAGCAACTTTCTTACATCCATTCAATGATAAATATGTTATAGCAGGGCAAGGAACTATATCTCTTGAAATTTTCGAACAATTAAATAATAAGGTTGATACTATACTATGCCCAGTTGGTGGTGGAGGAATAATATCTGGTGTTGCTGTTGCAGCAAAGGCATTAAATCCTAATGTAAAAATAGTTGGTGTTCAAACTGCAAATATACCTTCAATGAAAGAGTCAATTAAAAACGGAAAAGTAACAACAGCATTTAATGATAGTACAATAGCTGATGGTATAGCTGTTAAAACTCCTGGAGACTTAACTTTTGAAATAATAAATGAATTAGTTGATGAAATAGTAGTAGTTGAAGAAATAGAAATAGCTGAATCAATATTATTTATGATGGAAAGTCAAAAGATAGTTTCAGAAGGTGCAGGGGCTGTGTGTACAGCTGCAATATTAAGTGGTAAATATGCACCAGCAAAAGATGAAAACGTAGTGTGTATAATATCTGGTGGTAATATAGATATAAATACATTATATAGAATAATAGGTGTTGCTCTAGCTAAAGAAGGAAGAAGATATTCATTTAGTACAATTATGGAAGATAAGCCAGGAAACTTTGCTGAATTAACTAGAATAATAAGTGAGAATGGTGGAAATATTTTAAGTGCTAATCAAGGTAAATTATCAGCAGGTGAAGCTCTAGGAAAACAAAGTGCGGAATTTATATTAGAAACAATAGATTATGACCATATAGCAAAAATAAAGAACGCAATAGAAGAAAAAGGTTTTAAAATTATAGAATTATAATAAAAGTGTATATAATATACAAGAAAAATAGTATAATAGTGTATGAAGATACATTTTATGTATAGTAGATTAACCAATTAGGAGGATTTTAATATGAAACATGAAGTATTACATACTAATGATGCACCAGCAGCGTTAGGACCATATTCTCAAGCTATAAAAGCTGGAAACTTATTATTTGTATCTGGACAAGTTCCACTTGTGCCAGAAACTATGGAAGTAGTTGAAGGAGATGTACAAGCTCAAACTGCTCAATCTCTAAAAAATCTTAAAGCAATATTAGCTGAAAGTGGAGCTGATTTTTCAAATGTAGTTAAAACTACAGTATTTATAAAAGATATGAATGAATTTGGGGCTATAAACGAAGTTTATGCTGAGTATTTTGGAGAAAATAAACCAGCAAGAGCTTGTGTAGAAGTTGCTAGATTACCAAAAGACGTTAAAGTTGAAATAGAAGTAATAGCTGTATTATAAGATTACAATATTTTTCAAACTGAAAAAAAGAGATGTTTTAAGATTTTAATCTTAAAACATCTCTTTTTTTATTTTAACTTCTAACAGTTTGTCGCTCTTTTATAAAACATATTGATACAATTAATCCAATAAATGCAAGTGTAGCTGCTATTGAAAATGCTACATCTATTCCATGGATATTAGACAGGATAGCTGAACTCATGTGAGCTTTTTTAGTAGCAGTTGTCATTATAGTAATAAGTACAGCAGAGCCTATAGCACCAGATATTTGACGAAGTGTACTATTAATTGCTGTAGCATGAGATATAAGTTCTCTATCTAGTGTTTTAATTCCCCATGTAGTTAATGGCATTAGAACCATTGAAATACCAATCATACGAATACAATACATTAATGATATATGAATTAAAGATGTATCTTTGCCTAAAAACGCAAAAGATAAAGTTCCTAAAAATAAGCATCCAGTTCCTAATATTGATAGAGCGTGAGGACCATATTTATCTAGGTGACGTCCTGCAACTGGATTTAATGCAACCATTAGTATAGCACCAGGCATCATTAAAGAACCTGAAGCAAGTGCAGAGAATCCCCTTACAGATTGAATATATAGAGGTATCATTAATGTAGCAGACATCATTGAAGCATATACAATCATAATTAATAATGTAGAAATAAGAAATGGTTTATTTTTAAAAACTCTTAGTTCTAAGAATGGTTCTTTAGATTTTAATTGACGCCATGTAAACAAAATTAATGATACAATTCCTAATATTATTGGTAGATATGTTGCACTATTAGTCCAGCCATAATTACCTTGATTAGTAAACCCAATCAATAAACCACCAAAACCTAAAGAAGATAGTATTATTGAAGGTATATCCAGTTTTAGTTTCTGAGCTTCTCCAACATTTTTTAATAATATAAATGAAAGTATAACATCTAATATAGCTATAGGTGAAAGAAGCAAAAATAAACTATGCCAACCAAATGAATCTACTAACCATCCAGATAAAGTTGGTCCTATTGCTGGAGCAAATCCCACTGTAATACCAACTAGACTCATAGCTGTACCACGTTTTTCTATAGGACATAAATATAATATAATAACTTGTAAAAGTGGCATTAAAGAGCCAGAACCTACTGCTTGTAACACACGAGCAATCAACATAGTTGAAAAATCACGAGAGAAAAGCGCAATAACACATCCTAAAGAAAAGATAGTCATTGATGTAATAAATAATTTTCGAGTACTAAATCTATTTATCAAGTAAGCTGTTGTAGGAATAATGATACCTGCGATAAGTAGATAAATTGTAGTTAACCACTGACCAACATCAGCAGTAATTTTAAAATCTGACATTATATTGGGAAGTGCAGTTGCCAGTAATGTTTGACTAAGAGAGCTTATAAAAGCACCAGTCATTACGATTGCTATTATCAAATTTCCTTTTTTATTGTTTTTGCTATTACTTTGTATTTCCATAGTTTATAACGTCTCCTTTTTTAATTGATTTTTAATACTATTCAATAAAAGTACTTTTGGTCTCAAAATGTCTTCTTTTTCTAGATATGTAATCATTGCATCCATAATTAAAGAATCATATAGTTGATTTTTTCCTTCTTCATATAATTTTTTTGATGCTTCTAGTAACTTAGGGTTTTCAACAAGAGAAGTGTTTGTTTTGATTAGCTCTTCTATATCCTCTATTGTTTTAAAAAATAATGATTTACTATAAAGAGAAGAATAAGCTTCATCTTCTTGTTCATATAAAAACATTGATTTTTCAATTAAAGGATTTAGGTTATCCGCATTTTCTACAACTAAATCAAGCATTTGTATAGTAAATTCAGCAATAAAGTATACATTTATTTCTCTTTTTTGTATATGAATAATATATGTAAACTGGTGAATTAGAGCATCTAGTAAGAAAACTAAATCAAATAGAATGTTTTCTATTTTGTCGCCATAATTATCAAATAAACTCAGCTTATATTCATTTAATAAATTAGCTCGAGATTTTTTTTGTAACTTACTTGTCGTTTTACGTTGCACTTCAGAAAAATTTTCCCTAACATAAGTATTTATAGTAGTTCTAGAAAAAATATTTCCCCATACAGCTATTATTTTTCTTTTTAATTTTTCAGATGGATGAATATCATTGTTTTCATTAATAGAATGTATAATTTCTAAAAATTTTTCGTCATAATAATTAATTATTTCACAGATAAAACTTTCTTTAGTTTCAAAATGTTTGTAAAAAGTAGCTTTAGACATTTTACATTCTTTTACAATATCTAGTATTGAAGTATTTTGAAAACCTTTTTGGTCAAAGATTCTTTGAGCAATAGTTATAATAAATTTTTGTTTGTCAGTCAATTGGCTATCTCCTTTCATGTAAAAACGATAAGTACTAAGTAGTACTTTAAAGTTTCCATAAATACATTATACATCATTTGGAAAAAAAATCAATATCTGGACCTGTGATATAAAAAAATTGAAAAAATATTGTTAGTTTTAGTAACATAAAGAAGAATTTAAGAGTTTCTTAAGAATTGTTTAAAGAATTTGCAATAAATTAATGATATGATTATACTATGAAGTAAAATGTCTTTAAATTTTTTAGATATTAAATCTAAATTATGGGGGTGCAGTATATGAAAAAGAAAAGAGGCTTGATTATAGTTTTTGCATTTTTTCTAGTTTTCGCAAAAATGTTTATTAATATATCTAGTGGAGAAAATAAAATCATGGCATATGAAATAAGTAAGTATAGAAAAGGTGTGAACGTTTTATCAATAAATAATATTGTAGTAGCAAACAAAAAGTATAGCTTACCTGAAGACTATTCTCCACAAGAAAGTAATGAAGCAAAAGATGCTTTTTATAAAATGAATAAAGAGGCTCAAAAAGCAGGATTAAATCTAAAAGCCTTCAGTACATATAGAAGTTATAAATATCAAGAAAATTTATTCAACACATATGCAGAGAAACATGGTGAGAAGGAAGCAAACAGATTTTCAGCTAAGCCAGGAGAAAGTGAACATCAAACTGGACTTGCATTTGATATTGGAGGAGACGACCAATCTTGTTGGGCAAATAAAAAATTTAATAATACAAAAGAAGCTAAGTGGCTGTACGAAAATGCATATAAGTATGGATTTATACTTAGATATCCAGAGGGAAAAGAAAGCATAACAGGATACATGTATGAATCATGGCACTATAGATATGTTGGAACTGAACACAGTAAAAACTTTGCAATGAACAATCTAACACTAGAAGAATATTTACATATAGATTAAGCCATAATTTGTTAAATTTAGGTTAAAATAAAAAATAATCTAGACTATTAATTATGTAAGGTGTTATAATGTAAATACAATTAAAGATAACTACTCGAAGGGGAGTAGCTTACACGAAAGTGGTAATTAATCGTCAGGACAGTAGAGATACTCGGTTAATTAACAAGGAATTCCTTGATAGCAAGACCTTCAAAATAAGCATTAAGTATGTTTGTTTTGGGGTCTTTTTTTATTCAAGGAATTTTTTATTTAAAAAATTTAAAATTTCAAGTATACATAAGAGTCCCCAAACATAAAATAAATTTATTAAAGAGGAGGGCAACAAATGTCTTACAAAAGTACTTATCAAGAAATAATTAAAAATTTAGACTCAAGCTTAAATGGTTTGAGCAAGGAAAGAGCAGAAGAGCTATTAGAAAAAAATGGAACTAATGAATTAAAGGAAGCAGATAAGGTTCCTACGTATAAGCTTTTCTTAGAAAGTTTTAAAGACCCACTGGTAATAATTCTATTGATAGCTGCTTTAGTACAAATATTTTTAGGTGAAACTGTAGAGTCAATAATAATTTTTGCAGTTATTATTATCAACTCTGTTTTAGGAGTTGTACAAACAAAAAAAGCAGAAAGTTCATTAGAAAGTTTGAAAAATTTATCTGCACCAAATGCAAAGGTAATAAGAGATAATAAGAAAATGACAATTCCAGCAAAAAATTTAGTAGTTGGAGATATTGTATTTTTAGAAGCTGGTGATTACATACCAGCAGATGGAAGACTTATAGAAGCACAATCATTAAAGGTTGTAGAAGGGATGTTAACTGGTGAATCAGAACCAGTTCTAAAACATACAGAAAAAATAAGCGAAGATGTAAGTTTAGGTGACCAAAAAAACATGGTATTTAGTGGTGCTGTAGTCGTTTATGGTAGAGGTTCATTTGTAGTAACTGGAACAGGTATGAATACTGAAATGGGTAAAATAGCTGGTCTTTTAGAAACTGCGGAAAATAAGTTGACACCATTACAACAAAAAATAGAAGCTTTTAGTAAAAAGCTTGGTGTAGGTATTGTAGTACTTGCACTCTTAATATTTATAATTCAGGTAGCAAGAAATTATATGATGGCTGGAAATGGAGAAATGACACAAATTATTCTCGATTCATTCATGTTTTCTGTAGCAGTAGCAGTAGCAGCAATACCAGAAGCTTTATCATCAATAGTTACTATAGTGTTGGCTGTTGGAACAAACAGTATGGCAAAGAAACAAGCTATAATAAGAAAATTACCAGCTGTCGAGACTTTAGGTTCAACAAGTGTCATATGTACTGATAAAACAGGTACTCTTACACAAAATAAAATGACAGTTGTGGACTGTTATATGTATGGAACTAACAATGATGAGCTTAATAAAGAAAATATAAATTATTCTTATCATGCTAAATTGTTGACTATGGTTTCTACATTATGTAATGATTCTCATATAACTAGTGATGGAAAAGAAGTAGGTGACCCAACAGAAGTTGCACTAATAAATTATTCAAGCAAAAATGATTTAGATTATGATAGATTAAGAAGTAAATATATTAGAATAAATGAAATACCATTTGATTCAGATAGAAAGCTTATGTCTACAGTAAATAGTATATATGGAGATTATATAATGTTTACAAAAGGTGCTCCAGATATTGTATTTAGCAGATGTAAATATGCTTTAAAAAATGGCTCAAAAGTAGACATAACAGATGAGATAATAGAAGAATACAAGAATAAAAATGAAGAGTTTTCAAATAGAGCACTTAGAGTATTAGCATTTGCAATAAAAGATGTTCCAGAAGAAGGTTTTACACCTTCAATTGATGACGAACATGATATGATATTGGTTGGGATAATGGCAATGATAGACCCACCAAGAGAAGAAGTAATGGACGCAGTAAAAGAAGCAAAGAGCGCTGGCATAAAAACAGTTATGATAACTGGAGATCACAAAACAACCGCAGCAGCAATTGCAAAAGAAATAGGTATAATGGAAGATGGAGATTTAGCACTTACTGGAAAAGAGTTGGATGCATTAAGTGAAGAAGAATTAAATAAAAAATTAGAAGATATAAGTGTATATGCCAGAGTTTCACCAGAAAACAAAATTCGTATAGTAAAAGCATGGCAACATAAGAATAACATAACTGCTATGACTGGTGATGGTGTCAATGATGCACCAGCTTTAAAACAAGCAGATATAGGTATAGGTATGGGAAGTGGTACTGATGTAGCAAAAGATGCTTCTGCTATGGTCTTAGTTGATGATAACTTTGCAAGTATAGTAAATGCTGTTGAAGTTGGTAGAACAGTATATAGCAATATAATAAAAGCAATAACTTATTTATTTGCAGGAAACTTGGGTGCTATAGTGGCTATCTTGTTTGCAGTATTTGCAGGATGGTCGAACCCATTTACAGCTTTACAACTTTTATTTATAAACCTAGTAAACGACTCTTTGCCAGCAATAGCATTAGGATTTGAAAAATCAGAAAAAAATATAATGAATAAACCTCCTAGACATCCAGATGAAAGTATATTAGCAGGAGGAACATTAAAAGCAGTGGCTATAAGAGGTTGTATAATTGGTATAGTTACAATAATTGCACAATATATAGGATTACAAGTGTCACCAGAACTTGGTGTAGCGATGGCGTTTTCAACTTTAATATTAGCGAGAATAATGCAAACATTGCCTGCACGTTCTAATAATCAGACAATAGTAAAACTAGGCTTTTTTAGTAATAAATATGTTATAGGAGCAGTTTTAATATGTTTTGGACTTTACTCTTTAACATTAATGCCAGTTTTGAGAGGGATATTCTCTATACCAACAGTATTTGGTTTATATGAATTAGGAATTTGTTTAGGTTTAGCATTACTTTCATCAATATTGATGGAACTTAATAAATTAATGAATAGAAATATTGTAGAATAATTAAAAATACTAAACTAAAGGGACATATTGATTTTATCAATATGTCCCTTATATAGTTAGATTTATTCTAGATTATCGATTATTTGGAATGCTTTTATAACCTCAGGAAGTTCTTTTTCTTCAGGCATTCTAAATCTTATAAAGTTTTTATCAAGTCCAGTAAAATCGCTACCAGATATAACTCTTATTTTTAATTTTGCAAATTCTTGTTGTAAATTTATATCTTTATTTTTATGTTCAACTGTCATTATAGATACAGTATCACTAGTCTCAGCTATGTTAAGGTTTTTCCATGGAATCAATAGTTGATTTTTTATAGCTTTTGTTTTTTCTTTTAATTCTTCTATAAATTGAACATCATCTAATAAATTAGCTGCAATACTACGAGAGATTTCAGATACTTCGTAAGGAGTAGAAATCTTTTTAATAGGATTAACAAGTTGTTCAGGAAGGACTGCATATCCTGCTCTTAGTCCAGCCAAACCAAAACCTTTTGAGAATGTTTTTAGAACAATTACATTATCATAATCATTTAAAAGTTTTACAGCTGAATTTTCTTTTGGCATATATTCACCATAAGCCTCATCTATCATAACAGCTATATCATATTTTGCTGCCTCTTTTACTATATTTTCAATTGATGATAGAGGTATAATTTGTCCAGTAGGATTATTTGGATTATCTATGTAAATTAATTTATATTCTGAATTTATTTTTTCAATAAATTCCTTTTCATTAAACTTGAAATTATTTTCTTTCTTTAAAAGAACATAGTCATAAGTAGCACCATGCATTTTTATATCTGTTTCATATTCTGAAAATTGAGGTGAATATCCTAAAACCTTATCTCCTTTTTCAATAAATAATCTATTTAAAAGATAAATAACATGTATAGAACCATCAGCTAGACAAATTCTATCAGTAGTTAGTGCTGTAAAGTCTTTCCAATAATCAACTATATTGTTTTTTAGACTAATTGAATGAGGGTATCCTCTTATCATATCAAATTCTAAAGCATTAAAAGCTTCTACAGCTTTATTTGAGAAAGATACTGTATTTATACCTTCGCCACAATCTATCTCAAATACATCTTCGCAATGACCAGATTCTATGGCATAACTTTTTTTTAACTGCATTTCAATAGCTTTGTTAATTTTTAATTTCATAGCTTATCACTCCTTATTTAGTCAATAATAAATGTTAAAAAAGTTGCTAGATTTAAAATATTGTGAAAATACATAATAGTAAAAAACAAATATAAATATTATAATAGCTCACTTTATTTAATATGATTATATATCATATATTGTAAAATTTCTAGCATTATAAGACTATAAATTGAAAATATTCAGAAAAATACTACAAGAAACGATTTATTTTGCCTTGATATGGAAGTATAGGAATGTTATTAATTTTATAAATTGGAATAGTTTAAGTGTAAAGTTATGATATAATTTAATAAGGGTAATTCTTTAAATTAGATTAAGGAAATATAAGTATACAATAAAATGTTATGGAGTTGGATGATGGGATATAAATTGATTGTAACAGATATGGATGGAACTTTATTAGGAAATAACCATAAAGTTACTGATGAAAATAAAATTGCACTGCAAAAAGTTATTAAAAGTGGTATTAATGTAACTTTAGCAACAGGAAGAACTTTCGATTCAGCTAAATGCAATGTAGATTTTCTTAAAGAAGATATGCCAATAATAGCTTGTAATGGCTCATTGATAAGGGAACAAAATGGAAATATAATATATTCAAATAAAATTGATACAAAAACATGTCTAGATATTTTAGATGTGTTAGACAAATATAATATTTACTATCAATGTAATAGTATAGATTCCATGCTTTCAAAAAAAATAGAAGGGCGTGAAGATAGAATAAGTGTGTTTTTGGGCTCTGAAACAGAAGTAATTATAAGGGATGATTTAAGAGAAGAGATTTCTAAAAATGACATATTAAAGTTTGTAATAATAGAAGAAAAAAATCCAGCTATTTTAGACGAAATAAGAAAAGAATTAAAAAAAGTTCAAGGCATAAAAATAACTTCTTCTTGGCCAAATAATATTGAGGTTATGAATACTGGTGTTGATAAAGGCAATGCGGTTAAAATTTTAGCTGAAAAAATGAATATAGATAGAGAAGATATAATTGCATTTGGAGATAATTACAATGATATAGAAATGATACAATTTGCTGGTCTTGGTGTAGCTATGGGAAATGCAGAAGAATTGATTAAACAAGAGGCTGATTATGTGACAGATAGCAATCAAGAGAGTGGAGTTGCAAAAGCAATTTATAAGTTTTTTGAGTTAAAAGAGTCACTTAGTTCTTAAAAAAGGCATTTAAAGGAAAAAATAGGTTGACTATTTTATAGATAGTAATTATAATACAAATAGGTAAAATATAAAAATTTAGATTCAGTGAAGAAGAGAGTAGATATAAAGCAGGTCTCAGCGAGTTAGGGATGGTGTAAGCCTAATGATAATACTTTATATTGAATAGAGCTTTGGAGAATATTACTTGAAATTCAGTATGGTAATAGGTAATCTCGCCTTAAGAGAATAGAGTGGGTAAACATAGTTTATCAACTAGAGTGGTAACACGGAATATTTCGTCTCTTGGTCTTTTTGACCAAGAGATTTTTTATTTTTAGCTAAAGTAAAAATATTATAATTAAAATATAAAAAATTAAAATATGAGGTGAAAAATATGAAATTATGGGGTGGACGCTTTAGAAAAGCTGAAAATCAACTTATGGAAGAATTTAATAAATCTTTTGGGTATGACTGTATACTATACAAAAAAGATATCGAAGGAAGTATAGCACATGTCTATATGCAAGTAAAATGTGGGCTTTTAACAGATGAAGAGGGAAAAGCTATAACAGAAGGTCTAAATGGAATACTTGAAGATATTGAAAATGGGAAATTGGCATTAGATGGAGATTATGAAGATATACATAGTTTTACTGAGATAAACTTGATTCAAAGAATAGGTGATGTTGGGAAGAAACTTCATACAGCTCGTAGTAGAAATGACCAAGTTGCAGTTGATATGAGATTATATGCCAAAGAAAAGGCAAGTGATTTAGTGGGGTTAATATCTGGATTTAAAGAAACTATAAAAGATGTTGCTGATAAAAATTCAGTAATGATGCCAGGATATACTCATCTTCAAAGAGCGCAAGTGGTAACTTTTAAACATCATTTGATGGCATATTATAGTATGTTTGATAGAGATGAGAAAAGAATAAAAAATGCTATAGAAATATTAGATGAATCACCTTTAGGTTGTGGAGCTTTGGCAGGAACTACACATGATATAGATAGAAATATAACTTGTGAGCAATTAGGATTTAAAAAAGTTGTAGATAATTTTATGGATGGTGTAAGTGATAGAGACTATTTATTGGAACTAATGAGTGATTTTTCAATTATAATGATGCATTTAAGTAGACTTAGTGAAGAATTGATACTTTGGAGTTCTCAAGAATTTGGGTTTGTTGAAATAGATGATTTATATACTACTGGAAGTAGTATAATGCCTCAAAAGAAAAATCCTGATGGTGCAGAACTTATAAGAGGTAAGACTGGTAGAGTATATGGAAATTTATTTGGTCTTTTTACAGTGATGAAAGGTATACCACTAGCTTACAATAAAGATATGCAAGAAGATAAGGAAGGCTTCTTTGATAGTGTACACACTCTTGAAATGTGTATACAAATAATGGAGAGAATGATAGCTACATTAAAGGTAAATGAAGATAAAATGAAACAAGCAGTTAAAAATGGGTTTTTAAATGCTACAGAAGTTGCTGACTATCTAGTTAAAAATAATGTTGCCTTTAGAGATGCACATGGAATTGTTGGAAGTATTGTGATATATTGTGAAGATAATAAAAAAGCAATAGAAGATTTGACACTAGAAGAATTACATAAGTTTTCAGATGAATTTAAGGAAGATATTTATGACTTTATTAACTATGAAAGTATATTAAACAAAGGAATAAAAAAGAATTTAAAATAATATAGGATATTAAGTTTTAAAAGCTGTGAATTTTAATGAGTGGTATCATTAAAACTTACAGCTTTTTATTATATAAAACATTATTTATAATGCAATATCAATAACTTTTAGAGCCAATAAATTTAAATTTATTAACACTAAAAAGTTACTAAAAATAAAACCTTCTATTATTAAAATGATAATTAATATCAATAAGTATTGACAAAATTATTTTTAGATATTATTATATATAGTATAAATAATAATGAAAATCAATATCAAATAAGGCGGGAGGCAGTCTAATGAACTTATTAGTGATTGGTGGCCATGAAAGAATGGAAAAAGATTATATGGTTATGGCCAAGAAAAAAGGTTATAAAACAAAAGTATATACTACTATGTCATCTAAATTAAATAACTCTATAGGAAAACCTGATGCTGTTGTTATACTTACATCAACAGTTTCACATAAGATGTCTAGAACAGTTGAGTCTCAGGCTAAAAAACAGGATATACTAATTGTAAGACATAAAAATAGTAGTAAGGTAGCATTTAATGAATGTCTAGATATGGTTGATGAATGTCTAGGAAACTGTTCAAAATGTAAACTTAACGATAAGCAAAAACAGAAAAATACATAAATATATAATTTAATAAGTTTGAGAATACATATTCAATATGTGTTGAGTGTGTGAAATAAAGTGTGCATTCTTCCAAAAAGTTGTGGTAGTAAAGATATCACAATATACAAGGAAGGAGCACATTTTTATTTTTTAACAAAAATAAAATGTTAAAGAGATTATTGAAAAATATTATTTTAATTATTTTTAAGTTAAGTGCATTTTTAGTAAAATAAGAAAACATAAATAAAAACATATTAACTTAATTTTTGTAGAATTAATTGTCAACTTTTTATTTAAATGGTAGAATATTCATGGATGGTATCTTGTTATAAGAACTATACTTTAAATGTTTTTAATTATTTTGTCTTATATAACTCATATCTTCATGAATGAGATTGGAAATTAAGATGTTGTATCACAAGTTGGAGGTGATACTATTAAAATAGGATTTATTGGTTCTGGAAAAGTTGGGACATCTTTAGCAAATTATTTTTTGTCAAAAGATTATTGTGTAACGGGCTTTTATGGAAGAAATCAATTATCTTTATTAGAATCAACAGATTTAACAAAAACAAAGATTTATAGTAACTTGAAAGACATTATTTATGAAAATGATATATTATTTATTACAACATCAGATGATTCTATTGAAATCATAGACAAAAAACTTTCCAAATTTAATTTAAAACATAAATACATTTGCCACACAAGTGGCTCTTTAAAATCTAGTATATTGTTCTGTTCAAAAAAAGCAGGTGCATTAATTTATTCTGTCCATCCTATATTTGCATTTTCCAATAAAAATACTGATATTAAAAAAATGAAAGACATTTGTTTTTCCATAGAAGGTGATAATGAAAAAGATGATTTATTTATTCAAAATTTTATAAATAGCTTAGGAAATCGGTTTTTCATAAGAGATAAAAATACTTCATCCACTTATCATGTGGCCAATGTTTTAGTTTCAAATTTAGTGTTATCTTTACTATATGTAGGAGTAAGTTACTTTATTAAATTGGGTCTATCTGAAGAAGAAGCTTTAAAAGCTATAAATCCTTTGGTCAAAATAAATATAGAAAATATACTTGATAATGGATTTACTAAATCCCTTACTGGACCTGTTGTTCGTGGTGATATAACACCAATAAAAAAACATTTATCAGCATTAGATAAAAAAGATGAAGATATTTACAAAATACTCTCCTTAAATCTACTAAAAATAATAGCCTTGGAAAATGAAGATTCATTAAAATGTACAAAAAATATTTCTATAGAAAATGCAGTCGAAGATTTAATGAGTAAATCTGAAAAATATAAAGAGATTTACAAAATTTTAGGAGGAAAAAACAATGAAAAATACTATACTGACTTTTAAAAATGCTAAAAGTGATGGAAGGAAGCTATCTATGCTTACTGCTTATGATTACTCAATAGCAAAAATAATGGATGAATGTAATATAAATGGTATTTTAATAGGAGATTCATTAGGAATGGTCGTAAAAGGTGAAGAAAACACTCTATCTGTTACTATAGATGAAATTATATATCATACAAAAGCTGTAAAAAATGGTGCCAAAAATGCCTTAATTGTAAGTGATATGCCATTTCTATCTTACCATGTTTCTACAGAAGAGGCTGTTAAAAATGCTGGCAGACTTGTAAAAGAAGGTGGGGCACATGCTGTAAAATTAGAAGGTGGCTCAAACGTTATAGAACAAATAAAAAACATTGTAAATGCTCAAATACCTGTAATGGGCCATTTAGGACTAACACCTCAATCTGTAAATTCATTTGGTGGATTTAAGGTTCAAGGAAATACTAGTGAAACAGCAAAACAACTTATTGAAGATGCTAAATTAATAGAAAAAGCAGGAGCATTTTCTATTGTCCTTGAAGGAGTTCCTGCTAAAATAGCTGAGAAGGTGACTAATTCTATTTCAATTCCCACAATAGGGATAGGAGCAGGAATTAATTGTGATGGTCAAATTTTAGTTTATCAAGATATGTTGGGGATGTTTGGAGATTTTGTACCTAAATTTGTAAAGCAATACGCAAATATAGGAGATATAATGAAAGATTCAATTAAAAATTACATACTAGAAGTTGAAACTGGCGTATTTCCACAAGAAAAACATAGCTTTTCAATAAATGAATCTGAATTAGAAAAATTATACTAAGATTAAGGATGGTACAAAATGCTTGTAAAAGAAATAAAATCACTAAGAAATATAATTAAAGATTGGAAAAAAACTGGCTATTCTATAGGACTTGTTCCTACTATGGGATTTTTACATGAAGGACATCAAAGCCTTATTAAAAAAGCTGTAAAAGAAAATGATAAGGTAGTAGTAAGTGTATTTGTAAATCCAACTCAGTTTGGACCAAATGAAGATTTTAACAGTTATCCGAGAGATATAGAAAAAGATTTTAAATGCTGTATAGATAGTGGTGCATCAGTAGTCTTTAACCCATCATCAGAAGAAATGTATTTGAAAGGCAATTGTACTACCATAGATGTGTCTGGACTTACAGATTTTCTTTGTGGTTCTAAAAGACCTGTTCATTTTGGTGGTGTATGCCTAGTTGTTTCAAAACTTCTGAATATAGTAACTCCTGATAAAGCTTATTTTGGAGAGAAAGATGCTCAACAATTAGCAGTAATTAAAAGGATGGTCAAAGATTTGAATATAGACACAAAAATAATAGGATGCCCTATAATTCGTGAAAAAGATGGTTTAGCAAAAAGCTCAAGAAATACATATCTTTCAAAAGAAGAAAGAAAAACTGCTTTAGTTTTAAATGAAAGCCTAAGCTTGGCAAAAGAAGAACTGGCAAAAGGAAATCTAGATGTAAAAAAAATAAAAGAATTAATAACATCTAAAATAAATTCTGAAGATTCAACGAAAATAGATTATGTTGAAATTGTAGATAGTGAGACATTACAACCTGTTGAACATATAGAAAATTCTGTACTTGTAGCAAGTGCTGTTTTCATAGGAAAAACTAGATTAATTGATAACTTTACATTTCAATTTGATATATAGGTTGTTGTTTTATACAGTATAGATAATTAAAAAAATGATATTTTATAAAAAGAAAAATTTAAAAATTAGATTTGCTTAAGATTATGATTAATTGTAATTATATGGGAGGTCTCAAAATAAAAATTTGGGTATCTCCTTTTTTGTATAAAAAAGAAAAGGGATTCCTAAGAACTCCTTTTCTATGTGATAATTGTTCTTTAAAAAAACATTATAATTATAGCAGATAAGGGTGTTATAAATAAGTGGTATTGCTATTTTCTCATATTTCTTTTTCCTCTAGACTTTCTTTTATTATTCTTTTTAATATTTGAAGCTATTATAAATATAACTAGAAGTACTAAAATAGCCATAATAATTTTAATAGAAAGCATCAAAGTTTTATTTTCAGTTATAAATGGAAGACTACTATCAAGGTTATTTTTTGCAACTAAATCTATACTCTTTTCTAGCTTACCACTATTATATATATTTAAAGTACCAACCTTAGTACCTTTTTTTACAGGTAAATCAATTTTATCTAGTTCAGTTTTAGTATTGTAGTCACCTTGAGACTCATTTTGTCCTAAAGTTATCTTATAACTATATTTTGGTTCATAAATTAATTCATGTTGTTTTGTAAATAATACTTTTTTAGTATCAGTATATTTTTCTTTATCAACAATAGTAGCGCATTTAAAGTTATCAAATCCATAATCAATTAAGATGCGTGAATCTAAATATAAATCGTAATTAGTTGAATTAAATACAGCAGCAATGACTCTTCTTCCATCTTTTACTGCACTAGATAAAAGACATTTACCAGCAGCATCAGTATATCCTGTTTTTATACCATCAACTATATCGTATTTTATATCTATAGATTGACCTTTATATGTAATCTTATCATGTGATGTTAAAAATTTATTAGTATTTACAAAATATCTTTCATAAGGGTATGCTTTTGTAGCATCAAACTTAAGTGACTTAGTTTTTACAATCTGTCTAAAAACATCATTATTCATAGCTTCTCTGGCCATAAGAGCCATATCATGAGCTGTAGTGTAATGATTTGGGTCTGGTAATCCATGAGGATTGTTAAAATGAGTGCCAGTAGCTCCAATATCTTTTGCCTCAGAATTCATAAGGTCAACAAATTTTTGTACATCTCCTTCACCAACATATCTAGCTAATACAAAGGCAGCATCATTAGAAGAATGAATCAAAAGAGCGTTTAATAATTGTCTTACAGTGAAAGCTTCGCCTTCTTTCAAGTACATACTAGAACCCTCTATCTGAGGTAGGTTTTTAATTTCTATTACTTGATTTAAATTCTTAACCTTTTTCAGAACTAAACAAGCTGTCCATGCCTTAGTTGTTGAAGCTGGATAAAGCTTAGAATCTCCAGATTTATTATACAATATTTTTCCAGTTTCATAGTCCATTAAAACGGCATGTTTGGCAACTATAGCTGGTTCATCATCTGCAAAAGATATATTAGAACTTCCTAAAAATGAAGCAAATATCAAGAAACAGATTAATAAAAGTGATAAATTTCTTTTCATTGTGAGCCTCCAAAATTTAAATTCATCTTTTAGTATAGCATATTTTTGTCAATAATTAAAATGAAGGAGTGATTAATATATGAAAAAAAAGGTAAAAATTATTTTGTTTTCTATGGTATGTTTTTTAACATTGTCAGCAATAATCATTAATCGGTTAGATGTCTTCAAAGAAGATATTTATGTTGTAAGTAAAAATAATTCACATAATAAAAAAACAGATAAGGTAGACAAAATAGTTAAAAATGAAGTAAATAAGCATAATAAATATGAGGGGAAAATAGATAAAAATATTCAAATTAATAAAATAACTATATACATAAGTGGAGCAGTGAATAGACCAGGGATTGTAACTATAGAATCAGATAAGAGACTTTATGATGCTGTAGAATTATTAGGTGGAACAACAAAAGAAGCTGATTTAAATGGAATTAATTTATCACTAAAGTTAGAAGATGAACAACATTACATAATACCTAAAATAGGAGAAACAATATCTGTTACAAGCAACAGCGATTCTAATAAGCCAAGTCTAGAAAATGAACCTAAAAATGAATCTGAAAGTAAAAATAATAAAAATCTATCTGATAAATCAAAAATAAATATAAACACAGCAAAATTAGAAGAACTGGATGCTTTACCTGGAGTTGGAGAAGCTACAGCTAATAAAATTTTACAACATAGAGAAGAAAATGGACAATTTGATTCAATTGAAGATATAAAAAATGTGAATGGGATAGGAGATAAAAAATACGAAAATCTAAAAGATTTAATTTGTATAGACTAAAAATATAATACAAAACTCACTTATAGATATGGTATTATAAATATGTATGTATATGTGTGTATATGCGGAAATTTAGTAAAGGAGGTACTTTTATGAAGAAGGAACAAAAAAAACTTACAGAGATGACAACAGCAGGTGGATGAGCAGCTAAAATAGGGCCAGAGGTTCTGGCATCAGTTTTATCTCAACTGCCTAAAAATGATAATATAGAAAATTTATTAGTAGGATTAGATACAGCAGATGATGCTGCTGTGTATAAGTTAAATGATGATATGGCACTTATTCAAACACTGGATTTCTTTACACCAATGGTAGATGACCCATTTGTATTTGGTCAAATTGCTGCATCAAATTCACTATCAGATGTATATGCTATGGGAGGAAAGCCTTTAGTTGCAATGAATATTGTTTGTTTTCCATCATGTCATGATATGGATGTACTTGCAGAAATATTAAAAGGTGGATTTGATAAAGTAAAAGAAAGTGGTGCACTATTAGTCGGAGGGCATACTGTAGATGACCAAGAACCTAAATATGGTCTTTCAGTTTCTGGAATTGTAAATCCAAATAAAGTTTTATCAAATGCTACTGCAAAGCCTGGCGACAAGTTAGTTATAACAAAGCCAATTGGTGTGGGTGTATTAAATACAGCCATGAAAGAAGGTATGGTAGAACAACATGTATGTGACAAAGTAGTAGAAATAATGATACATTTAAATAAATATGCAGCAATGAGTTTTGATAAAATTGATGTAAATTCAGTTACAGATATCACTGGATTTGGTTTACTTGGGCATGCTTTAGAAATGGCTAAAGCTTCTGAAGTGAGTATTGAAATTGATTCAAAGCATGTTCCAATTATCGAGGGTGCTGTAGAAATGGCAGAAATGGGAATCATACCTGCTGGGATGTATAAAAACATGCATTATGTATCAAAAGATGTAGAAATTGTAGGAGATGTAGAAGTTGCAGTTCAAGATATTTTATATGACCCACAAACTTCTGGAGGGTTATTGATTTCTGTAAAAGAAGAATTAGCAGAAGAACTTGTAAGAGATATGAAGTTAAATGGAGCAATAGAAGCAAAAATCATAGGTTCTGTAGTGAAAAAAGGGGAAAAATATATTAAAGTTTTATAAAATATTATATGTAGAGAAAGAGTGATTATTTTGAGCAAAAGAGAATTATTTGCAATGTTACCTTCAGTTGATGAAGTATTAAGTGATAATAGAATAGTAGAAATAATAGAGGAATATCCTAGAAGTTTAGTTTTAGAATCTGTAAGAGAAGTGATAGATTTTAAGAGACAATTTATTTTAAGATTAAAAGAGGATGCATCTAATTCTGTAACAATAGAATTTGATGAGATAATAGAATCTTCAATAGAGAGAGTTAAATTAAATTACTCATTATCATTAAAAAAAGTTATAAATGCAACTGGTACAGTTATTCATACAAATTTGGGGAGGTCTTTACTTAGTGAAGATATAAAAGATGAATTATGGTGTGCTGCTTCAAGATATTCAAACTTGGAATATGATTTGGATAATGGAGAAAGAGGCTCAAGATATTCTCATTTAACTAATACAATAAAAAGACTTACTGGTGCAGAAGATGTACTAGTTGTAAATAATAATGCAGCAGCAGTGCTTCTTGTACTTAGTACAATGGCAAAAGGAGGAGAAGCAATTGTATCACGTGGAGAGTTAGTGGAAGTAGGAGGTTCTTTCCGAATTCCAAGTATAATGGCTCTTAGTGGTGCAGAATTAGTGGAAATAGGCTCAACTAATAAGACACACTTAAAAGATTATAAAGAAGCTATTACAGAAGAAACTAATGTATTGATGAAAGTTCATACAAGTAACTATAGAATTATGGGATTTACAGAGAGTGTATCTATCGAAGAACTAGTTAGTTTGGGTAAAAAATATAAGTTACCTGTAATAGAAGACCTAGGAAGTGGAGTATTTATAGATTTATCAAAATATGGATTATCTTATGAACCAACTGTATTAGATTCTATAAGACAAGGTGCGGATGTAGTTACTTTTAGTGGAGATAAAATGCTTGGTGGGCCACAAGCAGGTATTATAGTTGGGAAAAAAGAGTATATAGAAAAAATGAAGAAAAATCAACTTACTAGAGCTCTTAGAGTCGATAAGCTTACAATATGTGCACTTGAAGCAACTTTAAGGATGTACCTAGACGAAACAAAGGCTGTGGAAAACATACCTACTTTAAAAATGTTGACATATAACATTGAAGAATTAGAAGCAAAGGCAAATAAATTATTTGAAAAAATAACTGCCTTAAGTCTAGATGCTAAGATAAACATAGAAGATGGATTCTCTCAGGTAGGAGGAGGGTCTATGCCACTTGAAACAATAGCCACAAAGGTAATAACAATAACTCCTGAGCATATGAATGTATCATCTTTAGAAAAAAAATTAAGACTCAGTGAAGCTCATATAATAGCTAGAGTATATGATAATAAATATGTTTTAGATGTAAGAACTATATTTGATGATGAATTTGATGTAGTAGTTGAGGAATTAAGAAAAGCCTTTAATTAACTAAATTTGATATAGTAATACTATTAATTTTAATTGAAAATTAAAAGCATTGAAGCTTTGATAGGGGGCAAAAAATGAAAAACGTAGTAATTGGAACAGCAGGTCATATAGACCATGGAAAAACAACTCTTATAAAAGCATTGACTGGAAGAGAAACTGATACCTTGGATGAAGAAAAAAAGAGAGGTATATCAATAAATTTAGGGTTTACTTATTTTGATTTACCAAACAATAGAAGGGCTGGTATCGTAGATGTACCAGGACATGAAAAATTTATAAAAAACATGCTAGCTGGAGCATCAGGACTTGATATAGTTTTACTTGTTGTAGCAGCAGATGAGGGTGTTATGCCACAGACAGTTGAGCATTTAGACATCTTAAGTTTTTTAAATATAAAAAATGGAATAGTAGTTTTGACTAAATCTGATACTGTAGACGAAGAATTTAGAGAACTAGTAAAAGAGGATGTTTGTGAAAAAATAAAAGGTACTTTTCTTGAAAGTGCAGAAATAATTGAAGTTGATTCTGTATCTAAAAAAGGAATAAATACTCTTATTGAAAAAATAGATAAGATGAGTGAGGCAATAGAAGATAAAAACGAAAATTCTCCAGCAAGACTTAATATAGATAGAGTATTTTCTATAAAGGGATTTGGTACTGTAATAACAGGTACATTAATAGAAGGAAAGATAAGTATAGAGGATGACTTGGTTATATATCCACAAGTATTAAAAACAAAGATAAGAAGTATACAAGTTCATGGGGAAAGTAAAGATACAGCTTATGCAGGACAAAGAACAGCAATCAACATATCAAATGTAAAGGTAGATGATATAAAAAGAGGAGATGTTTTGGCTGCTCCAAATTCATTAGAAGAATCAATGATGTTAGATGTGAAATTATCATTGGTAAATCATCTAGAAAAAGGGATAAAGCATTGGGATAGATTGAGATTGTATCATGGGACTAGAGAAATACTTTGTAGAGCAGTTCCACTAGATAAAGATTTAATTGAAAACGGAGAGAATGGATATGTTCAATTAAGACTTGAAGAAAGTATAGTATCTAAGAAGGGTGATACTTTTGTTGTCAGACGTTATTCTCCAATGGAAACTATAGGTGGAGGTGTGATAATTGACCCATCTCCTAAAAAGCATAAGAGATTTGATGAAAAAGTTATAGAGGGATTAAAAATAAAAGAAAAAGGTGAACTTAAAGATATAATAGAAGAATACTTAAAGAGAAATCTAAAAAATTATCCAAATCTAAAAGAAATAATGAGTTATAGTGGTGCTCATGAAGAGCATGTAAAAAAAGCTATTGAGATACTTATATCAGAAAATAAAGTATTGCTTATTGGAAACATGTACATGCATATAAATCAATACAATAAACTGAAGGAAAGTACAATAAATCTTTTAA
This sequence comes from Clostridioides sp. ES-S-0006-03, assembly GCF_020662275.1. Lineage (NCBI taxonomy): Bacteria > Bacillati > Bacillota > Clostridia > Peptostreptococcales > Peptostreptococcaceae > Clostridioides > Clostridioides sp. ES-S-0006-03. Next base: position 246,086 of record NZ_JADGMM010000001.1, read on the forward strand.
GTGAGTACCATAAGAAGTATAGATTGAGAAAAGGTATGTTAAAAGAAGAAGTAAGGTCTAAGGTAGAAAGTAATTTTAAGACTAGAGAAATGGATATCTTATTAGAAAAATTATCTACAGAAAATATTATAAAAATAGAAAATAATATAATATCATTATTTGATTTTGAAGTTATCTTAAATGACAAACAAAGAGAAATAGCAAAAAAAATAGAAAAAAAGCTAAAATCATGTGGAGTTTCTTCAATATTGACAATAGATGAAGTTTCTGAAGGAAATCATAACTATGCTGAAGTATTAGAGTCAATGATAGGTAACAAGGTAGAAAAATTGGATGATTTGTATATAATGGATAAAGATATTTATGAAGATGCAAAGAATACTTTAATAAATTATATAAAAGAAAATAAGGAAATAACACTAGGAGAATACAGAGATTTGATAGATTCTAGTAGAAAAAACTGTATGATTATATTAGAAAACTTTGATAGAAACAAAATAACTAAAAGAGTAGAAAACAAAAGAATTTTGTTTTAGCGGAAAATGTCTGTTTTTGCTTTGAGGTATAAAGAAGGAATTATAATGTCGAGTATCGTATAAATTAATTAGTATAAAATATTAATTAAGAGGAAGTGTAAAGTATTGAAGAATATAATACCTGCTGTGAAACCAGATATAAAAGAAAGAGAAGACATGAGCCTTTTATTTATAATAATGGGCTCAGTGCTTTTGTTATTTATTATAAAAGATACAAATAAATATGAAATTTTACTGCATGCTGTATATGCTACATTCTTAATAGCTACAGGAATGATTATATTTAATACTACAAAATTTAAAGTAGATTCATTTTCTACATTTTTAGGATTAGTATTTGCAGCAACTGGAGTATTGGAGTGTATATATTTATTTAATTGTTTAGGTACTAGAGCAGAAGCTGTAATTGGAATTAACATTACAATATCAGCAATGACAGATTTATTTCCTATATTAGGTGTGTATTTAAGTTTTAAATTTGTTAAGGATAATAAACAAATTCATTCGAGCATAATTTTATTTGTAGTAACTGTAGTTTTAACAATATCATCTTTATTCATAATATCTGAAATTTGTAACTCTTTAGATAGAGGGACATTACACTATACTTTAGGGGTTGTTACATCTATATTTATGATAATTGTCTCTATTATGAGTGGAATTGAACTAAACTCAAGTTCAAACGCAAATAAATGGGAATATAGTGAGAAAAAGTTTTTTAATAGAATAATAATAATAACAATCTTATCAAGAGCTCCAAATTTACTACATATAGTAATTGGTAATATACATATAGAAGGTATGTTATCACAAATAACAATAAATGTAGCATTATATTATTTATATAATTATATAGTATCTAAGAATATTAAGAAAACAGCATTGGAATTACATGATACAAATGAAGAATTAACAATAAAAACGGAAAGTTTGAAAGAAAAAAATAAAAAATTAATATATGAAACAGAAAAAATAGAAGAACTTAAAGAAATACTTATAAAAAGAGAATTACGACTACAATCTACTTTAGATGTTGCTGTAAATAGTATAGTTGTGTTTAGTAAGGATGGAGAAATTACATATGCAAATAAAAGTTTTAGAAATATTTTTGGAGATTATAAAGAACAAGATAAATTAAGTTATAAAGTTAAAAATTTTAGTGATTTAATAGAAAGCATTAATTATGTATTTATCAATAAAAAAAATATAGAAAAATTTATTGATACAAGTGACAATAAGGTTTACCAAGCTATATTTGCTCCTTTAATTATAGCTACACAAATAGAAGGAGTCTTATGTGTATTAAAGGACAAAACTAAGAAAAAGGAATACGAACGAAAAGTTATTGAAGCAAATAAGAGAAGTGAAGACTTTTTGGAAAGTGTTGGAGATGGTATAGTAGTACTTGAAGGTAGTAATAAAATATATGTAAATAATGCATGTAGACAAATATTTAAAGAGACATTAGAAAACATCGATTTTTCCTCAATATGTAAAAGTGAAGAAAATATAGAAAAAAGGTATGTAATAGAGGGTGAAGTAAAATATGTAGAGATGAGTTTTTCTCATTATAATAATGAAGGAACTTATAAAACTATTATTGTAATACGTGATACAACTTCTCGAAAGATATCTCAAATAAAACTTGAAGAAAGTCAATCCTCTTATTCAAGATTTATAGATATACTACCTGATGGTATATGCTTGTTAAGAGAAGACTTAAGTGTAAATTATGCAAATAAATCATTTTTGGATATGCTATCTTTTACAAGTATAGATGATGTAAAAGATTCTAATATTAAGATATTAATGAATGCAAATACTGAAGAAAAAATGAAATTTACTGAAAATATGACTAAAGTTTTAAATGAAAATAAGAGTATACTTTTACTAGAATATGAATTAATAAATAATTATGATGATATAGTAGAAGTAGAATTAAGCGCCTTGCCTTTTTCGATATATAACACTAGATATATAATGCTTATTATAAAAGATTTAGCACATAAAAAATACTCTGAACAAGCTGAAAAAGAATTACTTGAAAGATTTAAAACAGATAAAATAAAAACTGAGTTTTTTGCAAATATGTCTCATGAGTTAAAAACACCATTAAATGTTATATCAAGTTCAAATCAATTGGTAGATTCTTTCTATAGAAGTGAAAAAATAAAAGACTATAATAATAATATTAAATCTCATGTTGATTTAGTTAGACAAAGTTCCTATAGACTTCAAAGATTGATAAATAATATTATAGATTTGACAAAGATGGAGTCAGGATTTTACACACTTAAACTTGCAAAATACAATATTGTATCTGTAATAGAAGATTTGTTTATGAATATAGAAGAGTATGCAAGCAGAAAAGATATAAGAATTCTATTTGATACAGAGCTTGAAGAAATCAATGTCTATGTAGACAAGGCTGAAATTGAGAGAATTATACTAAATCTATTATCAAACTGTATTAAATTTACTGATAATGGAGGATGGATATATGTAAACATCTACTATAAAATTGATAAAGTAATAATAAGTGTTAAAGACACTGGTGTTGGTATACCTCAAGATAAATTGGAGTTGATTTTTGAAGAGTTTTCACAAGTTGACAAGACTTTATCTAGAAATACTGAAGGAAGTGGAATAGGACTTGCTATAGTTAAGAACCTAGTAAGTCTTCATGGTGGAGATATAGAAGTAATAAGTGAAGTTAATAAGGGTACAGAATTTTTAATCTCACTGCCAATGAAAAGCTTTAGTAATGAGTATTATACAGAAGATAAGAGAATATACAATCTTCAAGAAAAAATAAAAATAGAATTTTCTGATATATATTATTAGAAAGTTATTAAATTGTAAAAGTAAAATAAAATATTCTATATTTAATAGAGTACATTATAAAAAGCTAGGCTATCATAAAAATAAGTTTTTATGATAGTCTAGCTTTTTTTGATGTTAATTGTATTTTGTATCTATATGTGAGAACATATGATTTCTAGATTACCTTCAAATCCAAAACTTCCAAAGTTATTTGGTAATATAAAATGCATACCTTTCTTTAAATCATACTCTATAGAATTGTGTATCAATTTACCAACTCCATCTAGGATACTGTACAAAGAAAAAGGTGTATTGTGAGTAAAATCACATTTTCCAAAAATATCTAATTTATAGACACTAAAAAATTCATTTGATACAAATGTTGTACATTTAAAGTTTGGTGTTGATACAATTTTATAATCAGTATCAAAATTTGTATGAGGAACATTTGTAACTTCTATTGATTTTTGAACATGAAGTTCACGTTTATTTCCTAAGTTATCAGTTCTATCATAATCATAAACTCTATAAGTAGTATCTGAGTTTTGTTGAGTTTCTAAAATTAATGTTCCCTTACATATAGCATGTATAGTTCCGCTTGGAACATAGAAAAAGTCACCTTTTTTTATATTAACTTTTCTAAGCAGTTTGTCCCATTCGTTATTATTTATCATTTCTATAAATTCTTCACGAGATTTTGCATTGTGACCTATTATAATTTCTGCATCATCAGAACAGTCTATTACATACCAGCATTCTGTTTTACCCAATTCTCCATTTTCGTTTTTTTGAGCATATTCATCATTTGGATGAACTTGAACCGATAAATTGTCATTGGCATCGAGTATTTTTGTAAGCAAAGGGAATTTATCTCCAGGTGTATTACCAAACAATTCTCTATTTTTCTCCCATAATTCAGATAGCTTTTTATTTTTATATTCTCCATTTTCTATCAGACAATCTCCATTTTTATGAGAACTTATAGCCCAACATTCACCTGTTGTAGGTGATTTTATCTCATAGTTAAATTTATCTTTAAGTGCAGTACCACCCCATATTCTATCCATAAAAATAGGCTTTAAAAATAATGGTTCCATAATCTTGTTCCTCCTATGATATTAAATTTATCCTACAAATAATTATATATAAATAGATTATAAAATCAATAGCAAAAAAGTTTTGTCCCTTGAAATGACATAAAGTATAAGGATTTATGAAACAAGATAAACTATGATATATAATATAAAGGTTTAAATTGGAGTGATAATCATGGAGAGATTTAAAGAAGAAAATCAAAAATATAAAAAAGAATTCTTGAAATTGTTGGAGGAATGGGTAAGTATACCTTCCTTTTATGATAAAAATACTGTATCTAAAGATATGCCTTTTGGAAAAGGTGTATATGATGCATTAAAGTGGTTTGAAAATTTAGGTAGAGAAAATAATTTTACTGTTAAAAATATAGATAATCATGCTGTTTATATTGAATATGGAGATGGTAAAGATTATATAGACATATTTGGGCATTGTGATGTTGTAAATCCAGGAGAAGGATGGGATAGTGAGCCATTTAAGCTAGATATTATGGGTGACAAATTAGTTGCTAGGGGTGTTTCCGATAATAAGGGCCCTATGATAGCAAATTTTTTGGCATTAAAAATGATAAAAAGTCTAAATATAGATTTAAAGAGAAAAGTTAGATTAATTGCTGGAGGAAATGAAGAAAGTGGATTTAAGTGCATAAAGCACTATTATAGCAAAGAGCCACATGGTGTATATGGATTTACTCCAGATGCTAAATTTCCTGTATTAAATGGAGAAAAGGGTGGAGCGATAATAAAGCTAATGCTGGATATAGATGATAAATATCTAGATATAAGTGGTGGAATAGAGTTTAATACAATTCCAGACAAAGTGTATATCAAAAATATTGAAAATTTAAGTAATGATTATATAAATTCTGATTTTAATAATGTTTCAATAAGTTTTAATGATGGTAAGTATATTGTGAATGGGAAAGGTGGACACTCATCTAAACCTGAAAAAGCAATAAATCCCATATTAGATACAATTAAAATTTTAGCAGAAAATCTTGATGAAGATTGGGCAAAAGATTTGTACAGGCTAATAAATAAAGATAATATAGATGGAAAACTGTTTGGCTTAAATGTTGAAGGAAAATGTGGAATTCTTTCAATGGTTCCAACAATAATAAATATAAAAGAAGGAAAGCTTGAAGTAATTTTAAGTGTTAGGTATCCTGAAGTATTGACAGTTGAAGAAATAATAGAAAAATTTGATTTGTATATAAAAATAAATAATATTAATAAATTTAAGTTTATTGGGGAAAATTTAAAGCAAGCAAATTATATAGATGAGAATTCGAAACTTGTAAGACGTTTACATGAGATATATGTAAAGTATTCTGGAGACTCAAAAAGTGTTGTTAGAGTAACCAGTGCAGGAAGCTATGCAGCTGAAATGAAGAATTCAGTAATATTTGGGTGTGAATTTCCTGATGGTAGTTTTGGAAATGTTCATAGTGCAAATGAATTTGCCAGTTTAGATAGGTTTATAACTGCGATAGGTATCTATGCGGAGGCAATAGTTACATTATGCAATAATATATAAATACAAAATGTCCCTTATATAGACATATTATATATACAACTAAAATTTTATTTGATATATAATTGAAATCAAAGAGAAGGTGATACAATGATAACTAAGAAACATGCAGTAATAGTAAAAAGTTTAAGCAATAAAGATGGATATATGACATCAAATGAACTAGCTATTAAATTAGATGTATCTACTAAAACTATTAAAAGATATATAGCAGATTTAAATGGTATTTTGAGTAAGTATGATTTAGAAATAGATTCTTCAAGAGGTATAGGATATAAGCTAAGTGGCTCTAAAACCAACATATCAAAAGCTGTAAAAGAAGCAAATAAATATATAAATGGTTTCTTGGATGATTCTGAAGAAGCAAGGATGTCAAATATAATATGTATGCTGATTAACAGAAATTATATGAGTATAGAAGTAATGGCAGAAGAATTAAATCTAAGTATAGCAGCCATAAATAAATTATCTAGTAAGCTTAAAAGAAAACTTGAAAAGTATGACTTAGTTATAAAATCTAAACCTTATTATGGAAGCTATATATATGGTGAAGAAATTAATATAAGACAGTTGATTACTGATTATGCAATAAAGTTGGATGAGAAGAGTAAAATCAAAGTATTTTTGGATGATATCAGTGAAAACGATATAAATTGCATAGAAAGTATTTTAGAAAAGCATTTAAGAGAAAAAGAAACAATAATTTCAGATAAAGACTTTAATCTTTTACTTTCAAAAATAATAGTTTCTGTGTTTAGAAGTAAGAGAGGTCATAGCAAAAATATAAATTTAATAGATACAGGATATAGATTTCATAATTACAGTTTTATAGAAAAGCTTATGAAAGAAATATCTGATAAAGTTGGATTTAAACTTATTGAAGATGAAGTAATTTATATTTCCAATTATTCTGGTGTAATAGCATATAGAGGTGCACAAGGAATAAAAAATGCAAGTGAAATTGAAGAAAGAATAAGTAGCGTTATAAGTAGTGCTCTTCAAGATATACTGCTTATTTCAGGAAGTGACTATACAAAAGATGAAGAGTTTATGATAGCGATATCTGACCATATAAAGAGGTTTTTAAATAGAGCAAAAGCTAATATAAAATCTAATAATCCTCTGCTTCATCAAATAAAAGAGAAATTTCCAATAGCTTTTAACTTAGCTGTGTTTTTATCAAATAAGCTAGAAACTGAATTTAATTTAAAATTAGATGAAGATGAACTTGGATATATAGCTATTCACTTTGCTGCTTCAAATGAAAGAATGAAAAAAAATACAAGTAAGAAAATTTGTATAGTTTGTCATTATGGTATAGGCACAGGTCAGCTTCTTTCTGAAAAATTAAAGCAGAATATAAGTGACTTAAATGTTGTAGGTGTTTATCCATTTAGATATCTTGATATGGCAATAGGTCAAGATGTTGATTTGGTAGTATCAACAGTTGAATTAAAAGGATATGAAAAGCCAGTCTTATATATAGAAAATATATTTGATGATAGCTTAATTGAAAACGTAAACAAAGCCTTTTATGAAAAGGAAGAAAGAAGAAAAATAATAAGTAATATGTTTGATGAAAGAGCTTTTTTCAGTATAAAAGCAAATACAAAAGAAGAAGTTATACTTTCGCTTTCAAACAAGTTAAAAGAAAGAGACTTTATAGAAGAAAGCTCAATAAAAAGTATAATAGATAGAGAAAATATTTCATCAACTGAAATAGGAAATCTAGTAGCTATACCTCACACAATAGTGAAGGGAGATAAAAAATCTATAATCGGAGTTGGAATACTTGAAAATCCAATAATTTGGGATAAGCAAGAAGTTCAACTAGTATTTATGGTATTTTTTAATACTAAAGAAAAACATAATTTTTCAATATTTAAATACCTTTACAATTTTATAAAAGATGAAGGTGGAGTAAGAGGAATTATTAAAATATGTGACTTTAATAAATTAATGGCACTGATAGGTAATTAAGGAGGAAATTAACAATGGGAACAAACATATTTAACAAAGAATATGTATTTTTAAATACTGAGGCTAAGTCTAAGGTTGAGGTTTTAAAATTTATAGCTAAGAAAGCTAAAGAATTAAATTTAACAGAAGATGAAAATCTAGTATACGAAGGCTTAGTAGCTAGAGAAGAGCAATTTACTACAAATTTGGGAGAATCTATAGCAATACCTCATACTAAAAATGATGCAATTGAAAATCCAGCAGTAGTGGTACTAAAGTTTAATGATAATGTTGTTTGGAATGAAGGTGAGGACAATGTCAAGTTGGCAATAAGTTTGCTTATGCCAGGAAAAAGTAAAGAAAACATACACCTTAAATTATTATCGTCTCTTTCAAGAAAATTAATAAATAAAGATTTTAAAGATTCTCTTTTAAAGAGTGATAATGTGGAAGAAATCGCTAATTTAATAAATGAAGCTTTAGGTTTATAGATAAATACTAAAGTTAAAATAAAAATAATTAATTAAAGTAAATAGGAGGAATTTAAAATGAATAAAAAATTAGTAGCATTATGTGCTTGTCCAATGGGACTAGCTCACACTTTTATGGCAGCAGAAGCAATAGAGCAAGCTGCAAAGGCATTAGGTTATGAAGCAAAAGTTGAAACTCAAGGTGCAGATGGTGTGCAAAATGAATTAACAAGAGAAGACATATTAGGAGCAACTATGATAATACATGCAGTAGCAATAACACCAGAAGGTATGGAAAGATTTGATGGTTGTGAAGTTTATGAGGTTGAATTACAAGAGGCTATAAAGAATGCAGAAGGTGTTATAAAGGAAATAGAAGAGGATTTAGGAATATAATAAATTTACTGTGGAGGAAATAGAATGGCAATCAAGAAAAAAGTTATAAACAGTTCAGGTGCTTCTACAACAGGAGGCAATAACGCAGGAAAAACTACTCCATCTAATCCAACTCAATCAAAGGGAAATGGAAAATGGAAAGAAATTAGTAAACATATAATGACAGGTATATCATATATGATACCAGTCTTAGTAATGGGTGGACTTATAGGAGCTTTATCTCAATTAATACCATATGCAATATTAGGGCTTGACCCATCTGTAGGTATAGTTGATGCTATGAACTCAGGTGAATTTACAGGATTTAAACTTAGCCTTTTAAACATGGCACAATTAATGTCAAACTTCGGATTTACTCTGTTTGGATTTGCAATACCACTATTTGCAGCATTCTGTGCAAATTCTATAGGTGGAAAAACAGCCCTAATAGCAGGATTTATAGGTGGATATATAGCTAATAAACCTGTAGGTGTACCACAATTCGTAGATGGACAATGGACAGAAGTTGTACCAGTTGCATCAGGATTCTTAGGTGCAATATTAATCGCATTTATAATAGGATATTTTGTAAAATGGTTAAATAAATCTATAAAAGTTTCTCATAACTGGTTAGCTTTTAAAACAACATTTTTAATACCACTAATAGCATCATTAACTTGTATGGTATTGATGATATTTATAATAACTCCATTTGGTGGATTAATTAATGAAAGTATGAAAAACTTCTTAACAGCAGCAGGAGCAGCGGGAGAATATGTATATGCAACAGCTTTAGCAGCAGCTACAGCATTTGACTTAGGTGGGCCAATAAATAAAGCAGCAGGATTCGTTGCACTTGGTTTGACTACAGAAAATGTACTACCAATAACAGCAAGAACAATAGCTATAGTTGTTCCTCCAATTGGATTAGGACTTACAACTTTATTAGATAAAAGATTAGTGGGAAGAAGAGTATATGATAGACAATTCTATCAAGCAGGAAAAACTTCTATATTCCTATCATTTATGGGTATATCAGAGGGAGCAATACCATTTGCACTTGAGAGACCAGGTTTTGTTATACCTTTAAATATCGTAGGAAGTATAATAGGAGCTATTACAGGTATAGTTTTAGGGGCAATTCAGTGGTTCCCAGAGTCAGCTATATGGGCATGGCCTCTAGTAGATAACTTATTTGGATATGTAATAGGTATAGCAGTTGGTGCTATATTCATAGCTGTAGGAAATGTATTTTACAGAAATAAATTAATAAAGGATGGTAAACTTGTTGTAGATTATATTGATTAATTTATAAATTTTACTATCTATAATAACCTTGGCTGGTAATATTGATTGAAACAATATTACCAGCCTTACCTATATGACTAATTAAGGGTGGTGAAGATAAAATTATGAATAAAATAGAAAAAATAAGAAAGTATCTTAAAGAGTATAATGTAGATGGAATTCTTATTAATAGTTCTACCAATAAGTTTTATATTGGAAATCTATTTAGTTCATCAGGCTATGTTTTTATAACGAAAGATAAACAATATATAATAGTAGATTTTAGATACTTTGAAGAAGTTAAAAGAAAATCAGATTTATTTGATGTTATATTAATGGATAAAAATAGAACGTATTTTGATATAATTAATGATATTTGCAGAAATCAAAATATAAAAGAAATTGGCTTTGAAGGAAGTGAAGTATCTTTTGACTCATATAAAAGTATGAATAACAAATTAAATGTAACTTTAAAATCAATTGATTTATCTACTTTAAGAAAAGAGAAAGATGAAGATGAAATAAAATATATAAAAAAAGCTTGTGAAATAGTAGATGCTACGTTTTATCATATAATTGACTTTATAAAAGTTGGTATGACTGAAAGACAAGTAGAAAATGAAATTGTAAGATTCATAAAAGAATTAGGCGGACAAAAAGAATCATTCGACACTATAGTTGCATCTGGTTTGAGAGGAGCCTTACCTCATGGAAAAGCTAGTGAAAAAATTATAGAATATGGAGATTTTGTTACATTCGATTTTGGAGCAAAGTATAATAATTATTGTTCAGACATTACTAGAACTATTTGTATGGGAACTACAAATAAAGAACTAGAAAAAATATATAATATAGTAAAGAAAGCTAATGAAGAGTGTATAAAGGTTTTAAAGCCAGGTATGACTGCTGGTGAAATAGATAAGGTTGCAAGAGATATAATTAGTTCATATGGATATGGTGATAATTTTGGACACAATCTGGGTCATGGTGTAGGTATTATGGTTCATGAGTATCCAGCATTAACTTCAGAATCAAATGAAGTATTAAAAGAAGGCATGGTTGTAACTATAGAGCCTGGTATATATGTGCCAGAACTTGGAGGAGTAAGAATTGAAGATGATGTACTTATAACTCAAGATGGGTGTATGAGATTGACTATATCTACCAAAGATTTAATAGTTGTAAATTAAAAATAAATTGTAGCTAAGTATTTTTATAATAATAAGAAAAGACGAGGTAAATTTAAATGTATAATTTTGATGATAGACCAGATAGAGTAAGTGAAAAGTGTAGAAAGTGGGATTTAAATATTATAAGAGATAAATTTGGAGATATTAAAGAAGATTTTGTACCAATGTGGATTGCTGATATGGATTTTAAAATACCAACAGAAATAGAAAGTAAATTTATTGAAGCTGTAAAAAGAGGTGTATTTGGATATACATACTGTTATGATGAATTTTATGATTCAGTTATTGGGTGGCAAAATGATATGCATAAAGTAAATGTAGAAAGAGAATGGATTACATTGACTTATGGAACTGTGTCAACACTTCACTATGTAGTACAAGCTTTTTGTAAAAAAGGAGATAGTATAATATTAAATACACCAGTTTATGACCCATTTGAATCATCAGCTAAAAAGCAGGGTGTAAATGTAGTTTGTAATACATTAGATGTGATAAATGATAGATATTATATAAATTTTGATAGATTAGAATCTCAAATTAAAGAAAATAAACCTAAGTTAATGATGTTTTGTACACCACATAATCCATCAGGAAGAATTTGGTCAATTGAAGAAATGACGAAAGTAGCAACTATATGTAAAGAAAACAATGTTATTTTAGTTGCAGATGAAGTACATGCAGAGCATATTCATTATGGCGAATTTAATTCTATTCTTAAGCTTGAAAGAGAACTTTTAGAAAATATTATCCTATTGACATCACCAAATAAAGGGTTTAATCTTGGAGGATTAAAGACCTCTTATTCAATAGTTATAAATAAGGACATAAGAGATACTTTTAGAAAGAAACTAAAACAAAATTCTATAACTTCTCCAAATGTATTTGGAATAATAGGATTAATAACAGCTTATGATGAATGTAGAGAGTGGTTAAGGAACGTAAATGAGTATATAAAATCAAATTATGAACTTTTAGAGAATTGGGTAAATAAATATGAGAAGATTAAACTAATGAAGATGGAATCGTCTTATTTGGCTTGGATGGACATAAGCAATCTAGGACTAAGTGCAAGTGAATTTACAGATAGGTTAGCTGTCAATACAGGAGTGCTAATAGAAGATGGAAGTCACTTTGTAAAAGATGGAGAAAAGTATGTTAGGATAAATTTAGGAACTCAAAAAGAAAATGTAATTGAGGCATTAAATAGAATGGATTTGTTTGTAAAGTCGTTATAAAAAGTTAGTTGAGTTATTTATTAAAAATAAAAAAATGTAGGTTGTTTCAAAGATGTACTAAAAAAGATTAAAAAATAAGGTTTATAGACATCAAGATGTAATTCAATTATAAAATTAAATATGTTTAATGATAGGCATTTCTAATGAAATGTCTATTTTTATATATATTTTGTAAAGTTTCCTTTACAAAAATAAAAGCAAGTGGTATATTATAAATGTAAAGGAAACTTTACAAAAAGGAGGCAATCTTTTTGAAAAATCGTGTAGAGGATTTAAGAAAGAAAAAAGGTCTTAATCAAGAAGATTTTGCAAAAATTCTTAAGGTTTCAAGGCAGACGATTAGTTCTATTGAAAATGGAAAATATAATCCATCTTTAGAACTTGCATTTCAAATATCTGATTTTTTTGAAATGTCGATTGAAGAAATATTTTTATGGAAGGAGAAATAGTTCATGGAAAAGAAAAATTTAAGAATAGGAATTGTATTTGTAGTTTTAGGTGTTATTTTCTTGTTTCTTTGTTTAATGAATGGTGATAAGTTAGGTTCTTTGTTTGCTGGACTAGCAGGAGGCTTTGGATTTGGTGGAATTTCTGCCATTTATCGTTACTTTTACTGGAATAAGCATAAAGAAGAATACAAAGAAAAGCTCGAAATAGAAAACATTAATCTTCATGATGAAAGAAATGTTATGTATAGAGATAAAGCAGGAAGATATGCTTACATTGTATGTATGATAATAATTCCTATATCTGCTTTTGTTTTCTCTGTACTAAATGCATTAGATATATACAACTCATTGGTAATAATCATATATTTATTTGTTTTGTGGATTGTTTTATATGTTGTAGGAGTTATTTATTATCGAAAGTTAAAGCGTAATGGGTAGTGTTTTATACAAATCAAGCTATAAATATGGTATATACATAAGTACAATTTGTTTTAGACTACTTAGTATATACCATATTTTATATAAAACTTAAATTTACATTAGTTATATTAGAGTTATTTAAATTTGTATGTATAAATTTGTATGCATAATAGATATAGTTATTATTTAAACTCATTATTTATTGAACTTTTTAATAGAAAAAGCTTTGTCTGTAAGTTTAAAATTATTTTGTATGCCATTAGTTAAATATACTTTTTTATCTTTGGTTATAAATATAGCATCTACATTATCAATACTATTAATTAAATCCATACCTTTTTCAAGTCCAAGTCCAAATGTAGAAGTGGATAAAGCATCACAATTAATAGATTTATCAGAGATTATTGTAACACTGCTTAAGTTGTTTTCAAAAGGGTATCCTGTAAATGGATTTAACATATGGTGATATATTTTACCATCTTTTTCTATAAATCTCTCATAAATTCCAGATGTAACAACAGATTTATTTGTAGTTTCTATATTCCCTATAGATTCTCCATTTTTGCTAGTTGGGTCTTGAATACCAATTTTAAAAGGTTTGTTATTTTTGCTATCTTCTAAAGTAAATATATTACCTCCCAAGTTTACTAAAGCTTTTTTTATACCTTCTGATTTCAAATAGCCTACGATTTTATCAGCAGCATATCCTTTAGCTATTGCCCCTAAATCAATTTTCATATCTTCTTTAGCTAACTTTATAGATTTATTTTTTTCATCTAATATAATATTTTTGTAATCAATGAGCGGCAGAAGTTCGTTTATCTCAGAGTCATTTGGGACTTTAGCCTTGTCTGTTCCAATTGCCCATAGATTGGATAGTGGACCAACTGTTATATCAAAGTATCCATTTGACAACTTAGAGTATTCTATAGCCTCTTGTACAACAAAAAATGTATCATCAGAAACTTTGACAAAATCTTTACCAGCATTATCATTTATTTTAGAAACATCGCTTCCTGGTATATGGGTACTCATCTTGTTATCAATATATCTTAAAATTGAATCACATTCATTTAAAATTTTATCACTTTTTGATTCTTTTATATTAAATATAGTAACTTCATTTACTGTACCAAGGTAATAGCTTGTCTTACTATATTTAGTATTTTGACTTGAACTCCTAAAAAATGAAAATAAAATTAATGCTAAAATCAATATCACAAAAATAAATGTGATTTTTTTCTTATTCATGGTATATTCCTCCTATGAAATTGTGTTATTATCTTATTATAGCATAATTTCATAGGAGGACAAAAAATGAAGAAAAAAGACATTCTTCTTATTTTAGGTGTTTTGATTGTTATCACAGCATGTTATGGAATAATAAATGTTATAAATTCTAAAAATGCTGGAAGTATTGAAATTTATGTAGATAATAAATTGTATAAGACTGTTTCAATAAATGCCAAAGAAGAATTTAAAATAGAAAATAGAGGAGGGTACAATATAGTTAAAATTCATGACAAAGGTGTGGAGATAATAGATGCTTCATGTCCTGATAAGGTGTGTGTACATACAGGTTTTATAAACAAACCAAGTCAAAGTATAGTTTGTATACCTAACAGAGTGAGCATAAAAATAAATACTAATGAAAAAAATGACAATCAAGAGGACATAATTTCTAAATAAAACAATAAATAAAAATAGCTGAAAGGAATTGGTGATAACTATGGTTAATTTAGGAAACGATTGGAATGAATTATTAAAGGAAGAATTTGAAAAAGAATATTATTTAAATTTAAGAAAATTCCTTATAGATGAATATAAGACACGTCAAATTTTTCCTAATATGCATAACATATATGAAGCTTTAAAACACACTTCATATAAAGATACAAAAGTTTTAATACTAGGACAAGACCCCTATCATGGAGATAATCAAGCTCATGGTTTAGCTTTTTCAGTTCAACCACAAGTAAAAACTCCACCATCTCTATTAAATATGTACAAAGAGTTGAAAGAAGATTTAGGATGCTTTATACCTAATAATGGATACTTAATGCCTTGGGCAGACCAAGGTGTGTTACTTTTAAATACAGCACTTACTGTTAGAGCACATGAAGCCAATTCTCATAAAAATAAAGGGTGGGAAATTTTCACAGATAGAGTGATTTCTATTTTAAGTGACCGTGAAGACCCAGTAATTTTTGTACTGTGGGGAAGTAATGCGCGTAAAAAAGTAGAATTGATTGATACAAGTAAGCATTATATTTTGGAAGCACCTCATCCAAGTCCATTATCAGCAAGTAAAGGTTTTTTTGGATGTAAGCACTTCTCTAAGATAAATGAAATTCTCGAAAAGCTAGGAAAAGAACCTATCAATTGGCAGATAGAAAATATATAAAGATAAAAGGTAACAAAATGATAACAAAACAACAATAAACAATGACATTGTTGTAACTAATAGAAATATGCTTCAATAGTTGAAAATACTATGTATGCATATTTCTATTTTTTTGTCAAGTTGACAACTCTTGAAAAAATAGTTACAATTTAGTTACACAAAAAACAAAAAAGAAATTTACGAAGCAGAATATTACGAAGCAAAATATATAGTGTAAAAAATTTGAGGGAGGAAATTTTATATGAATTTAAAGAAATTGAGTAATGTTAAAGTCTCGGCAATGGCGGTTGTTTTATCAGTTGGAATTTTATCTGGATACTCTGCACTTAATAAACAAGTAACATTAGTAGTAAAAGGAGAAGAAAGAACTGTATCTACATTTAGTTCTAATGTAGGAGACCTTTTGGAAGCCCAAAACATTAGCTATGATGGAAATGATATAGTTAGTTTGGATGTAAATTCAAAGTTATCTAATGGAGATAAAATAGAAGTAATTGATGTTAAGGAAAAAACAGTTGTAGAGACTAAAGACATTCCGTTTGAAGTTACAGTTGTTGAAGATAACTCTTTGTCAAAAGGAGATTCTAAAGTTAAAGAAGAAGGAAAATCTGGTAAAAGTGAATTAGTATATAAAGAAACTTATCACAATGGCAAGAAAGTAGAAAAGGAATTTGTGAAAAAAGTTGTTACATCTGAGCCAGTTAATAAAGTTGTAAATAAAGGAACAAAAGTAGAAATGCAAGTAGCTTCATCAAGGGGAGAAAGTTCAAGAAGGATGGCTTCATCTTCTTCAAGTAGTAGCAGTAGTAACAATGGTAGAAGTATGAGAGTTGTAGCAACTGCATATTCTGGTCATAGTATAACTGCAACAGGAACAAAGCCTAAGTGGGGAACAATAGCTGTAGACCCTAAGGTTATACCATATGGAACGAAAGTATATATACCTCAATTTGATATGGTATTTACTGCTGAAGACTGTGGTGGTGCGATAAAAGGAAATAAAATTGATATATTTATGAATGATTCAAAGACAGTTTACAATTGGGGAAGAAAAACTATAGATATACGTATATTAAAATAATTAAATAATTTATATTTATACTGGAAATTGTATTTTGATTAAATAGAGGAAAAATTCTTTATAGATAATTAAAATATGGTTTCCAGTTTTTAAGTTTATAAATATAATAAGAAGATATATAAATATTAATTGCTATAGATAAAAACTATTTAAAATATGATTTGCTATCAAATTAATCTATAAAAATTGTTGCAAAGAGTCAAAATATATGATATTATAGATTTCGTTGAGAAACGTTTCGTTATGGGAGTGGATGGGTGCCGGTGTGCCCTCTAGTCTTCAAAACTAGTATGAGGGGTTAAGAGCCTCTTAGGTGGGTTCGATTCCCACGCATTCCCGCCAGTATAAAAGGTATCTTTTAATATTAAAAGATACCTTTTTAAATTTAAAAATTATTTTGAGATAATTTAGTTTTAGTAATATATAATATCTAGTATTATATAATGTAAATTTTCTAATACTAATATTAGGTATATAAAAGTCTAGGAGAGTGGAAAAATGGAAAATAACTTTACAACGAGAACTAGTTTTCTAGTTGGAGATGATGGTATAGAAAAACTTAAAAATTCAAATGTAATAGTATTTGGAGTTGGAGGAGTAGGTAGTTTTACTGTTGAAGCTTTAGCAAGAGCTGGAGTGGGTAATCTCACTATTGTTGATTTTGATGATGTAGATATAACAAATATAAATAGACAAATACCAGCATTACATTCAACTGTGGGAAAATATAAAGTCGATGTTATGGAAGAAAGAATTTTAGATATAAATCCTAATATTAATATAAAAAAAATAAGAAATCTTTATAATAAAGATACTAGTAGTGAAATACTAACAGAAAGATATGATTATGTTGTGGATGCAATAGATATGGTAAGCTCGAAGATACATTTAATTGAAACATGTGAAAAAAGAGGTTTAAAAATAATAAGTTCTATGGGTATGGGAAATAAATTGGACCCAACTAAAATAGTTGTTACTGATATACACAAAACAAGTACTTGTCCTTTAGCTAAAGTCATGAGAAAAGAGCTTAGAGATAGAGGAATTAAAAAATTAAAGGTGGTATATTCAACTGAACAACCAATAGAACTTAAAAAGAAAGTCATGAATGGTAAAAAGGTAACACCAGGTAGTGTATCATTTGTGCCATCTGTTGGAGGTCTAGTAATTGCATCTGTAATAGTTAATGAATTATTAGGGTAATAATGCTAAATATTTTATCTATAAATTTTATGGACATATTTTAAAGGCTAAAAGCATCAATATAAAACCATTTTATGTTGATACTTTTAGCCTAGTTCTGTTATGTAGTTACAGTTTTATTTCTTATGTTAAGTGTCTATTTTATATTTGTGTTTTGTAAATATCATTTTACCATCACTATAAAAAACAATATCACCTATTTTATCTGTCCTATAAATTGATATATTGTTTTGTTTTAAATTATTGATAACTTCCTTATGAGGATGTCCATATTGATTTTTATATCCACACGATATTGCGGCTATATCTGGATGAATTTTTTCAATAAATTCTAAAGTAGTTGATGAATTGCTTCCATGATGACCGATTTTTATAAAATTGATGTTATCTAATTTAAAATAATGTAAAATTTCTTTTTCAATTGCTTCTTCAGCATCGCCCATAAATAAAAATGAGGTGTCATTAAAATTTAATTTAAAAACTATTGAGTTTAAATTAGGTTCTTCCTGTATATATGAAGGACTTAATACATATATATTTATATTGTTATCGATATTTAAAACATCATCTCTGTATAGATACTGTATAGATAGGTTTTTATCATTACAAGAACTTATTAGATTTTGATAAGCTTCACTTTCTGTTGATTGTTCAGGCATATAGATGGAGTTTACATTAAATTTTTTTATGACATTATCAAGACTTCCTATATGGTCTGAATCTGGATGCGTAGCTATTATTATATCAATGGTTTTTATTCTTTTTTGTTTCAAGTAACTAGTAACTATATTTCCACTATCTTCATCACCTCCATCAATTAATATATTTTTCTTTGTAGGTGTTTGAACTAAAAGACTATCACCTTGTCCAACATCTATCATATGTATAGATAGTAGAGATTTTTTGTCACAAGCACTTAAAAGTGATATTATAATAAGTATTAATAAAAAAATTTTATTTCTCAATAAAAAATCACTCCAGTCATTACATGTTTATATAATTTTATGATGGGTAATATAAGATATATGGGAACTATCCTATTTTATATTTTAGACAATATAAGTGAAATTAATACCATAACTAAATTGGAGTTTTTATAGATACAAAATAAAATTTTAAAAAATTAAGCAATAAAAAGGTAGGAGGATTTTATGTTTTTCAAAGATATTGAACTAAATTCAAAAAAGGAGCTAGACCCTTATTTTGATTTAGTAGATTATGAAGCTTGTGAGTACTGTTTTAGTACTTTATATATGTGGCAACATGTTTATAAGACAGGATACTATATAGGTGAAGATTTTGCTGTTTTAGTTGGTGAATATGAAGGAGATAGTTTCTCAATATTACCACTTGCTAAAAAAGACAAACTTCCAGAAGTTGTAGATTTTGTACTTGAGTATTTTTCACATAACAACAAAAAAATATACTTAAGAGGTATTACTACTGAAGTGGTAGAATTTTTAAAAGAAAAATACCCAAATAGATTTGAGTATATAGAAGAAAGAGATTTATTTGATTATATCTATGATGCAGAAAGTTTAAGAACGCTAGCAGGTAAAAAGAATCAAAAGAAGAGAAATCATATAAATTATTTCTTAAAAGAATATGCAGGTAGATATGAAGCAAGATTATTAGATAAAGAAAACTTCAATGAATGTTTAGTATTAATGAAAGAATGGGAAAGTAACAAAGAAGAAAATAACGAATTTGATGAAAGTATGGATGATGAATTAGTTGGTATCAAAAAGATATTTAACAATTATGATATTTTAAAAGATAAAGTAAAAGTATTTGGTGTATATGTGGATGGAAAATTAGAAGCATTTAGTATCGGAGAGCTTTTAAATAAAAACATGGCATTAATTCATATAGAAAAAGCAAATCCAGATATAAGAGGTTTATATCCATTTATAAACCAACAATTTTTAGTAAGTGAATTTAAAGATGTTGAGTTTGTAAATAGAGAAGAAGACTTAGGTATTGAAGGTCTGAGAAAAGCTAAACTTTCTTACCACCCTTGTAGATTTGTTGAAAAGTACAGTGTTAGGGAGGCTTAATAAACTATATGGAGATTAGGTATGCTAAAGAAGAAGAAATAGAAAGTATAAAAGAAATATGGAGTTATTGCTTTAATGATAGTGAAAGTTTTATGAAATACTATTTTAATGATAAATATAAATATGAAAATACTGTAATAGCTTTAGATGAAGGAAAAATTGTTTCCTCTCTTCAGCTAAACCAGTATAAATTAAGTTTAAATAGTAAGGTATACAATACATCGTATGTAGTAGGGGTTTCCACACTTCCTGAGGGGAGAGGAACTGGCTATATGAGTAAAGTTATTAAATTTACTTTAAATGAGTTGTATAAGAAAGGACAACTAGTATCTATATTAATGCCAATTGATTATAGACTTTATAGAAGGTTTGGATATGAGCACTGTTATGACCAAATTGAATATACTATCAAAACAGATGATTTAAAAACTTTCAAGGCAAATGGAAAAATGATAAAAGCTAATTTATCACAAATTGATGATTTAATTAAAATAGATAAAGTATTTTTAAATGAGGTTAATGGTAATGTGTTAAAAGATGAACATTATTATGAAAACTTATTTAAAGAAATCCAAAGTGAAGATGGACATTTATATATCCATGAAGATAGTGAAAAAGATGGATATGTAATTTATTTTCTTCAAGGAGATAAAATGTTTGTCAGAGAGCTATTTTATAAAAATATAGATGCCCTTAAATCAATGCTTAAATTTATATATAATCACAATACTCAATGTAAGATAGTTACTATAGCTACTCCTATGATAGATAAGATAAGGTTTATATTAGACAATCCTAAAGACTGTGAGATAAAAATAAAACCTTTTATGATGGGAAGAGTTATAAATGTAAAGCAATTTATTGAAGATATAGATATTGATAAGGATATTAATGGCTCTATAAAATTATATATAGAAGATAAATATATAGAAGAGAATAATGGACTATTCAAAATATCTATACAAAATAAAAAAGTAATGTTAGAAAAATTAAATAAAGAATATACAGATGAGCTTCAAGAGTGTTTTGATATTAAATTAGATATAAATGCTTTAACACAATTGGCATTTTCTTATATAGACATTGAAGAAGCACTTTTATTAAATAATATAAAGGGTATTTCAAAAAAAACAATAGAAATACTTAATTGCATTTTTTCTAAAAAAGATAATTATATAAATGAATATATATAGAAATGAAAATACGTCAAAAGATTTTAATAAATCTTTTGACGTATTCTTTTGTTTATAGAATAATTTCTTTTGTTTAAAAAATATTTATTTGAAAATAATCTAAATAATATGTTTTATAGAGGAGTGATTATGATTCAAATAAGAAGACCTTTACTAATTATATTAATATTTGTGATAGCTGTATCTTTTATTATCACAAATAAGAAGAAAGAGGATGAAAAATTTAATGATAAGATAATAACTATACAAGGAACAGTTAAAGGAAGACTTGAAAAGCCTAGATATAATCAGTATAAAGTAGGAGCTTTCTTAATAAATGATTACACAAGAACTAAAAATTTGAAAATTGGTCAGAAAGTTAATATTACAGGCAAATTTAAAAGTTTAGCTAAAATGAAATATGAAGATTTTGATTATGGAAGGTATATAAAAAGCACTGGATATAAAGGTATAATATATATAAATAGCTATAAAATTATTGGTAAGAATAAAATATATGACTTAATAGGTAAAGTAAAGTTTTACATAAATAAAACGTATAGATATTTATATAAGAAAAATTCGGATTTTATAAATTCTATATTGTTAGCAGAAGTTGAAAATCTGACAGATGAGCAAAAAGAAATGTTCACCAGAACAGGAACTAGCCATGTAATATCTATATCTGGTCTTCATACAGGCATACTATGTGTTGTAATTGCTTTTTTATTAAGAGGTATAAATAAATTGTATAAATTATTAATATTGTCGATTTTTATATCTTTATATTGTATAATGGTAGGTGCGTCTCCATCTATAATTAGGTCTATAACATTTGTTATGGTTTTCTATTTATCAGTCTTTATTAATAGAAAAAAGGATGGAATATCAACACTGTCTCTAATAGGGATAGTTTTAATTATAAATAACCCCTATGTTATATATAATGTAAGTTTTCAATTATCTTTTTTAGCTACATTCTCTATACTAATATTTTACAATAAAATAAATAGTATTATAAAATTAAGTATGGTATCATTGACAATATCGTCAAATATATTAACCTTGCCTATAATATATTATACATTTAAAGGTATACCATTGGTTTCAATCATAGGAAATTTAATCATAGTACCATTTATAGGTATAATAATGTATTTGAGTATTGCAAGTTTAATAATATTTAAAATAAGTGTAGTAATAGCTAAAATAATAGCTTTATTTAACAGTACATTGATAGAAATCATATTTTTTTTACTAGAGAAACTCAGCAATTTAAATTTTACATATATTGATATAGATAACCCTAAACTTTATATTGTAGTGATTTATTACATAGGAGTATTTTTTTACATATTTTACATAGAAGGAAAAGAGATAAAGGAGCAAGAAAATGGATTACAAGGATATTATAAGGAATATAAAAGATAAAAAACTTGAGAAAATGTATCTTTTTTATGGCAGAGAGTATTATTTAATAGAAAATGCAATAAAAGTCTTTAAAGAGAATTTAAACGAAGGAATGCTCGATTTTAACTTAGATATAATAGATGGAAAGGAAATAGTCTTAAATCAGCTTATAAGCTCTATAGAGACACTTCCTTTTATGGATGATAGAAAAATAGTAATAGTAAAAGACTTTGAGTTACTAAAAGGAAAGAAAAAGAATTTTACAGATAGTGACGAAAAATACTTGATAGAGCATTTAGATAATACTCCAGACACTACTACCATAGTTTTTGTTGTATACGGAGATATTGACAAAAGAAAATCTTTAGTTAAAAAGATAAGTAATAATGGAATTGTTTTTAACTGTGACAAGCTTTCTGATATGGACTTATTTAAGTGGATAAAAAAATCTTTTGCTCTAAATGAAGTTATAATAGAAAACTCTCAGATAATGTATTTTATTGAACAAGAAGGATATAGAGATAAAAGTAGTGAAAAGACTTTATCAGACTTAGAAAACGAGATAAATAAAATTAGTTCATTTGTTGGAAAGGGAAATAGTGTAACTAATGATATAATAGATAAATTATCTCCTAAAAAGGTTGAAAATGATATATTTAAGTTAATTGATTATATTGGAGAGCAAAGTGCTTCTAATGCAATGAAAATATTGAATGATATGATACAGGAGGGCGAATCTGTTTTAGGTATATTTTCTATGATAGCTAGACAGTTTAAAATAGTTATGCAAGTAAGACAATTACAATTAGAGGGATACTCAGCAAAACTTATAGCAGATAAATTAAAAATTCATCAATTTGTAATAGGAAAAGCATTAAAGCAGGCTAAGAACTTTTCTGATGATATAATCATAGAAATTTTAAACTATATATTAGAAAGTGATTATAAAATAAAAACAGGTCTTATAAGGGATACCTTAGCAGTAGAAATGTTGGTTAGTAGATACTGTAAAAGACAAGCAGTGTAAAAAAAATTATACATTAATAAAAAATAAATAGCAAGATATGTTATAGTTCAAAGTACAAGTAGGCTAGATTGAGTCTAAGAGTATATAATCTACTATAATATGTCTAACTATTTATTTTTTATTGTATAAATTTCCAAAATAAAAAACCCCTACATAGGGGTTATTATATATAAGAAATATAAACTGGTAATTAAGCGTTCATACCGTTTAACTTTTGAGCTAATTTAGCTACTTTTCTAGCTGCAGCATTCTTATGTATAGTTCCTTTAGAAGCTACTTGGTATATTCTTTTTTGAGCGTATTGGAACTTAACAACAGCATCCTCTCTGTTTCCAGCTGCAACAGCATCTTCGAATCTTCTTATTGCAGTTTTTATTTGAGATTTTCTAACTCTATTTAAAGCAGTTTTCTTTTCGATAACACTTATTCTTTTCTTAGCTGATTTTATATTTGCCACCGTGTTCACCTCCCTGTATTTTTTTCTCATATTCATCGTCAACATATTAGATTTTAACAGAAATAAATCTAAAAATCAAGGATTATTATTTATATATTTTAATAATGTTTTTTGTTTTGATTTTTTAGACTATAAATTATGTATAAATAATTTGAAATATTTTGTTTTTATGTTGATATATTTTGTTCTTTAAATATTTTAATAGATACAATTTAATATTTTATTTTTGTAACATATATCTTGAAATAATACAAATTATTAACATACATTTTGATAGTATTTCCAATAATTATAAGATAATACAAGAAATTACTCATTTTTATGGACTTAGTAATAAATTTTATAAAAATATGAATTTATATGGTTAATATGAAAGTATTTCTATTAATTAAAGGTAATTTTTTTATTGTCGCAGATAAGCAGAACTATACTATCGCTATTTTTATTACTGTTGACTGTTTAATAGTTTTATATCATACTCTTGTATAGTCTAAAAAATTAGACTATAATAATTTTATGGATTAAAGAAAGGATTGATAAAGTGGATACAACAAAACTAATTTTAAATCCAGCTAGACTCCGAATTTTACAGTATATCAGAATTCATGGTAGTGTTCGTACATCTGATATTGTGAAGTATCTAAGTGATATTCCTCGTGCAACAGTTTACCACCATGTTAAAATTTTGGAAGATAACAATATGATTGAAGTAGTTAAAGAAAATCGTGTACGTGGTACAATTGAAAAAATTTATTCATTAAAGGAATATGCTTTGGATATGGAAGTAGATGCATCTGTTTCACTCTCTACAGCATTTCATATGGGTTTGATGCAAGAAATGAATGAATATTTTAGTTTGAAAAATCAAGACAATAAGAAAGACAATGTATTTTTCACTTCAGCATTGTTATATATAACTGATAGAGAATATGAAAATCTTCTTCAAAGTATAGTTGATTTATTGAAGCCATACATAGACCAAGAACCCAAATCAGATTTAAAACTCCGAAAACTCTCAATTATATCTTCTCCACCTGCAAAAAATGATGAGAAGAAGAAATAACAAACATTTTGTTTTTATAAGGAGGTATTATATATGAACTTTCATGAATTTGGGAATAAAAACAATCCACATATCATGCTGATTCATGGAGGTGGGAATGCATGGTGGAATTATTTACGACAAGCACGAGTATTGTCTGAATACTATCATGTAATACTTCCTACACTGGATGGTCATGGAGAAGAATACAAGACTGCATATATTTCTACAGAGGATACAGCAGATAAATTGATGAAATATATAGATGAAGAGTGTGGTGGTCATCTTTTTTCTCTGTGTGGAGTATCTCTTGGTGGACAGATTGTTATAGAGATTTTATCTCGAAAACCCGATATTACTGAAAAGGCAATTATTGATGGCAGTATTTGCTATCCTAGACCCAATATGGCACGAGCTTGTATGATGTCGATTCGATTTTTTAGAGGGCTTTTATTTAGTGAAAAAGCTTGTAGATTTCAAATTGCTATGATGTCAAAATTATTTCCAAAAAACATGCAATATCCAGATGAAATTAAGAACTATTATATGAAAGATATGCCACATGTCAGAAAAGAAACACTCTATGCTATGTATCGTACTTATATGATGAAGTACACACTTAAGGAGAGTTTAAGAGAAACTACAGCACAAGTGATGTATTGGTATGGTGAAAAGGAAATGAAATGTGTAAAAAACTCTGCAAAGATGTTTCAGTCTTATGTACCTTCTTGTAAAATTTATGAAGCTAAGGGATATAATCATGGTTATCTAGCTATTTATTTGCCAAATGAGTGGTTGGAGATTACTGAACCATTTTTTCAACAGAATGAAATGATATAGAAATTATAAAGTTATTTTGATAAAAAGAAATGTATAATGAATGAAAATTTGACAGGAATTTGATAATATGAAATTGATAAATAGATTAAAAGGTAGCGCCTATATAAATAGTTGCTACCTTTTTATATTTGTAAATAGATGATAGTTAAGGAAGTTTACTGACTATTTACTGACCAAACTCAATTTTCTTACATTGAAAGCCTTAATTTTACTTGTTTTAAATAAATTTATAGTTTTTTGTTATAAAATACTAAATTTTGTTAACAATTATAATTAGCATTTAATTTATACTGGAGGTTTATATGATTAATGTAAGAACAGATTTGGCTTTAGAAGCTAGTGAAATGTGTGAAAAATCTCAAGAAGGAAGTAGTATTCCTGGGGTGGAAATAGAAACTAAAGAATTAGAAAATTGTGTTGTAACAAAAGTTGAAGTAATAGATGAACAAGGTTCAGAGATAATGAACAAAGATATAGGAAAGTATATAACCCTAGAAAGTAATCTTATGAAGTTTGATGATGATGAGTCAAGAGAAGAGATGATAAATTATCTAAAAGATGAATTAGTAGATGTATTTGGACAAGACAAAAATAAAAAGACACTAGTAATTGGTCTTGGAAATAGAAATATTACTTCTGATGCATTGGGTCCCAAAAGTGTATCTAAAACACTAGTAACTAGACATCTCTTTAAAAATTACAACAAGGATTATGATGATGATTTTACTGAGGTATCAGCTCTAAGTCCAGGGGTTATGGGTGTTACTGGGATAGAAACTAGTGAAGTAGTGAAGTCACTAGTTGAGAAAGTTAAGCCAGATAGAGTAGTAGCAATAGATGCACTAGCATCAAGAAAAATGGAAAGAGTAAACTCTACTATACAAATATCAACAGCAGGAATATCACCTGGTGGAGGTGTTGGTAATACAAGAAAATCTCTCACTAAAGAAACCTTAGGAGTGGATGTTATTGCAATAGGAGTTCCAACTGTGGTTGACGCAGCAACTCTTACTATAGATGTTTTGGATATGGCAATAGATAATTTAATATCTCAATCAGAAGAAACAGAAAGTTTTTATAATATGTTGAAAAAACTTAAAGAGGAAGAAAAATATCATCTAATAAAAGATTCATTAGATCCATATGATAAGAACTTAATCGTAACACCAAAAGATATAGATGATACAATTGAAAATCTATCTATAATAATAAGTGAAGGTCTGAATAGGTCTTTACATCCAGGTAGATTGTAAAATAAGGAGGAGCAAATATGTTTAAAAAATGCATTAAAGTAGTAACCTTGACTTTTATATTAGCATGCATTTTACCAGGAAAATCATTGGCTTTAAATCAAGATGACTTTTTAAAGTTTTTAGTAAATTCATCTTATCCAGAAGCTAAAGTCGAAGGAAATAATACAGAAAATAAAAAGAGTGATAAAAATAAAGAAGCAAGTAAAGAAAGTAAAGATGAAAATAAAAAATCTGAGGATGTAAGTAAATCCGACAATAAGAAAGAAAGCGAAAAAGAATATATAAAACTTTATGTTGGTAAAGAAAATGTTCCAGATATTGAGTCAAAAAACTCAGATACAACTGAAACTAGTACTGCATCTAGTGCAGAGTATAAAGATGACTTAAGAGTGACTAAAGAAAATCCAAGAATTTTGATATATCATACTCATGGGTGTGAAACTTATTCAAACTCACCTGATGGAAATTATCATTCAAGAGATAAGAAAAATTCAGTAATGGAAGTAGGAAATGCATTAACTAGTGCTTTAGACAGTAAGGGATGGGGTGTAGTCCATACTACTAAATACCATGACTATCCATCTTATAATAACTCTTATGCAAGTAGTTTAAAAACAATAAAAAGTATACTCCCTAAATATAATACAGTGGACATAGCAATAGATTTACATAGGGATGCTAGGGATTTAACTAATCCAGCCACTAAAGAAAAAGACCATTTGAAATATACAACTATGATAAATGGAGAGAGAGTATCTAAATTCTTCTTTGTTGTAGGAGGAAAAAATGAAAATAAAGCACAACTTAGAGCTTTAGCAGATGATATAACTGCTTTTGCTGAAAAGAAATATCCAGGCTTGGTGTCTCCAATAGTAGAAAAAGACTATGCTAGATTTAATCAATTTGCAGTTAAAAATCACATGTTAATAGAAATTGGAAATAATGCAACGAGTATAGAAGAATCTAAGGCTACTACAAAGTATCTTGCTGAAATTTTAGATGAATATTTTAAACAAAAAAATTAGATTGTTTAGTGTAATTAGGAGCATGTTGAATGAGCCGATTAGAAAGAAATATAGAAGGTAAAAGTAAACAAAGAAAATATAAGTATATTATGAGAATTATATTTTTAGTTATTATGATTATAGGTACATCCATTTGTGTATTTATAGTTGATAGTAATGCTAAAAGTATGTTGGGAATAAAACAACATAATTATTTCTCAAGTATTAAATTTGATATTACAAAGTTTGATATACCAGATTTTGATATACACAAAATCGTTGAAAAATTTAATAAGTAGGAAATAAGTGAATAAGGTTTATTGATTAAAATAAGCCTTATTTTAGTTATGTATTTTTAATTGTATAAAATAAAAACACATTAACTATATTTTATAGGATTTACTTTAAGTTTATGATATTATATAATATTTAGTGTTAGACTTGATAATCCACATATAATGTGGATAATTTTGTTTAATGCCAATTAGTTTATATTCAAAAATTTAAAATTTGATATATAAAAAGTTTTTATATAATATAAAATGATAACTATAAGAATAATCAAGAGGAGGGAATTTAAGGTGGACAATAAACAAAGTAGAACTAGAAATTTTAGTATAATTGCACATATAGACCATGGAAAGTCTACCTTAGCTGATAGATTAATACAACAAACGGGGCTTGTCAGTGAAAGAGACATGAAGAGTCAATTACTTGATAACATGGATCTTGAAAGAGAAAGAGGAATCACTATAAAGCTTCAAAATATAAGATTAATGTATAAGGCGAAGGATGGAAATGAATATTATTTAAATCTTATAGATACACCAGGACATGTAGACTTCAATTACGAGGTATCAAGAAGTTTAGTAGCATGTGAGGGAGCATTATTGGTAGTCGATGCAGCACAAGGTGTTGAGGCACAGACTTTAGCTAATGTGTATCTTGCAATAGACCAAGATTTAGAAATATTACCAATAATAAATAAAATAGATTTACCAAGTGCAAGACCAGATGAAGTAAAACATGAAATTGAAGATATAATAGGGCTTGATGCAAGTGAAGCACCTCTTATTTCAGCTAAAACAGGTTTAAATATAGAAGATGTTTTAGAAGATATTGTAAAAAATGTACCTGCACCTAAAGGAGATAATGAAGCACCATTAAAGGCGTTAATATTTGACTCTTATTACGATGCTTATAAAGGTGTTGTAGCCTATGTTAGAGTGTTTGAAGGAACTGTTAAAAAAGGTATGACAATAAAAATGATGAATACTAAGAAAAAGTTTGAAGTAACTGAAGTTGGTGTTATGGCTCCAGGGCAAACTGAACTTAGTGAATTATCAGCTGGTGATGTTGGTTATATTGCTGCTAGTATAAAAGACATAAGAAGCTGTCGTGTAGGGGATACAATAACAGATTCAAATAATCCTACAGAAGAACCTTTACCAGGATATAAAAAAGCTACTCCAATGGTATATTGTGGTATATATCCAGGAGAAGGTGAAAAATATGAAAATGTAAGAGATGCTCTTGAAAAATTACAAGTAAATGATGCTGCCCTTGAATATGAGGCTGAAACTTCAGCTGCGCTAGGGTTTGGGTTTAGATGTGGATTTTTAGGTCTTTTACATATGGAAATAATGCAAGAAAGACTTGAGAGAGAATTTAATCTTGATATAATAACTACAGCACCATCTGTTATATACAGAGTTACAAAAACTGATGGAGAAGTTGTAATGATACAAAATCCTGCAAATTTGCCAGAAGTAGCTGAGATAAGAATGATAGAAGAACCTATAGTAAAAGGTGATATAATAGTTCCTAAAGATTATGTAGGTGTTGTTATGGAACTTTGCCAGGAAAGACGTGGAAATATGTTAAACATGGAATATATAGATGAGAGAAGAGTAATGCTTCATTACGACCTTCCTCTTAATGAAGTTGTTTATGATTTCTTTGATGCCTTAAAATCAAGAACTAGAGGATATGGTTCTCTTGATTATGAGATTAAGGGATATGTTGCATCTACTCTTGTAAAACTTGATGTTTTAATTAATAAAGAGCAAGTTGATGCACTTAGTTTTATTGTACATGAAACTCGTGCTTTCCCTAGAGGAAAGGCAATGTGTGAGAAATTAAAAGGAGAAATTCCAAGACATCAATTTGCTATACCTATACAAGCTGCTGTTGGTAATAAGGTTATTGCAAGAGAGACAATAAGTGCTTTAAGAAAAGATGTACTTGCTAAATGTTATGGTGGAGATATATCTCGTAAGAAGAAACTTCTTGAAAAACAAAAAGAAGGTAAGAAGCGTATGAGACAAATTGGCTCTGTTGAAGTTCCTCAAAAAGCATTTATGTCTGTACTTAAGTTGGATGAATAATTTATTAAATTTTTATAAATTTAGATAAATATACTTAAAAGCTAGAGTGATTTTAGAATTATTTCTAAATTAATCTAGTTTTTTTGTGGTATATTTTAATTAAACACATAGAGAATATAAGTAAGAGTATATTAAAGAAAAAATAAAAAAAGGTGATATTTATGACTAATATAGAAATTCCTAAAAAAGTGGATTATATAATTAAAGAATTAGAAAAGAATGGTTATGAGGCATATGTAGTTGGAGGATGTGTGAGGGATTGTTTATTAGAAAAAATTCCAAATGACTGGGATATAACAACTAGTGCAAGACCTGAAAAAGTGGTAGAGATATTTGAAAGGACTATTCCAACTGGTATACAACATGGTACTGTAACAGTCATGATTGAACATGAGCCATTTGAAGTGACAACATATAGAATAGATGGAAGTTATAGTGATGGTAGACATCCAGATTCAATAGAATTTACAAATGATATAGTTAAGGATTTGTCAAGAAGAGATTTTACTGTTAATGCAATTGCATACAATTCAAAGACTGGATTAGTTGACCCATTTAATGGTTGTGAGGATATACAAAATAAGTGTATTCGTTGCGTTGGAAATCCAGTAGATAGATTTGAAGAAGATGCACTTAGAATGCTTAGAGCGATTAGATTTTCTGCACAGCTTAATTTTAAAATAGCTGAAGATACTAAACAAAGTATCTACAGAAACGCAGATTTAATAAAATGTGTGTCTATGGAAAGAATTCAAGTAGAATTCAATAAAATGCTAATATCTGATTCATCTAAGTTAAATTTATTAATTTCAACAGGATTATTAAAATTTATAATTCCTGAAATATGTGACTTAGAAGATGTTATTCAAAATAATCCATATCATATTTATAATGTTGGAAAACATACATTGATAGCTACTGAAGTAATTGAAGATGAATTATATCTAAAGCTTACAATGTTATTTCATGATTTGGGTAAAAAAATTACTAAAACGACAGATAAAAATGGAATTGACCATTTTTATAGTCACAGTAGGGAGTCTGTCAAAATAGCAAAGCAAATTTTGAAGAGACTTAAGTATGATAATTATACTATTAATAAAGTTTTAATATTAATACAATATCATGATTATAGAATAGAACCAAAAAGAAAAATTATTAAAAAGTTATTAAATAAACTTGGAGACGTTGAACTATTTGAAGATTTAATAAAGGTTAATTGGGCTGACACACTTGCTAAAAACCCAAAATATGCAAAACAGAAAATATTAAACCTTATTGAGAGTGAAAAGGAATTTAAACATATAATAAGTCAAAATGAATGCTTTCATATTAAAGACTTAGCTATTAATGGAAACGATTTAATGTCTATAGGTGTTAAACCAGGTAAAGATATAGGGTATCTATTAAATAAGATGCTTGAAATTGTTATTAATAATCCAGAACTAAATGAAAAAGAAATTTTAAAAGGAAAAGTATTAGATATATACACATTTTAAGTTAAAAGATTAAACTTTAATTTAATTAATTTAAGATAGTAAATATAATTTACATTAAAAAAATAGACAGTCTTTAAAGGTTGAAATTATGAAGGTTGGTATTCTATAATTTTAAATGTATAGCAAATTAATATAAAGTTAGTAAGTTAATATAAAAAAAAACTTTGGGAATACTAAAACCATAAATTTATAAAATTAATATTTTATGCACTTATAAAACAGTAAGGAGGGACATCATGCGTACTCAACTACAAAAGACGATTGGTCTTTCAGCAGCTCTTTCTACTGTTGTAGGTATGGTTATAGGTTCAGGAGTTTTTTTTAAGCCACAGGCAATATATACCACAACTAATGGAGCTCCAGGACTAGGTATTATAGCATGGCTTTTAGGTGGATTTATAACAATAACAGCTGGACTTACAGCTACAGAAATATCAGCTGCTATCCCAAAAACTGGTGGTATGATGATTTATATTGAAGAAATATATGGAGAAAAATTAGGATTTTTAACTGGATGGATGCAAACTGTATTATTTTTTCCAGGTACGTCAGCAGCATTAGGGGTAATATTTGCTCAACAAGCATCTGAACTTTTAAATATGAGTCCAAACAATATGTCAGTTGTGCTTCCAATAGCAATTGGAGTAATACTGTTTTTATCATTACTTAATATAATAGGTTCATCATTGGGAGGAAAAGTTCAGACAGTAGCTACTATTGGAAAAATGATACCATTAGCTCTAATAATAATATTTGGATTTATTAAAGGCCAAAGTAGTGAGATATTAAATCCATTTGTAGGTGATGGAGTTAGTGTATCAAGCGCACTTGGACAAGTATTAATAGCAACGTTGTTTGCATATGATGGATGGATAAATGTCGGTGCTATCTCAGGAGAGATGAAATCTCCAGAAAAAGATTTACCAAGAGCAATAGTTGGTGGGCTATCATTAGTTATGGCAATATATATTATAATAAATGTAGCATATCTTTGGGTTGTGCCAGCAAGTGAATTAGCAACTGTTACTTCACCAGCAACATTAGTTGCAAAAAAATTATTTGGAAATTTAGGTGGAAAAGTAATAACTGTGGGTATATTAATATCAGTGTTTGGTACATTAAATGGATATTTATTAACAGGGTCAAGAATACCATATACATTAGCTGAAAAAGGAACTTTGCCTGCTTCTAAGGTTTTATTAAAAGTAAATTCTGGTGGGTCTCCTGTAAATTCAATACTGCTCATAACTGTATTAGCATGTATATATGCTTTATCTGGTCAATTTAATCTTTTGACAGATTTAACTATATTTTCAATATGGGTATTTTACGTATTGACTTTTGTTGGAGTTATAAGGCTTAGAAGAGAACAACCAGATTTACACAGACCGTATAAAGTTCCTTTATATCCAATAATACCAATTATAGCTATATTAGGTGGATTATTTGTAATAATAAATCAAATACTGACTTCAACAGCAGTATCTTTAGGTGGTATATTTATAACCCTACTTGGATTACCAGTTTATTATTATATGAAGAAAAAATAGTCATTTATTTTAAGTTGAAAAATTTGGATAAAAGTAAAAATCTACTTTTATCCAAATTTTTTATGATATTACATAGTGAAGATGCTTTATATGTTATTTGATGAGTTATTTTGTTTGATTTATAATTTAATAACTGATGCTTTAAGATAATTTTAAGAAATGAGGAATATAAAATGTTAGGACTTTATATACATATCCCATTTTGTGTGAAAAAATGTAAGTATTGTGATTTTAATTCTTATAAAATGGACCTAGATTCAAAAAAAAGATATATAGAAGATTTGAAAATAGAAATGGAGTTATACAGTAATAAATTAAATAGAGATGATAAATACAAAAATAAAGAAGATTTCAATATAGACAAAAACGATATAATAACAAGTATATTTATAGGTGGAGGAACACCTAGTATTTTGACATCTGAAGAAATAAGAGAAGTATTTGTAAGTGTAAAAGAAAAATTCAATATAGACAAAAACGCAGAAATAACCATAGAATGCAATCCTGGCACACTGACACTAGAAAAATTAGAAACTATGAAAGAAGTTGGTATCAATAGACTTAGCATAGGGTTACAAGCTGTCCAAGAAAAGCATTTGAACTTTATAGGAAGAATACATAGTTATAAAGAATTTGAGAAAAACTATATGGACGCATTGAGTGTAGGATTTAAAAATATTAACATAGACTTAATGTATAGTCTTCCCAATCAAACACTATGTGATTGGAAGGAAACTCTTGAAAAAGTTACAGATTTAAATCCAGCACATATATCAGCATATTCTCTTATATTAGAAGAAGGTACTGAACTGTATAATATGTATGAAAATAATCAATTTGACCTTATAGATGAAAATATAGATATAGAAATGTATGAGTATACAATAAACTATTTAAAATCAAAAGGATACAATCAATATGAAATATCAAATTACTCACAAGAAGGCTATAATTGTAAACATAATATTTTATATTGGGAATGTGAACACTATATAGGTCTTGGAGCAGGAGCTTCTGGTTATATTGATAATAATAGATATAATAATTTAGAATCTTTAGAGGATTATCATTTAAGTCTGATTAAAGGAGAGAAGCCAATACAAGATAGTGAAAATCTTTCTATAAAAGATATGATAGAAGAAAAGATATTTATGGGCCTTAGAATGAATAAGGGAATAAAATTTAAAGATTTTGAAAAAAATTTTGGAATAGATTTTAGAAAAAAATACAGTAAGCAGATAGAAATGTTACTAGCTAGAGACCTTATAAACCAAAGCTTTGAGGGAATACAATTAACTCAAAAGGGAAGAGAAATATCTAATAGTATATTTATAGAATTTATGGAATGATTTTTAGGGTGTTGACAAAATAAATTTATAATGGTATATAATATATATAATCTTTTTAGCACTCGAACTTAGTGAGTGCTAACAGCTAGGAGGTATAATAATATGGAATTAAATGAAAGAAAATTAAATATCCTCAAAGCTATAGTTAAAGATTATATAGAAACAGCTGAAGCTATAGGTTCTAGAACAATATCTAAAAGGCATGATTTAGGTGTTAGTGCTGCCACCATAAGAAATGAAATGGCTGACCTTGAAGAATTAGGATATTTAATTCAGCCACATACTTCTGCGGGTAGAGTTCCATCTGAAAAAGGCTATAAGTTATATGTAAACTCTCTTATGAGTAAAAGTGAATTAGATGATAATGATAAGATTCTTATTGAACAATGTATGAATCATAACATAAATCATATAAAAGAATTAATTCATGAAACGTCTAAGCTATTATCTCAATTAACTAACTACACAACTGTAGCAGTTACTAAGAGTTTAATAAATCAAAGCGTCATAAAGCATATACAGTTAGTTGCTATGCATGACAATAATATTTTACTTATAGTTGTAACAGATAAAGGGGACTTAAAAAAAGCTAACCTTACAACTAATGTATATTTAGATCAATCTAAGTTAAATTTGATTTCTGATAATCTTACAAAGAAGCTCTTAGGAAAAAGTATAACAGATTTAGATGATAATCTGATTGCTTTTATTAAATATGAAATAAGTGAGTACTCAGGGTTTATAGATGAACTTTTAAATGCCCTAAACTCAAATATGGAAGAAGAAGATTTTTCTCTATCATTAAATGGAGCCACTAATATATTTAGTTATCCAGAATTCAATGATGTGTTAAAAGCAAAGTCATTTTTAAATATGTTAGAAAGAAAGGAAACAATAGCTGACATAATTAAATCAAAGGGAATACAAAAAGAAAATCTAAATATAATAATTGGTAGTGATAATGATTGTAAATTGGCACAGGATTGTAGTATAGTTACAGCAACTTATAATGTAGACAGAGACTTAGTTGGGCGAATAAGCTTCATAGGACCTACAAGAATGGATTACGCTAGAATTTACTCTATAATAAATTATATGAGTTTATTAATTAATAGAAAGTAAAGAAATTTTAAATTGAGGGGTGTAAAGTCTTGGATAAAAAAAATGAGCAACAAGAAGTAAAAGAAGAAAATGATACTTCTATTAACCAAGAATCTGAAACTCAAGTAGAGTTAGAAGATGAAGTTGTTAATGAAGAATGTGAAGAGTCAAGCGAAAAAACTGATGAAGAAAAAGCTGATGATGAAAATGTAACAGATATAAATTCTAAATTAGCAGAAAAAAAATTAAAAGATGAAGTAGATGAATTAAATGACAAATATCAAAGACTTCAAGCCGAATATGCAAACTATAGAAGAAGAACTCAACAAGAAAAAGAAACAATTGGTGTGTTTGCAAATGAGAAAATAATAACTGAGTTAATACCAGTTATAGATAGTATGGAAAGAGCCTTAGATGCATGTGAAGATAAGGAAGATACTATGTATAAGGGTATAAGCCTTGTACATAAACAATTAATAGATACTCTAGTAAAATTTGGAGTAGAAGAAATAGAAGCAGAATCTAAGGAATTTGACCCAAACTTACATCTAGCAGTTATGCAAGAGAGTGTAGATGGAGTAGAAGCAAATCAAATAGTGATGGTACTTCAAAAAGGATATAAGCTAGGAACTAAAGTTATAAGACCTTCAATGGTTAAAGTTTCTTGCTAAGTATATAAATTAAGGTTAAAATATTTAGCCTAATATAAAATACACAAATAAGTAAAATTTAATTATACAATTACTCAAGGAGGATTTTTAGTCATGGGAAAAATAATAGGAATAGATTTAGGAACAACAAATTCATGTGTTGCAGTATTAGAAGGTGGAGAAGCACAAATAATAGCAAATAATGAAGGTATGAGAACTACTCCATCAGTAGTGGCATTTACAAAAGATGGTGAAAGAATAGTTGGAGAACCTGCAAAAAGACAAGCAGTTACAAATGCAGATAAAACAATAACTTCAATAAAAACTCACATGGGAACTGATTACAAAGTGAATATAGATGGAAAATCATATACTCCACAAGAAATATCAGCAATAATATTACAAAAATTAAAATCAGATGCAGAAAGTTACTTAGGACAAACAGTAACAGAAGCAGTTATAACAGTTCCAGCGTACTTTACAGATGCTCAAAGACAAGCTACTAAAGATGCTGGTAGAATAGCAGGGCTAGATGTTAAGAGAATAATAAACGAGCCAACAGCAGCAGCTCTTGCTTATGGTATGGATAAATTAGACCAAGAAAAGAAAATATTAGTATTTGACTTAGGTGGAGGAACTTTTGACGTATCTATACTTGAAATAGGTGATGGTACTTTTGAAGTTTTAGCTACAGCTGGTAACAATAGATTAGGTGGAGATGACTTCGACCAAATAGTAATAGACTATTTAGCAGATGAATTCAAAAAAGCTGAAGGTGTAGATTTAAGAAATGATAAAATGGCTCTTCAAAGATTGAAAGAAGCAGCAGAAAAGGCTAAGAAAGAATTATCATCAACAATGAATTCAAACATAAACTTACCTTTCATAACTGCTACAGCAGAAGGTCCAAAGCATTTAAATATAGATTTATCAAGAGCTAAATTTGAAGAATTAACTAGAGGTTTAGTTGAAAAAACTATGGAACCAACTAAGAGAGCTTTACAAGATGCAGGACTTTCTACAAGTGAAATAGATGATGTATTACTAGTTGGTGGTTCTACAAGAATACCAGCAGTTCAAGATGCTGTTAAGAAATTTATAGGAAAAGATCCTCATAAAGGTATAAACCCAGATGAATGTGTTGCAGCAGGAGCTTCTATACAAGCAGGAGTTTTAGCAGGAGATGTTAAAGACTTATTATTACTAGACGTTACTCCATTATCTCTTGGTATAGAAACTATGGGTAATGTAATGACTAAGATAATAGAAAGAAACACTACAATACCAACTAAGAAATCTCAAGTATTCTCAACTGCTGCTGATAACCAAACAGCTGTTGATATACATGTACTTCAAGGTGAAAGAAGTATGGCTTATGACAATACAACTTTAGGAAGATTCCAATTAACTGATATACCACCAGCACAAAGGGGAATACCTCAAATAGAAGTTACATTTGATATAGATGCAAATGGTATAGTTAATGTTTCAGCTAAAGATTTAGGTACAGGAAAAGAACAAAAAATAACTATAACATCAAATACTAATTTATCAGAAGCAGATATAGAACAAAAAATAAAAGAAGCTGAGATGAATGCTGAAGCTGACAAACAGAAAAAAGAGAAAATAGAAGCATTTAACCAAGCTGAATCTACTATATATCAAACTGAAAAAACTTTAAATGAACTTGGAGATAAAATAAGTGCAAGTGATAAAGAAGATATAGAAAAAGCAATAGCAGACTTAAAAGTTGTAAAAGATAATCAAGATGCTACAGCAGAAGAACTTAAGAAAGCTACAGAAGAAGTAATGACTAAGTTCCAAAAAGTATCTCAAGAAATGTACCAAAAGGCAGCTCAAGAACAACAAGCAGCACAAGGTGCAGAGCAAGCTCAAGATAATGGACCTAAAGATGACAATGTAGTAGATGCTGACTTTAAAGAAGTAGATGAAGATAAATAAGCTATATAATATAACATCAAATGATAATTGAAGAATAGATTATTTATGAAAATCATATAGATATTAAAGATATATGGACAATATACATCATAAAGAATATAATATATCATAGATTATATAACTTAAAGTAGAATATAAGAATTAATGATAGCTTGTAGTTTATTATTCTACAAGCTATCGTTTTGTAAAATGAAGGTGGTGTCAATTTTTGAGTACAAAAAGGGATTATTATGAAGTCTTAGGTATCAGTAAAGGTGCAGAAGCTCAAGAGATAAAAAAAGCTTACAGAAAGTTAGCAATGAAGTACCATCCAGATAGAAACCCTGGTGATGAAGAGGCTGAAGAAAAGTTTAAAGAAATAAATGAAGCTTATGAAGTACTTTCAGATGATACAAAGAGAAAGACTTATGACCAATT
Source organism: Clostridioides sp. ES-S-0006-03 (assembly GCF_020662275.1). Taxonomy (NCBI): domain Bacteria; kingdom Bacillati; phylum Bacillota; class Clostridia; order Peptostreptococcales; family Peptostreptococcaceae; genus Clostridioides; species Clostridioides sp. ES-S-0006-03. The sequence continues at coordinate 285,323 of NZ_JADGMM010000001.1, forward strand.
TGGACATGATGGGCTAAATGGTCAAGGAGGCTTTGGAGGCCAAGGTGGATTTAATGGCCAAGGCTTTGGTGGATTTGAAGATATGTTTGGAGATATATTTGGTGACATGTTTGGAGGGGGCTTCGGAGGTGGAAGACAAAGAAGAAGAGGTCCACAACGTGGTGCAGATATAAGACAAAATGTTACTATATCTTTTGAAGAAGCTGCATTTGGTAAAAAAATGTCTATAAAGCTAAATAGAAGTGAAGAATGTGATGAGTGTGATGGAACTGGAGCAAAACCAGGAACATCAAAGAAAACTTGTTCAACTTGTAATGGAACTGGCCAAGTTAGAACTGTTCAAAGAACTCCATTTGGAAATATAGCAAGCTCAAGACCTTGTAGTACTTGTAATGGAACTGGAGAAGTAATTGAATCTCCTTGTAGCAAATGTCATGGAACTGGAAACACAAGAAAAGTTAAGACTATAGAAGTAGATATACCTGCAGGTATAGATGATGGTCAAATGATAAAACTTGCTGGTCAAGGTGAAGTGGGAGAAAAAGGTGCTCCAAGAGGAGACTTATACATTGTAGTTAATGTAAAATCTCATCCATTGTTTACTAGAGATGGAAATGATATTTACTTTGAGATGCCAATTACATTTGTTCAAGCAACTTTAGGTGATGAAATAGAAGTACCTACTTTGGATGGAAAAGTTAAGTATAGTGTGCCAGAAGGAACACAAACTGGAACTGTATTTAGACTTAAAGAAAAAGGGATTCCTAGAATTAGAGGTAATTCAAGAGGAGACCAATATGTCAAAGTTGTAGTCGAGATTCCTAAAAAATTAAATGATAAGCAAAAAGATCTGTTAAGAGAATTTGCGAAGGAGTGCGGGTCGAACGTCCACGAAAAGAAAAAAACATTCGGACAGAAAATAGAAGATATGTTTAAGAAAAAGTAGTTAAAATAGCCAATATAATGTAATCATATTCTTTAGAATCTAAATTATTTAGTTATAAGATTTTGAATTAATATAATATGATTTTTATATTGGCTATTTTTAATTTTGAGTATGTAAAATATGTATAAATAATTTCTTTATAATACTCACCATTATAATGTAGTTGATGACAAAAATACTTATGTTTTTTAACGTGAGCTTTGTGGCAGGTATTAACTATATAACTTTTTTTTATAAAATAATTGTTTTGACCAAATGTACATTTTAGACGACCAGTTACGCATAAATTGTTGAATATTCTTTTAAATATCTATATACTTTATAGTATAATTTATCAGAAAATTTAGAAAAAAAGGATATAAAAAGAAAATCTAATGAAATTATAGGCGGTGTTAATCATATGGAAAGTAATAATAAAGGTGTGTTTAACAATGGAACAATTTCTATAGGTGAAGTATCTATGCCTAAAGGTGGTGGCGCAATAAAAGGTATGGGTGAGACTTTTAGTTCAAATCCATTTACAGGAGTTGGAAATTTTTCTATACCAATAAAAACTTCAAAAGGTCGAGGTTTTGAACCAGATATTTCTTTAAATTATAACTCTGGTGCTGGGAATGGTCCATTTGGATTAGGATTTTCTATTTCATTGCCTTATATATCTAGAAATACGGAGAAGGGTGTGCCTACATATGAGGATATTTTGGATAAGTTTATATTATCTAATTCATCAGAACTTGTAAAAACATGTGATAATAGAAAACAAATGAAGAAATCAAAAAATTTGAATTCCTCATGGGAAGTGACTTCATATTTACCTAGAGTAGAAGGAGACTTTTCAAGAATAGAATATTGGAAGAGTAAAGAGAGTTCTTATTGGAAAATTACTACAAAAGATAACATTACATCAATCTATGGCAAGTCTTTAAATTCAAAAGTTGCAAATCCAAACAATGACAGTCAAATATTTATGTGGCTTATTGAAGAAAGTTTTGATTCAAAAGGAAATAAAATTGAGTATATTTATAAACAAGAAAATAATGAAAATATAATAGATAAATCTAATTATGTAGATAGAAGATTTGATTCATATAAATATATACATAAAATAAGATATGGGAACTATTTTGATAAACAAAAAAAAGAAAAATGGGCCTTTGAAGTGGTCTTTGATTATGGTGAATATGAATTAGAAGATACTTTATTAAAAACGAGTCAGTCGAATCCATATGTATATACAAATATGTGGAAAGTGAGAAAAGATTCTTTTTCGTCATATAGAAGTGGATTTGAAATAAGAATTTGTAGGCTTTGTAGAAATATATTAATGTTTCATAAATTTGAAAATGAACTTGGAGAGATACCATGCCTTGTAAATGTAACTAACTTAAAATATGAAGAAACACTGCAAATGTCTATGCTATCAGAAGTTCAACTGAAAGGATACAGAAGGAATAAAGATAATAGTTATTTTTTAAAATCTATGCCTCCAATAAAGTTAGGATATTCTAGTTTTAATCCAAATAATAAAAAATTCAATTTATTAAAAACAAAAGATGATTCTAATTTACAAGGATATTTACAAAAAACTGAGTTTAATTTTATAGATATTTATGGTGATGGTTTACCAGGAATTTTAATGAGCAATGAAGAGTCTACATTTTTTTGGAGAGCAGAAGGAGATGGAAAATATGGATTTTTAGAAAAACCAATTAAGTTTCCTATTGAAAAAGATTTAACTTCCTCTAATTATTTTTTAATGAGTCTTGAAGGTAATGGCAAATTGAACTTTATTGTTTCAAAAACAGAAAGAGCAGGATTTTATGAGTGTGAAAGTAATGGAGATTGGAAACAATATATGGATTTTGAATATTTTCCTATGGAATTTACAAGAAGCAGTAGAAAAGAAATGGTTGATATAAATGGAAGAGGACTAATAGATATTGCTATATTTGGAGATGATTACCTAAATGTGTATTCATCTATTAAAAAAAGTGGTTTTAGTAGAGCAAATAGAATTGATTTTGGAAATAGAATAAGTTCAGGAGAATTTCCATATAAGAATAGTGAAAACATAAATGAATTTATTGGATTTGGTAATGTACTTGGAGACGGTCTTTATCATAGAATTAGAGTCCGAAATGGATGTTTTGAATGTTGGCCAAATTGTGGTCATGGTAATTTTGGAGAAAAAATATTGTTGAGAAATGCACCAAAGTTTGATGAAGATTTGGATATATCAAGAATTCATTTTGCAGATATTGATGGTTCGGGAACTATGGATATATGTTATGTATATTTAGATAGAGTAGATATATATCTAAATTTAAGTGGCAATAGATTTAGTGATGCAATATCAATACCATTACCAGAGAATTACTCAAAGTTTGACCAAATAAACTTTGAAGATGTAAATGGAAATGGAGCTTCTTGTATGATATTTACAAAGGTAGGAGAAATAATAAAGCACTATGTTTATGATTTTACAAATAACTCAAAGCCATATTTATTAACTAATATAGATAATTCTTTAGGTATGTTGACAAATATAACTTATTCTAGTTCTGTAAAGTTTTATCTTGAAGATAGGGCTTTAGGTAAAGAATGGCAGACAAAGTTACCATTTCCACTACATGTAGTGGAAAAGATAGAGTTTATTGATGAGATTTCAGAATCTAAATTTACAGAATATTACAAATATCATTCTGGTTATTATGATTATGTGGAACGAAAGTTTAGAGGATTTGGGTTTGTTGAAAATTGGAACTCAGAAAAGATTAATTCAAGTCTAGAAAATCCACTCATAGTACCTACTACTTATATAAAAAAATGGTATCATACAGGGTGTTGTGATCAATTAGAAAATATATCTAAACTTAATGAAGAAGAATTTTTTTCTGAAGATTTGGATGCCTATGTACTACCAGATATTATATTAGATAGTTCTATTAACAAAAAAGATTCAGAAGAACTGAGAGAGGCATATATCTCTTTAGCTGGAAAAATTTTGCGTGAAGAAACTTATGGATTAGATAGTGATATAGAAATTTCAGATATACCATATACTGTGTCTGAAACTAACTTTAAGATAGTAAAGCTTCAAGATAAAATAGAAAATAATTTTGGTGTGTTTTATTCTCATCCAACTGAGTGTATAACATACAATTATGAAAGATTAGTAAAAGACCCACGTATAGCACACAAATTTATATTAGATGTAGATAAGTTTGGTAATATAGAAAAATCTTGTGAAGTATATTACCCAAGAAGGTTTAAAATAATAAACCAAAATAGTGTTTATAGTAAACAATACAACCTTAATATAACAGCAGAATGTACAAAATTTATAAATGAAACTGAAGATTTTAATTTAATTGGAATTGCATATGAACATAGTTTATTTGAGATAGGAGAAGTATCATTAAATGGAAAAATCTATTTTTCATATGATGAAATCAAAACAATAACAAATGAATCTTTTTGTAATGTAGTAAATTACAATGAAAGTTTCAAAACAGGAAAAGTACAAGCTAGATGTATTTCTTGTGATAGAAAATATTTTTGGAATGAGCATCAGGATAATTTACTGGATTTAGGAAAGATAACTGATAAAGCGTTACTTCATCATCAGGAATTTGCTGTTATGCCAGAAACTTTAGTAAATGATATATTTGCGGATAGGATAAATGATAATATATTAGTTCAAGATTGTGGTTATATCAAAAAAGAAAATTATTGGTGGAATAGAGGGCTTGTTCAAAGTTATTTTACTAGAGAAGAAAATGGATTTTTTATGCCTATATCAAATGAAAATTTATTTATAGAAAAAGATTCAAAATTATATTGTAAAAAATATATTGAGTATGATGAATATAGATTATTTCCAATTAAAATAGGAGAATATTTGTCTGAGCAAATATCAAATGAATCAGAGTTTATAATTGACTATATAACTACTTTACCAAAACAATTGAAAGATATAAATGGTAATATATATCAAGTTATTTTTGATCCATTAGCAATGGTAATTGCAAAATCTAACTATGGTATTGTTGATGAAAGTTTTCAGGGAAACGGAGATTTAGATATATATAAATATTTAGAGAATGCTACGTTTAAAGAGGTTATAAAAAATAATCAAAAATATTTACAAATGGCATCTGAATTTTTCTTTTATGATTTGTGGGAATGGAGTGATAATAAAAAACCAGCTTGCTTTATTCAACTTGTAAGAGAGAATTATTTAAGTGAGATTCAAACTAAGGAAGAAGATAAGGTTCAAATTAATATAGGTTTTTCAGATGGTTTTGGTAGAAATATAGAACAAAAAACTAAAGTTGATTCAGGAAAAGCAATCTTATATAACAAAGGAAATCTTATATATAACAAGTTAGGAGAAGTATCAACTGGGTATGTGGATGAACGTTGGCAAGTGTCCGGAAGAGTAGTGTACAACAATAAGGGAAAACCTATAAAGCAGTTTAAGCCATATTTTTCATCAACTTCTGAATATGAACAACAAAAATATCTAGATAATATATTAACTGCATCAGAAGTTATTTATTATGATTCAATTCTTAGGGTTGTGAAGATTGAAAAAGCTAAAGGTATACCATCAAAATGTTCTATAGTAAATAATGTATTTACTAAAGTTAAGTATTCTCCATGGGAGGAAATTCACTATGATGAAAATGACACATTAGTAGATTCAGATTATTTCAATGAATATATAAATAATTATCCTGAAAATCCTACTGTAGAACAAGAATATGAGAAAAAAGCACTTTTAAAAGCTAGTAAATTTTATAATACCCCTGAAAAAAAAGTATTTGATAATATGGGAAATCAATATCTATTTATAAGGGATAACCTAGGTGAAGTTTATAAGGATTCATTTAAAGAGATAGCTTGTAAAAGAGGTATAAGTGTAGATGATATATGGAATGAGCTTTTGGGTAAGGAATATATAAAACCAAGCAAGATTCAAGAAAACAAAATTTTAAGTGGATGGGTATCTGAAAAATTTCAACCATATAGTAGTAATTTTAAATTAGAGATAGATGAGAAATATGAAAGTTGCAGTAATGAGTTAATAGATTTTATGAAAAAGAGTTGTCTAACAACGTTTAATGATATAGATGTAACTGGTAAGATTAAGCGTAGTGTAGATGCAAGATTGTATTATTCAAACATTAGTGAAAAAACAGATTTTTGTAATTTTAAGTATTTTTATGATATGAAAGGTAATGAAATTTATGTAGAAAGTGCAGATGCAGGTATAAAGTTAAACCTATTAAATATGTATAATAAGCCTACACATTTATGGGACTTAAGAGGTTTTCATAAAAAAATATATTATGATAATCTACAAAGAATTAAAGAAATTTATGTTGATGGAAGATGTGAAAGTGGTCTAAACATAAATCAAACTGTAGAAAAGTATGTTTATGGAGAATTTTATAATCAAGATATTAAAAAGGTGAAAAGTAGGAACCTAATAGGCAAAATTTATAAACATTATGATAGTGCAGGTATAGCTATCTCAGATATTTATGATTTGAATGGTAAGGCTATTAGTGTTAGTAGACAGTTTGCTTCCGATTATAAGAATGAAATTAATTGGGATAAAATAAGTAGTGTTCAGCTTGAAGAAGATGTATTTCATACTAAATATAAGTATGATGCACTTGAAAGATTAAAAATAGAAATTACACCAGATTTAAGTATATATAAAGCCAAGTATAATCAATTAGGTCTATTAAATGGTGTAGATGTATTTTTATCTGAAGAAAACAAAGAATACAATTTTATAAAAGATATAGAGTACAATGCAAATAAGCAAAGAACTAAGATTTATATGAATAATGGTTTAATTACTCAGTATACTTACGATGATATAGATTATAGGTTGAGAGGAATTAAGTCTATAAGGACAATAAATAAAAATGAGGCAGATAAAGGTAATGAGATGAGCACATTTCAAGAGTTAAAATATATATTTGACCCATGTGGAAATGTTATGACTATAATGGATAGTTCTTTGGAAGCAATATTAAAAAGCAAAAAACAAATAAGTCCTGTAATGGAGTACACATACGATGCTATGTATCAATTAATTAATGCAACTGGGAGGAAACATTCAGGTGTTATTGCAGATAAATCAGGTTGTGGCTTTGGAAATTCAAAATACATTAAACTAGGAACATTACATATAAATGATAGTGAAAAAATTGAAAATTATAGAGAGATGTACGGATATGATGATTCAGAAAATTTAGTATCTATAAAGCATATATCAGATAGTTTAACATGGATTAAATCTATTGATATTGATAAAAAATCAAATCATTCTCGTGGCATCAAGTATGGAAATAAAGATGAATTATATTATGAAACTAATTTTGATGAAAATGGTAATATGAGAAACTTAGAAACTATTTCTCAAATTTGCTGGAATTACAAAAATAATATATCTCATGTAGATACTTTAACTAGAGAAGATGAAATATGTGATAGTGATTATTATATATATGATGCAAATGGTCAACGTGTAAGAAAAGTTAGCGAAAGAAAGATAAATACAAATATTTTTGAGATAGAAGAAAAATTTTATATTGGTAATTTTGAAATTAAAAAGATAAAGAGGATAAATAATAAAAATGAAACTATAATTTTAAGTAGAAAATCTATAAAGGTAATGGATGATAAGAAATGTATATCAATGATCTATTTCTGGAATATTGATGAAAGACAACGAGAGACTAAAAATACTAATAAGTACTTTTTTAAATATCAGTTAGATAATAGTAATGGCTCATATTGTGTAGAGATAAATGAAAATGCAGAACTAATAACTTATGAGGAATACTATCCATATGGTGGAACAGCTCTGATTTTAGGAGAAGATGATAGAGAAGTTAATCTAAAGGAATACAGGTATTCAGCAAAAGAGAGAGATTTATCGACAGGACTATATTATTATGGGGAAAGGTATTATGCGTCTCATATTGGGAGATGGGTTTCAGCTGACCCTGCTGGTAAAGTGAATGGTTTAAATTTATACACATTTACTATAAATAATCCTATTAGATATAGTGATGATTTTGGAATGGATATAGGTGATAATTTTACCTTTGAAAGAGATGATTTACTTTACGGATTGCATGAATCAAGGTCTAAAGATATTTATATGAATGAAGTTAGAGCAGCTAATGGACGTAGCCGTTTAGGTGTAGGACCCATAGTAGTGGACAATATGAATAACTTGTTTTTGGGAGTGCAAAGAGGTGAGACTTATGGTCAAGGTAAAGTAGCAATTAATGGGATGACTATAAGAACTCCTATTGTATCTAGATTTATGGCTTTTCTAGAGCATAATTTTTTAGGAAGTAAATTACCTAGAGATAGTAGCCCTTCTTCAATAAAAAGAAGAATCATATCTGGGTGTAAAGCAGGAATGTTGTTTACTGTTGCATCAGGAAAAACTATAAGGTTTGTGTTAGATGGATTGAATATAAGAAGTATATGCTACAATACTCATGAAAAAAGAAGCTATACAGAAAGAGAGCTTAGATTTATATATAAACGACGTAATGATGCAAATTTTATGCAAAACATAAAATTTTATAAAGAAGGTAGAGAAGTTGAAGCTCCATGGATAAGTAATAGTAAGTGGTGGAACACTTGGTATGAAAGTAAAACTGTTAAAGGGTATGGAAAGATTTTAAGTACACTTGAAAAAGTAGGATATGTTGCCTCTGTAATATTAGCTCCATTATTTCTTAACTTTGTTGCTAGTAAGGTTGGTTATAAGTTAAAAAAAGTTTTAAGTGTATAATATAAATTTAGAAAGGAGAATACTATGGATAAGGACAAGCTGACACAAAAAGAGCAACTCAATGTTTTTTATGGTAATAATCCAGATTTTGAATTATCGTATATTGAGTTACATAAAAAAGAAACTTTAGATAAATTAAATTTAGATGGAGTTAATAAAGAAGTGGTTTTAAAAAACCTTATGATACAAAAAAGATTACATCAATTGCATGCGTCAGAAGGTATACATTCAAAGTTGATTGAAAATGATTTAATATCAGCTCAACAAATTGCAAGTATGGAAGAAGAGTATTTTGTTAATACATATTCAACTAAACTAGAAATAAGCAAAGAAACTGCTAGGAAAATTTATAAAAATGCAATATCAATACAGAATAAAGTAATGAATCTCTTAGTAAATATAAAAACAACAGTTGCATCTCCATATTTTAGAAATCTCAAAGTAAATACAATAGGTGATGATACAATTAGATATTTTGAAAAATTACCTAGTTACCAAGAGATGTTCGGAAATTTAGATTTTTGTGATTGTGAAGATTGTAAATCAATATTTGGACCTGCTGCGTATTTCGTAGATTTAATGAGAATAATAGATAAATATATAACTAAACCAAATGAGCATACTATTGATAAAGACCTGAGTTTAAATTATAGAAGGCCTGATTTACAAGAGATACCTCTTACATGTGAAAATGCAAATAATCTTGTTTCATATCTAAAAATAGTAAATGAACGTTTGTATGATTGTATTAAAACTTTATTTAATACAAAAGACACAAGTATATTTGAGGTTCTTGCTACAAAAACTGTGTATCCATTTAATCTCCCATTTAATTTAAACTTGGAGCAGATAAGAGTATATCTAAATCAAGAAAATTTAAATTTGAGTGACATATATGAAACTTGGGATATAGAACAAAACGAAGTTGAGAGAGAAAGGTTAGGTATTTCATTAAAACAGTATAATATTTTAACACAGAGTTTTAAAGATGATAATCAATTAGCAAACTATTATGGTATGAGTGATAAAGCTAAATTAGCAGAATTAAATAATACACAAACATTACTAAAAGTAACACAATTAAAATATAATCAACTTGAAGAATTACTAATGCAAAATGTTTCACAGAACGAAAAAGATAATAATATAGCACATAATTTTTATATAAATCAAGGTCTTTTAGACAAAAAATATTTGTATATTGATGACAATAAGGAAAATAAAAATAATAATCTATCAAATTCAATTAAAAACATCAATAATGATGTTCTCGATAGATTAAATAGATTTATAAGACTAAGTAAAGTAACTTCTTTAAATTTTATGGATTTAGACTGGATGATAAACTCAATTCATTATTATGATAAAAATATAGAAATATCAAAAAAAACTATTACAAATATATCCCGTTTATTAAAATTATCGAGCGATATGGAACTTGATGTAATAGATTTATGTGCACTTATTGCTCCAATAAAAACATATGGAGAAGGCAATGACTTATTAAAGTCAAAAGTACCTTTTGATGTCATATATAATAATTGTAAAACTAAAAAAACTGAGTCTACATATCATCCTAAAAACAATAAACTAAACCCTCTATATATAGACAATTTAAAACTTTGGAATCCTGCTAAAATTGATGAAAATAATATTAAAATTTCAAGATGGCTTTCCAGTAGCTTAATTATGTCAATTGAAGATTTAAATTTTTTAGCTATCACAATTTTTAAAGAAAATGCAAACATAGATTTAAATGCAGATATAGAATTAACTGTAGATAATTTATCAGCTTTATATAGACACTCATTACTTGCAAGAAAATTTAAAATGAAAATTGAAACCTATATAATATTGCTTAAGCTATGCCACTTAGATACTAAAAAGGTTTTTTCTATTGATGATATTTATTGCATTAAAAATGTTGTAAGTTTTATAGAAAATTCTAAAATCAACGTATACAACTTTAACTATTTTATAAATGGAGAAGAAAGTCAGTATGTAAAGCAAATATTCAAAGAAGATAGTATTGATAATTGGTTAAAGTCATTATGTATGAGCATAAAAAAAGATTCAAGTTTAGATATAGAAAATGAAATTATAGAAATGATGTCTGCTTATCTAGGTACAGAAAAAGAGTTATTAAAATATTTAGTGATTGTGTTTAAAAAGTCAATTGTTTTACCTGAGGGTATAAAATATTGGACAGAAGCATTTATAAACTATTCTAACCCTGAGAAATATAAGTTTTATGTTATAGAGGTATTAAGATGTTGTTCAAGATGGATTAACTTAGTAACTAAAATAGCACCAGATTATAAGCTTGTTGAAAGTATTATTAAGTATCCGAACTATTATGGTTTCCAAAATGATTTTAAGTTGTATTCTATAGATAATATTATGAATTTTTATTTGATTAATGAGTATTTATATACTTTTGATGATGTAGATTATGACATGCTTAATTTTATTGAATCAAGTGCAAAAAAAGAAACAAATAGTACAAAATATCTGTCAATAGCAACTAATTGGAATAAATCTCAAATAGATGATTTAATATCTAAGCAATTTTCAAAAGAACAAAATTTAGTGATTTTGATAAAAAAACTAAAAAGCTGTTTTGACATAGTTAATAAATTAAAGTCTGACAATGCATTTATAGACAATATTCTTACATTATCAGGTTTGGATGAAGAAAAAAATTGGACTAAATATGTTGACATTTCGAATATGGCAGTACAAAAAGTAAAAGGGACATACAGTATAGAAGAATGGAAATCGATAAATACAAAATTACAAGCAATTATAGAAGGTTCTAAACGAGATATTTTGCTTAGTATCACTTTGTATACTCTCAATAAAAAGTTTGTAGATATTAAAACATCAAATGATGTCTATAAGTATTTATTAATTGATGTAGAAATGGATGATTCTACGCAGATTTCTTATATAGTAGAAGCATTAAATGCTACTCAACTTTATCTTCAAAGATGTAGATTAAAAATGGAAAAAGGAGTAGAGTCACTAAATATACCTGAATCTTGGTGGTCCTGGATTATGAATTATAGAATGTGGGAAGCGAATAGAAAAATTTTTGTGTATCCAGAAAATTATTTATTACCATCAATAAGACATACAAAGTCAGAAATATTTAATAAGTTAGAAAGTGCATTATCTCAATCTGAAATAACAGATGCATATATAGAGACAATTTATAATGATTATATAGAAGAATTTTCAAATATATCAAAATTGACTATAGCAAGTTCATATCGTTGTACATATAAAGATTCAATGCGTGGAGATGTTTGTACCTTATTTTTATTTGGACGAACAAGTCAACAACCATATATATATTATTATTGTTATCAAGAAGAGGGGATGCCTTGGACTGAATGGAAAAAAATAGATTTAGCTATAAATTCACACTATATAACTCCAGTATTTGCATTTAACAAACTATTCATATTCTGGGTGGAATTAAAAGAAAATCAAAGTACATCCATAGATGTGGTGGGCTCAGTAAGTAAATCTAATAATAGCAAAACATTTAAAATGGATATGTACTATTCGTTTTTAAATATTCAACAGAAGTGGGTAAATCCTCAAAATATATTATCAGAAGATTTGGTATATTATACTGATTACTCTGACAAGGATTCAATAAAAAATCAACTGCCTTTTAAAAATATTTTTGAAATGGATAGTATTTCTTGGCTTAAAGTAAATGCATTTTCCGTTAATGCATCTAATTTTAAAGCGTTTGATAAAAAATCAAAGGATTTTGAGCGTATAAATATACTTTATGGACCATTTGCAAATCAATCTGGAAAGGTAATTGAAATAAAGCAAATCAATGATGATGGTACAAATAAGTATTGTTTTGAATCCAAGTTAAGTGAAATAGGGGAAAGTTTTAATAGATTGGTTTTAGCAAATAATACGGGTTACTTACCTATTCAACATCAATATTCATTTAATATGAATATGAACAATGAACCACTATTATTAAAAAATGAATTTTTATTGGTTGATAGATATTCACAAAATAAATATCAAATACCTTATAAACCTATTATAGATAAATTTAATAATAAGCTTGGGATTGTTTATTCTCAAAGTGTAATTTATGATAATTATCTATCCGATATGAAAGACTTATCGCATCAAATAGAGGAAAGCTTTGTTGAGTCAGATTCTTTTACATCAGATACAATTGAATTTAGTTTATCAAGTAAGATTTTTAATGATTTAAAAACAAGTAAGATAATTGATGATAATGGTAAGATATTAAAATCAAATCTCAGTACATTAGATTTGGAAATAGTGCTTATAAATAGGATTGTATCAAAAGAAATTAGTCCTAATCAACTTTTAGATATACAAAAAGTATTGTTTAGCCATGTTGGTGGTTTAAATATATTTAATAATATAAATCAAAAGGATATTTCTGTTATGCCTATATATAACCAAGTTGGTTCTTTTGTATTTGACAATGTAGATGAAACATTTATGATTTCTCCAGAGGATAAAATTTCAGTTCCAAGGTTTAGCATGTTATCAGATGGGCTAATAATTACAAGACCACCAGCAAGTGTAAGTTCTTTTTTATCACTTGGTCTTAACTATGATAAATCAATAAAATGTATAAAACTTTTGAAAAATTATGGGTTATTGGATGAAAATAATATAGTTAAAGTTTCGAATATAGATTACAACATAATAGAAATAATATTGAGTAATGCTCAGTTGGATGACACAACAAAAAAATCTATCTATAGGATGTTGATGAATTTTCCAATAGTAAATAAATATAGTTTTGTAAATAAGGATATTAGTAAGAGTGTATCAGAAACTATTTACAATACTTTTGAGTATTATAAAATTATAGATTCACATGGTAGAGCAGATGGAAATAATTTAACATATCCAGATGTTAAGTTGATTCTAAAAAATCAAATAGAGAAAGGTATTATTAAGGTAAATCAGATTTATGATATTTATGAAAAACTAGTTCATTCACCTGTACCAGTAACACTTAAATATGAAAATTTATATGAAGATAAGAATATGTCAGACCTATCTAAATATAAATTTAATATAACTAGACTGTCAACAGGTGCAACAAAAATATTACAAAAACGTATATTTATAGGTGGAATTGATATGCTTCTTAGTACTAATTCTCAAAATATACCAGTTGTTCCTGTTTTACCTTTTGATAGATTTGAACCAAATAAAGATTATATAAACTATCCAAGTGCAATTGATGGTGTACAGGTAGATTTTGATGGGCTTTATGGTGAATACTATTGGGAACTTTTTTATCATGCACCGATGTTATTAGCTCATAATCTGAGAAATAATCAAAATTATGCTCAAGCGCAAAGATGGTATCAATATGTATTTAATCCAACAAATCCAGAAACAAAAATAGTTAAAGATACTTTTTCAAAAGAAACTGAGCATATAATAACTGATAAAATGTCTGAAGATGTACTGTCAGTTTTAAATACTAAAAAAATAGGTAATCCAGCATATCCTATTATTGATGCTAATGGAAGAGTAAACCCAGAATTTAAATTAAATACAGAACTTAGTTTTTTAACAGAATGCAGTTTAAATAATGAAATGATAATCATGGTAAGAAATATATTGATGAATAAGCTTTTAGCTACACCATCAAGTTGTTATTGGAATTTCCAACTATTTCGTACTCATGTTTTAGATGAATTTATAGATACTTTAGATGACAGTAATCCTGCAATGAAAGTTTATAATAATGACCCATTTAACCCACATGCTATTGCTAGACTAAGAATGGGAGCATATGAAAAGTACACTGTGATTCAATATATAGAAAATATAATAGAGTGGGCTGATAAACAATTTATGCAAGATACATGGGAATCTATAACTTCTGCAACGATGCTTTATATATTAGCATCAAGCTTATTGGGAGAAAGACCAGTTAATTTAGGTAGACATGACAAAAAAAATGTAGAAACATTTAAGTCTATACAGACAAAATATAAAGATTGTCCAGGTGGTATACCTCAATTTCTGATAGACCTTGAAAATCATATATCTAATATAAATTCAGATATACAAGTTGATTTAGGGTTTAATAATATAGATGTTTATTTTGGAATACCAGAAAATGAGGAACTTATAAAACTTTGGGATATAGTGGATGATAGATTAAATAAGATTAGACATTCAATGAATATTAAAGGTGAAAAGAGATTATTGGAGTTATATCAACCACCAATTTCACCAGAATTACTTTCTAGGGTTGCAAGTTCAATCAATAATGTAAATTCATTAGCAGAATCACTAGATATAGAACTTTCTAATTATCGTTTTTCATTTCTAATTGAAAAAGCAAAGGAATTTGCAGGGCATATATGTCAACTTGGAACAAGTTTATTAAATACAATTGAAAAAAATGATGCAGAAAGTATGGCAGTGCTTCATTCAATACAAGAAAACAATATTTTAAATATGGTTACAGTAACGAAAGAGAAGCAAATAGAAGAGCTAAATGAAACTATTAAGTCAATGGATCAATCCCTTAAGAGTGCAGAACATAAGAAAACATATTATGAGAATTCAATAAAAGATGGACTTTCAGAAGAAGAACAAACAAATTTAGATGCAATGGGAGTAGCCTTATTTTTCCAAGTTTATGCAAATATATTTAAAACATCTTCAAGCATTGGATATGCAGTTCCACAAGTAGGTTCTCCTTTTGCCATGACGTATGGAGGACAGCAGTTAGGAGCTGTATTAGAAGGAATGGCAGGTGCAGCAGAAATAGGGGCATCTATCTCAAATTATGAAGCACAACGCTCTTTAACAATGGCTGGATATAATAGAAGAGAAGAAGATTGGACACTTAACAAAGAATTAGCTAATTATGAAATTGAGAATATTAAGAAACAGATTGAGACTCTTAAAATAAAAGTCCAGAGCGCAAAACAAGAGCTTGAAATACATAAGAAAACAATTTTACAGGGTAATGAAGTTTATAATATTCTAAAAAATAAATTTAATAATGTAGATTTATATTCTTGGATGGTAGGTAGAATAAGTTTAATATATTGGCAAATGTACCAAATAGGATTAAATATGGCTCATGTAGCTGAGAAAGCTTATCAACTTGAATTTGGTTGCGATGATAAATTTATAAATTTTAACAATTGGGATAGTATGAGAAAGGGACTCTTGGCAGGTGAAGGACTTCAATTAGCATTAAGTCAGATGGAGGCATCCTATTATAATAAAAATAAGAGGGGTCTAGAAGTAGAAAAAACTATATCTTTGGCAATGATTAGTCCTGAAGCATTATTAAATCTCAAATCATTTGGAAAATGTAGTTTTGAATTGACTGAAAAAATGTTTGATTATGATTTCCCTGGACATTATTTACGAAAAATTAAGAGTATATCTATATCTGTGCCAGCAGTGGTTGGTCCATTTCAAAATATTAAAGCTACATTAGTTCAGAAAAACAATAGTGTTGTTACAAAACCTTTATTGGAAGTTGTAACTTACCTGTTGGGTAATAAAATTGGAAATAAACCAAAAGAAGGTATTAGAGAAAATTGGTTGCCTAATCAAAAAATTGCCATATCAAAAGGTATTGATGATAGTGGAATGTTCTTGCTTAATTTTAATGATGAGAGATACTTACCATTTGAAGGTACAGGAGTTGTTTCTAGCTGGGAACTTGAGATGTTAAAAGAAACGAATAGGTTTAATTTTGATAGTATATCAGATGTAATAATCAATGTAAAATATACAGCTCTTGAGGATTCAAATTTAAAAGAAAAGGTTATAGAATTGTTATCTAAAAGTTATCCATATGTAGGCGGACTTTATTTTCCTTTACAACAGATATTTTCTACAGAATGGAATATGTTTATAAATGAATGTGATAATCAAGAACTACAGAGTTTTAATTTTGACATTTCATTATCCCAACTTAGTTTCTTTAGAGAAGTTAATGTTAAAGCTATATATATGAAGTTAGATATATTAAAAGATATTGTTTTACCAATAAAATCAGACTTCATAACAATTGAAAATTTAGGTATGAAAGAGACTGTAATAAATTTAAATAAAGATATTGGAATGGTAAATAATATCAATTTAAATATGAATGATATTAAAGGCAAATGGAGTATAAAGATAGATTTAGAAAAAATGAAAAAAGATAAGGATTTAAAGAAGTTTCTTAAAGAAAATAATCATATTGATGGTAAGAAATTATATGGAATAGAAATGGTTTTGGACTATGAAAGTAAAATTTTTTAAGTTGATTAAATTGGTAAATCTAGTCAGTATTATGTTTTTTAAATCATATTAGAAAGAAGGCAAATACAAATGGATATTATTAAAAATATACAAAGCTATTGTGTAGAATTTAGAAATTTATTTGGGTTAAAAGATAATATATCAAGTCAGGTTTTATTAAGTATTGCAAAAGATAGTACATATGCACATAATCTGCATACATGTAGAAATGTTCAAAGTTTTCTTGAATATCTTATAAAGAATCCAGCTTTAGATTATACAGATGAAGAAGTTGAAAAAGAATTTTTAGATAGCACATTATTTTCTAAACTTGATAACATAATTAAAGAATCTAAAATAAGTTTTGTATATGAAGATAATAAAAAAGATTATGAAGATAAGTATGGTTCTTATATAGAGGAAGAAAAGAAAAAAAATCCTGAAGCTAAATCATGTAAACCATGTGCTGAAATTAAAGCAAATGATTTTAGAGAAGTGTACTTAGATTCAAATGGAACAACTTATATTCGTGATGAGATAGTTAAATTACTTAAAGATTATTATGATGGGGTTTATGGCTATGCTAATCCAAGTAGTTCAACAGTACAAGGACATTATACTTTCGATATTATAAATAGTTCCAGAAAGACAATAGCAGACTGTTTAATGGTTGATACAGAGGAAATATATCTTACAGGCTCAGGTTCTGAATCAAATAATTTGGCTATAAAAGGGATAGCGTTTAAGTATTTGGATAAAAAAGGTCATATTATAACCACTAAGATTGAGCATCCATCAGTACTTAGAACTATGGAATATCTTGAAACACTTGGATTTTTGGTAACCTATATAGATGTAGATAAATTGGGAAGGATATCACCAGAAGATATAAAAAATTCTATAAAGGAAAATACAATACTTGTATCAGTAATGGCTGCAAATAATGAAATAGGTACAATAAATCCTATTAAGGAGATAGGAGATATATGTAGAGGTTATAATATACCTTTCATGGTGGATGCAATACAAGCTTTTGGTAAAATACTTTTAAAACCTAAGGAGTGGGGAATTTCACTTCTTACATTTTCAGGACATAAAATATATGCTCCAAAAGGCATTGGTGGAATATATGTAGAAAATGGATTAAGCTTAGTTCCAATAATACATGGTGGAGGACAAGAATATGGACTTAGAGCTGGTACAGAAAATGTAGGTCATATAATGGCTTTAGGAATGGCAACTAAACTTGCTTACAATGAAATGAATGATGAATCAAATAGACTTTTAGAATTACGAAAGTTTTTCTTAGAAGAGATTGAAAAAATTGAACCAGATTATATTGTGAATGGGTCTCTTGAAAATCGACTTCCAAATAATTTAAATATAGGCTTTCCGCTTCTTGATAGTCATGCGATTATAAGAAGTTTAAATAATATAGGTATAAGTGTTTCTCCTGGGTCTGCATGCAGTTCAAAAAGGATAAAAACTTCTCATGTACTTGAAGCAATAGGAGCAAACACAAAACACTATGCTTCAATACGTTTTAGTTTTGGTCTTAATACAAGTAAAGAAGACTTAGAGTATCTATTTAAATATCTTAAACAAATTATTTATATATTAAAATCGAACAACGAAGAAGTGGCAAGAGAAATATTATTAGAAAATTAAAATAATGAGGAGTGTTTTACTATGGGCTATGATTATAATGAATGTAAAAGACGTTTGGAGCAAAAAAAGTTAAAGGCTTGTTTAGAAATGCATTGTATGGATTTTTCTACTTCAAAGGCATATCATGATTCATGTGGAGACCAAGGAATATATCAAGCAGTACATGTGGTAATGTGTAGGAATAGTAAGACAGGAGAAACACTTCCATCTTCTACAGAACATTTAATTGATGACTGTATAGCTAAACGTATGGAGAATAAAGACTGGAATTTAGAAGATTGTTGTTGCTGCTGTTCATGCTTTGCAGATGGTACTTTCATTGCAATACCAGATGGAGAAGTAGAAGTACAAAATATTAAAAATGGTGATGAGGTATTGGGAGGTTCTATAAAAAAGGCTGGAGAAAAAATAAATCTTGCATGGGAGCCTGTAAAAGTACAATTTAGTACAGGGACAGAAAGTGGAGAACAACCATCAATGGTATACATTGTATATCGTTCTTTAGATGAAGAAAGTTCAGATGAGTTAGAAAAGAAAATAAAAAATGGTAAGAGCGAATTAATCGTAACTGCAGACCACGTATTTTTACTTGCTAATGGAAAATTTACTGTGGCAGGTAAATTGAAACCTGGAGACATGTTAATTGACAAAGATGGAAATGAAGTACCTGTTTTAACTGCAAGTTTAGGTCATTATACTGGTGGAGTTCATCATATAACAACTGATATTAATTTTGAGGGAAGTGCTGACAAACATTTAGTTATTGCAGGTGGAGTAGTTTGTGGGGATTATACACTTCAACTTCACTTTGAAGATTTAGAGGATAATCTAAAAGTGGAAAACTACAATGAATTACCTATTATAGGAAGTGAAGAACATATGAAAGCATGTAAACATCTTGTGAAAGAAAGAGGTGTGTTACTTTTCCATAAAGAGGACAACACAGAGGTGGCCATTAATAAAAAATTCTCACCATATAAATTTGGATATAAAGGAACTATAACATCTGCACATACCCTATTTACAAGAGAACAAGCAAATGATATATTCCAAAATGGCACACAATTTCCAATACATATGACATTGGGCTTAAATGCAATCCAATATTTAATAAAACTATTTAAAGGATTTTATCCAGATATAAATATACATTTAGAATGGGATAGAATAGAACCAAATGTATATGCATTTGAAGAATATGGAGTAAAGACTGTCCTAGTATCTGGTGGATTAGTTAGAATGGAAAACTTAGATGTTGAGGGTCTTGCTATGGCAATTGGTCATGGGATAGGTCGCTTCTATGGAGGAGTACCACAAAATAGTGATAAAATGTCAGGGACAGGACCATCAGATTATTATTCGTTTGGTGTTGTAAGTAGAAAAATATGGTTTGGTGACCAATGGATGACTTTAACTCTTAGAGGATATGAGCAATTGGGAGATTTATGTAGATTAATATCAGATGAAAATGCTACAGGAAATGAATATAATGTTTGTGAAGAACCATCTATAAAATGTAGATTGAGCGCAATGGCTTCTGGTATACAAGGAGGAAGTTTACCAGTTTGTGCAGGTGGTGTAGAAAAGCCAAAATTAAAACTTGAAGCAGTTGATAATAATAATGATGGAATTTCTCTTACTTTTAATATGACACTTGATAAGGTATTAGCAGAAGATGAATTGAACTACTTGATAGATCCAGTAGTTCAAGTAGAAGATATTATAGTAGATTCTAAAAGAGATTTTATAGTGAATATAAAGGCTAAATTTGAATCTGGAAAAGAGTATACTATAAGTGTTAAAAATCTAAAATCTATATATAAGACTGACTTAGATTCAAAATATTCTTCTATTGTTTATATATGTAAAGAGTAAATTGTATAAATATTAATTACATTAACATGCTATAAGATAGACAAAAAATAAAACTGAATATAAATAATTTTCTGAAAAAATGCTTGTCCCTACATATCTAATATGCTATAATATAATCAAATAAGAGAAAGGGGTGATTCCAGTGGGAACGGATGTGGCACAGCCAAATGATGAAGAAAACTCAATTATAATCTATGAAATAAAGTTAGATGTTTTTAGTGCTATATTAAGTACTGGAAAAACTCAAAAGCTGGGATAATTATTGGAATTGCCTAGACTTAAAATTTTGGTAGTAAAATAGTCATATTGTATAGCCAAAGCATCTAAGTTTTAAAGTTATTTGTAAGAATTAAAACTTTTACAAATTGCATATTTGCTTATAATTTAGTTAGAAAAATTTATGTAAAAAATTGCTTTTGATATGTGCATATGTAAAGAAATATGTATGTATGGTTAGGTAATAGGCTAGATATGTATGTAAAGAAATATGTATTTAGTCAAATATATGTATATGTAAAGAAATATATATATTATGTGTATAAGATTTTTAGTATAGATTGGTGAATAATAAAAGCAACTTATTATGTTATGGAAAACTAATTTATGTTTGTAAAAAATATATTTAAGATTTGGTTGATATATAGTTGCAAAAATATTGTTTAGTACGAAAAAATAAGTCGAGATAAAAGTTTAAAATAATTGATTTAAATATAGTTTGTTTTGACATCTAATAAATTGAAATAATTTATAAAAATAGACATCTTCTCATAGTGAAAATATACTATGGGAAGGTGTTTTTGTTTTGTATTAAAGATATTATTAAAGATTTGCATGGTTTTACATTTTAATATAATATAGACATGATAATATATATATATTAATAAAATTTAAAAGAGAAAGGTGAGAAAGATGTATTATATAGGTGTAGACATTGGAGGAACAGGCATACAAGCAGGTGTGGTTGATAATCAAGGAAAGATACTTTTTAGAACAGAATGTAAAACTGTGGTTGAAAAGGGATTTGAAGGAATACTAGATGATATAAAAATAATGATTGATAAATTGTTAGAAGAAAACAATCTAAAGATGAAAGAGATAAAGTCTATTGGATTTGGAGTACCTGGGTTTATAAATAAAAAAGGTTTAGTAACTTGTGTAAACTTAAAATGGGATGGAGAAAGTTTTGAGAATGAACTAAAAAGAAGGTTTCCAAATGTTGAAATTCATGGAGAAAATGATGCAACAGTAGCAGCACTTGGAGAATCAAAGTTTGGAAGTATGAAAGGTGCAGATGTTGGAGTTTTATATACTTTAGGAACTGGAGTAGGTGGAGGAATAGTAATTAATCAAAAAGTTTTTTCTGGAGCCCATGGATTAGGCTCAGAAATAGGGCATCAAGTAATAGGAGAAAACTATTTTGATTGCAATTGTGGAAATAATGGTTGTGTGGAAACTTTTTGCTCAGCAACTGCCATTATAAAATATTCTCAAAAACTTATACAAGAAGGTAGAAAAAGTATGATTTTAGATTTAGCAGAAGGAGATTTAAAAAAAATAAATGCAAAGATGGTGTTTGATGCATATAGAGAAAATGACACAGTTGCAATTGAAGTAATAACTAGATTTAAAACTTATTTAGCAAAAACATTTGCAAATACAATAAATACATTAGACCCAGAAGTGATATCAATTGGTGGAGGAGTTTCTAAAGCAAGTGATATAATACTTGATGGGATTGAAGAATTGGTAAGAAAGTTTGTTTTATACAAAAAAGAAGATATAGCAAAAATTGTATGTGCAACCCTAGGTTCAGATGCAGGAATTATAGGAGCAGCTTTTTTATAAGATAAATGAATCAAAAATATTGGGGGCATGATATATGAGTAAGATAAATGCTAAAAGAACTCTTTTTTTAGTGGCTATAGGCTCAGGAACTATGCTGAATCCTCTTAATTCATCTATGATTTCACTTGCATTACATAGTATACAAAACGATTTTAATATTAGTTTTACAACTGTGTCTTGGATGGTTTCAGCCTTTTATTTAGCTAGTGCTATTGCACAGCCAGTTTCAGGAAAGATTGGAGATTTAATAGGTAGAAAAGTTTTATTTTTAAGTGGTTTAATACTCGTAAGTTTTTCAGCATTTATGGTACCATTTACTCAATCATTCTTTATATTGATTTTTATAAGAGTAATTCAAGCTATTGGAACAAGTACATTGTATCCATCTGGAGTTGCTCTTATACAAAATAATATAAAGGAAAGACAATCTTCTGCATTAGCAGTTTTAACTATTTTC
The DNA here is from genome assembly GCF_020662275.1 of Clostridioides sp. ES-S-0006-03. Lineage (NCBI taxonomy): Bacteria > Bacillati > Bacillota > Clostridia > Peptostreptococcales > Peptostreptococcaceae > Clostridioides > Clostridioides sp. ES-S-0006-03. Next base: position 308,246 of record NZ_JADGMM010000001.1, read on the forward strand.
GCTTCAACTACAGCAGGGTTAGGTCCAACTTTAGGCGGAGTATTGCTTGATTTAGGTGGATGGCATGCTATATTTCTTGTAAATATACCAATTGTTATGGTTGCCATTTGTCTAGGATATTTTTTATTTCCAAAAGAAATAAAAGAGAAAAAAAGTATAAAAGAGACTTTTAAGAATGTTTTATCAAGATTAGATGTTGTTGGTATAGTTTTATTTTCAATTGCAATGATTTTTATATTACTATTCTTATTATCAGTTAAGGAGTCTTTTAATTTAGAGCAATTTGTATTAGGATTAATTTTGATGTGCATTTTTATTTGGCATGAACTGAGAACGAGATTACCCTTTATAGATATTAAACTTTTTATGAGTAATCCTAAGTTATCAAAGGTATATTTACAGTTTATTATATTAAACTTCTTCAATTATATCTTATTTTTTGGTCTTCCAAGTTATTTTCAAGATGCACTACATTACAGTGCTAGGTCAACTGGTCTATTTATGTTGTTCATGTCTGGTATAGGAATTTTCATATCTCCATTGACTGGAAAATGGATAGACAAATCTGGAACTAGAGTACCTCTTATAGTGTCATCAATTTTTATGTTGATTAGTGCAATACTTCTTTCATTAATCTTTATTCAAATACCAGTAATAGGTAAGGGGATAATTTTATCATTAGCAGGTGTTAGTTATGGAGTTGGTAATGTAGCATTACAATCTTCAATGTTTAAAGAAAGTCCTCCTGAGAGCATAGGTACAGCCTCTGGTCTATTTCAAACTAGTCGTTATTTAGGTTCAATTTTTGCTACTGTACTACTTGGAATGGTGTTTGAAGCAACTATAACATCAAGTCAATTTAAAATTTTAGGATATGTTATGGTGATTTTAGGTACAATAAGTTTTTTGCTAAACTTTGTTTTTACAAAACAATTAAAGCAAGCGAAATAATGTATTAAAGAAATAATAGATTCAATAAGATTAAAGATATTATTTATAAAAAAGGATATCTTATCAAATATTTACAAGTTTAAAGGAGAGAATATTTGATAAATAACATTTGATAAAGTATATAGTATTTTAACTTAAAATCAAGCAGAAATGTGAGTTAGCATTTCTGCTTGATTTAGCAGTTAATTTTTTTTATATAGAAAATAAGATTTTACACTTAGATAAAAAATCATTGAATTTTCAAAGTTTTTTAAATCAAGGTTGAGTATTTCATTAATTTTTTCCAACCTATATACCAGTGTATTTCTATGTAAAAACATATCACTAGATGTTTTAGAGATGTTTAAGTCATTATTTATAAATTTTATTCCTGTAGATAGAAGTTCTTCATCAATAGATTTTATCTTATTGAAGTCTATCAGTCTATTAAGTACATCGTCTTTGTTAATTAAGTCTAAAGTTTTATACCTAATAAGGTCAAATAAATTTAAAAATTTATCCTTAGCATTATCTTTTACAATATAAGATAGTAAATTAGAGCATAACTGCAATCTAAAATTAAAATCAGATTTGTTATCTAACTCACCAAGATAGAAAATATAAGTACTTTGATAAGTTTCAGTTTCAATTATATTTTGTGTAGTTACATTAATGTCTAAGTTATACTTAGAGTTTACTACAAAAAAACTACTATGTTGAATTGTATTTATATCATCATATAAGTTATAAAAAATACCTTTTAGATACTCAAAATCTATATGTGGCTGATAAATTAAATAAAAGTGACCATTTAGATTATCTAAGTTATTTTCATCTAAAAAATCAATAACATAAACAGTATCATTAAAAGTAACTAAATGACTATTGGCATCTAAACTTTGATTTTTATAAGGGTAAATATTTATTTTTTTATTGAGTTGTTTTTCAAAAAAACTTTTCAAGTCTTCCATAAAGTCTCCTTAGAAATAAGATTATACTATTATCTTATAGCTAAGTCAGTTTCTTTGTCAAATAAGTGTACTCTATTATTATCAACTGAAAGAGTTAAATTATCACCAACATCAACTCTATTTTTGCTGTCAAATCGAATTGTTATTGTATTTACATCTAATTTTAAATGAGCATAGGTCTCTGCCCCCATAAGCTCTTTTATTTCAACTGTTGATTTAAAGCAAGTATCTTGATTAGATTTAACAAAATTATCTCCTATATGTATATCTTCTGGTCTAATACCCATAATAACTTCTTTTTCAATATAGTTGTCCTTTATTAAATCATAGTGTTTTTCTCTATTTAATTTTATCTTAATGTATTCGTTTTTAGCATATATTTCTTCATTCTCTTCTATTAATGTAACATTAATAAAGTTCATCTGTGGAGCTCCAATAAATCCTGCAACAAACACATTAGCTGGATAGTCGTATACATCTTGTGGAGTTGCAATCTGTTGTACCACTCCGTCTTTCATTACTACTATTCTGTCAGCCATAGTCATAGCTTCAACTTGGTCATGTGTTACATAGATGAATGTAGTTCCAAGCTGTTGATGTAACTTAGTTATTTCTGTTCTCATGGCAGTTCTAAGTTTTGCGTCCAAGTTAGATAAAGGTTCATCCATTAAGAATACCTTAGGATTTCTAACTATTGCACGTCCTAGAGCAACTCTTTGTCTTTGTCCACCAGATAATGTTTTAGGTTTTTTATCTAAAAGAGGGACTAAATCCAATATTTTAGCGGCTTCTTTAACTTTTTTATCTATTTCATCTTTTGGCATTTTTCTAAGTTTAAGTGCAAATGCCATGTTTTCATAAACAGATAAGTGAGGATATAAAGCATAATTTTGAAAAACCATTGCTATGTCTCTATCTTTTGGTTCTATATCATTGACAAGTTTATCTCCTATATATAATTCTCCAGAAGATATTTCTTCAAGACCAGCAATCATTCTAAGTGTTGTCGATTTACCACAACCAGATGGTCCCACTAAAACTATAAATTCCTTATCTTTAATATCTATATTTATATTTTTTACTGCATTAAATCCATTAGAATAAAGTTTTGATATATCTTTTAATATTACTTCTGACATTGTAATTCTCCTTAATAATTTAAAATTTAATTATATAATATCAGATGATTTTATTGTAGGAAACATATAAAATAACCAAAAATTTTTGTTTAAAATGTATATCTTGCTAATTTGTATATAATAAATATAATGTGAACTATTTAAAATGTATTAAGGGAAAAGCATAATCAAATAAAGTGCTAAAAATAAGTTAGACAATTTATTATAAATTAAGTAAATTAACTATAATGTAGATATAAACTAATAAAAAATTTATAAAACAAAAAAGTATGATATTTGTGATATAATAAAAGTTATGGAAAAATAGGAAAATTAATATAGAAAAGAGAGGTAAACTTATGAATAATTGGATAGAAGTAACTATAAAAACAACAACAGAGGCAGTTGAGCCAATAACAAATATACTATATGAACAAGGTGCTGGAGGGGCTGTAATAGAAGACCCAAAAGATTTCTTATTTCAAAAGAAAAATGAATTAGATTGGGATTATGTAGAAGAAGAAGTATTTAAAAAGAATGAAGAAGATGGTGTACTGATAAAGACTTATGTGTCAGAAGAAAAAAATGTGATGGAATTTGTCGAAATAATAAAGCAAAAAGTTTTAGGACTAAGAGATTTTGGTATAGATATAGGTGAAGGAAGTGTGTCATTAGACCAAGTAAATGAAGCTGATTGGGCAAATGCATGGAAAGCATACTATAAACCAACAAAAGTAGGTCAAAAGGTAGTAGTAAAACCTACATGGGAAGATTACGATATGCAAGAAGGGGATTTGATAATAGAGCTTGACCCTGGTATGGCTTTTGGTACAGGAACACATGAGACTACTAGTATGTGTATTAGAGAATTAGAGAAATATGTAAATAAAGATTCTAAAGTATTTGATATTGGTTGTGGTAGCGGAATTCTTGCAATAGCAGCAGCTAAATTAGGGGCAAAAGAGGTTGTAGCTGTAGATTTAGACGAAGTTGCAGTGAAAGTTGCAAAAGAAAATGTGCTTGAAAATAAAGTTGAAGAGAATGTATCTGTAATGCATGGGAATTTAACAGATGTAATAAAAGATAAAGCTGATGTTGTAGTTGCAAATATAATCGCTGATATAATAAAAATACTTGCAAAAGATGTACAAAATTTTATGAAAGAAGATGCTATATTTATATCTTCAGGTATAATTTTGGACAAAGTAGAGGAAGTTAAAGAAAGCTTAATCGAAAATGGATTTGAAATAGTTGAGGTTCAAAAACTAGGTGAATGGTCAGCGATAGTTTCTAAACTTAAAAAGTAAAAGGCTGGGTGGAATATAATGGATAGATTCTTTGTTGAAAAAAATAATATAAATTTACAAGACAAAGCCTGCATTATAGAAGGTGAAGATGTAAAACATATTTCAAAAGTTTTAAGGTGTAAACTAGGAGAAAAACTTGAGATATGTGATAAAGATAATAATGAGTATATTTGCGAGATAACAAATATAGAAAAAAATATGGTTAATTTAAAAATTTTAGAAGAAGTTGATATAAATAGAGAATCTAAACTTAAGGTAAAATTATATCAAGGTCTTCCAAAAGCTCCAAAGATGGAGATGATACTTCAAAAACTAACTGAAGTTGGTGTAGATGAAATAATATTAGTTCAAACTAAGAGAAGTGTTGCTAAAGTTGATGATAAAAAAGAAGATAAAAAATTTGAACGTTGGGAAAGAATAATTTATGAAGCCGCAAAGCAAAGTAAAAGAGGTAAAATTCCAAATTTAAGAGGTGTTTTAAGTTTTAAAGAAGCTTTAGAAGATATGAAAAAAAATGATGTAAATATTTGTCCTTATGAGAACGAAAGAACTGTCTCAATAAAACAGGCACTTAAAAATTGTGATTCTAATATAGATAGAGTTGGAATTTTTGTAGGTCCAGAGGGTGGTTTTGCTGAGGAAGAAATAGAGCAAGTTCAAAAAGATAATTGCAGTACTGTATCATTAGGACCTAGAATATTGAGAACTGAGACAGCTTCTGTTGTAGCATCAACAATAGCTTTGTATGAGCTGAGTGATTTAGGAGGAGAATAATAAATTGAAAAAAGTAGCTTTTTATACACTTGGGTGTAAAGTCAATCAATACGAAACTGAAGCTATGCTAGAACTATTTGAAAAAGATGGATATGAACAAGTTAATAGTGAAGAATATGCAGACGTTTATGTTATAAATACATGTACCGTAACTCATATGAGTGATAGAAAATCTCGTCAATATATAAGACGAGTTAAAAAGAAAAATCCAGATGCAATAATAGCCGTTGTGGGATGTTATTCACAAGTATCGCCAGAAGAAATTTTGGATATAGAAGAAGTAAACCTAGTCATGGGTACAAATGATAGAAGGAAGATTGTTGAAGAGATTAGAAGGATAGATGCAAGTAAAAAAGTTAGCACAGTTGATGATATAATGAAGGTAAAAGCATTTGAAGAAATAGAAATTAGTCAAACTAATGGAAAGACTAGAGCATTTATGAAAATTCAAGATGGATGCGACAGATTTTGTACCTACTGTATCATTCCTTATGCCCGAGGACGTGTTAGAAGTAGGGATATTGATAGTATAGTTGATGAAGTGAAAAAATTGGCTAAAAATGGCTATAAAGAGGTGGTATTAACAGGAATACATGTAGCCTCTTATGGAAAAGATTTAAAAGATAAGGATATTAAACTTCTTGATGTAATAAAACAAATAAATGAAATAGATGCAATAGAAAGAATTAGACTTAGCTCTGTTGAACCGATTTTGTTTACTGATGAATTTGTGAATGAAGTTTTAAAGATGGAGAAGGTTTGTCCTCATTATCATCTATCTCTTCAAAGTGGATGTGATGAAACTCTAAAAAGAATGAATAGAAGATATACAACTGAAGAGTATAAGACTATTGTGGATAGATTAAGAGATAAAATACCAAATGTAGCAATAACTACAGATGTAATAGTAGGTTTTCCAGGAGAAACTAATGAGGAATTTAAACAAACATACAATTTCTTAAAAGAGATAGAGCTTTCACAAATGCATATTTTTAAATATTCGCCAAGAAAAGGAACTCCAGCTGCAACTATGGAAAATCAAATTGACCCTCAAATGAAACACTTTAGAAGTGAACAACTTTTAAATTTAAGTAAAGAAAACTTTAGTAAATTTGCAACTAAATTTATTGGTAGTGAATTAGAAGTCTTATTTGAACAAAATATAGAGGGCAATAAGTTTGAAGGACTGACTTCAAATTATATAAGAGTTGTTGTTGAAAGTGACAAAAACATACAAGGTCAGATATTAAAAGTAAAAATAAATGATGTAAAAAATGAATATGTAGAAGGAATTTTGCTATAACATGTAGAAATTATAATATTTATAAGATAGGAGGTGGAAGGAAATGGATTGTATATTTTGTAAAATAGCGAACGGAGAAATACCTTCAACTAAAGTTTATGAAGATGAAAGAGTATTGGCATTTAATGATTTGAACCCAGTTGCTCCATATCATATATTAGTTGTACCTAAAAAACATTATGATAGTGTAATTGATATTCCTGATATAGAAATGGATATTGTGTCACATATTCATGTTGTTATTAATAAAATAGCTAAAGAGAAAGGTTTTGACCAAACTGGATTCAGAATCATAAATAATTGTGGAAGCGATGGAGGGCAAGAAGTTAAGCATTTGCACTATCATATTTTAGCAGGTAAAAAGCTTCCTAATTACGAAGCAGAACAAAACTAAACTAAATTATTGAAAAATTGAGTTCCTTCTTGATAAAAATACTTGATAAAAGTAAAAATTTAGTTTATAATAAACAAAGTGTTAGGTTGTAATGCATATTATGCAAAAAGAACATAGTTACAGTCCCAGCATAATTGCGCTATTGGAGGGAGGGAAAAAGAAATGTCAGAAGTAAGAGTTAGAGAAAATGAAACATTAGACAGCGCTTTAAGAAGATTTAAGCGTCAATGTGCAATGTCTGGCATCATGTCAGAAGTAAGAAAAAGAGAGCACTATGATAAGCCAAGCGTTAAGCGTAAGAAAAAAGCTGAAGCAGCAAGAAGAAAAAACGCTAAAAAATAGTAGTAAATAAGAATAAAGAGGTGAAGGGGATGTCCCTTAAGCAAAAGTTACAAGAGGATTTGAAATCTTCGATGAAAAACAAAGATACAGTGAGAAAATCTGTAGTAACTTTAATAAGAGCTTCCATAAAGCAGTATGAAGTTGATAATAGAACTGAACTTGATGAAGATGGAATTATCGATGTAATAGCAAAACAATTAAAGCAACGTAGAGATGCATTAGTTGAATTTGAAAAAGCTGGAAGAGAAGACTTAGTAAAAGAAACAGAAGCTGAAATTGAAGTTTTAAAAGAGTACCTACCTCAACAATTAAGCGAAGAAGAGTTAGAAGAAATTGTAAAATGTACTATATCTGAAGTAGGGGCAACATCTATGAAGGATATGGGAAAAATAATGTCAGTTATTCAACCAAAAGTTAAGGGTAGAGCTGACGGAAAACTTATAAATAAGTTGGTAAAACAAAACTTACAATAGATTGATATAGCCTAGAGAGAAATCTCTAGGCTTTTTATAATTTTTGAGAATAACAAGTCATATCTGAGCATATCTATAATCAAAGAAAATTTTGAAAGAAGGGGAAAAATTTGATTATATCGGTAAAGGAAATTAGAAATTTTTTGATAAACATATCAATACCATTAATAATAGGTTATTTAAGTAGTATTTTGACCATGTTGATTAGTGGAACAGATATTTCAACGTACTATCTACAACTTACAAAACCAAGCTTTGCACCACCAGCTTTTATCTTCCCTATTGTTTGGACTATATTGTACATATTGATGGGTATATCTTCATACCTAATATTAAAAAAAGGTTACAACTTGCCTAAAGTAAGAGATGCAGTGTTTTATTATGGATTACAACTTGCATTAAATTTTGTCTGGAGTATACTATTTTTTGGATTTGGACTTAGATTTACAGCTTTAATAGACATAATAATAATGATTATGGTTTCTATAATAGTTATTTTAAAATTTTCTAAAATAGATAAGAGAGCTGGATATATAAATTTGGTTTATTTGATATGGCTGGTTTATGCTGGATTTTTGAATTATTTTATATGGTTTATTAATAAATAGAATGTAAAGGTTTTGTAAATTACCCCGTACTTTTAATAATATCATATCAAATAAAAAATGAATAGACTATTAAAAATAATCATTTTCATATACAATTATATTAATTTAAATATAATAAATGTATCAAAAATATATTTAAAGATTAACATATTAAAGTATTAGAATTGGAAAGGCTCGAAGGGAGAGGTTTTTATGCAAATAATAGTATCTGGAAGACAAATGAAATTAACTGACGGAATAAAAGGATACGTAGATGGAAAATTAAGTAGGTTAGAAAAATACCTTGATCCTGAATCAGAAGTGAAAGTAACAGTAAGTGCGAAAAAGGATAGACAGAAAGTGGAGGTTACAATAATTCCTATTAATGGTCAAATAATAAGGGCAGAAGACGTAGAAGAAGATTTATATGCAGCAATTGACATTGTTTGTGACAAATTAAGTAGACAAGTTGTAAAGTATAAGACTAAGGTTAAAGACAAAGTTCAAAATAATAAGAGCATAAGATTTGAAAATATTGACTTTATAGATAATAGTAGCGAATTTAATGATTATGACTATGATGATGAGGAAGATGAAAATATAGTTATAGAGAGAAGAAAGAAATTTAATGTAAAACCTATGAGTTCAGAAGAGGCAATTCTTCAAATGGAGTTGGTAGGACACAACTTCTATATGTTTAGAAATCAAGATAACTTTGAAATAAATATAGTATATAAGCGTAAAGCAGGTGGATATGGTTTAATAGAGCAAGACTAATAAAAAAATTGTATACTTTTTATATTTTATATACAAAAAAGTAAAAAGGTAATCATGTTGATTTTTATCAATATGATTACCTTTTTCTTGTTTAAATAATATATTAAATATTAGGTATTTACTGTCTAAAAAAATTTAAAACTACTCCATGATAGTATCAATAAAGTGCATAAATACCTATTTTAAGCATAAAATTAATTAAGGGGGTAATGCTTATGTTAGAAATATCCACTGATTTACAAGTAAATCAACCAGTTGTTACTGTTACAAGTAATACTTTTATGAGTATAGAAAATTATCTATCAATACTAGAATATGAAGTTGATTTAATAAAAATAAAGACTAAGGTAAAAACAATTAAAATATCTGGGGATAAACTTTCGCTTAAGTATATTACTGACAGTGAGATAGGTATAAAGGGAATTATATACAATGTGGAGTATGTTGATTAGGAGGAGATACACTTGATAAGTTTTATAAGGGGATACTATGTTATAGTTGTGGAAGGAGTAGGGCTTGAACAATTTTTAAATCATCTTATAAGAAATGGAATAAATGTTTACAATGTAACTAGAATAAAAAATACTAAAATCGAGTTTAATATAAATAGACAAGATATAAAAGAATTTAAGAATATTTATAGAGGAAGTAAGTTTGATATTAAGGTAAAACAAAAAACAGGAGTTCCTTTTATTATTAAAAGAATTTATAAGCACAAAGGTATGTGGATTTGTGCTATTGTTTCTTTACTTTTATTGATGTCAACATCACAATTTGTAACAGATGTATATATACAATCTCCAGAAGGTATAAAAAAAGAAACTCTTAGAAGTGAACTTTATAAAGTTGGAGTAAGACCAGGAGTATACAAAAAGAGTATTGACAGAAAAGAAGTTAGGGACCATATGATGTCAAAATTTAATGATGTCGCATATTTATCTATTAATGTAAAAGGAACCAATATATTTGTTACTGTTACAAAAAAGGCTGAATCCTTAAAATCTACAGACCAATCAAATTATTGTAATGTAATTGCTTTAAAAAATGGTATAATAGAAAAGGTAATCCCTAGAAGTGGTAAGTCTGTTGTTAAATCTGGAGATATAGTCCAAAAGGGCGCTGTTTTACTAAATGGTGCTAATACAAAATCAATACCCGAAGTATGGGCAAGTACTTTTTATGAATCTACTAAAAAGGCAAGCTATGTAGATACTGTAAATAAAAAAACAGGAGAAAAGAAAAAGGTACACACAATAAGTTTTTATGATAAAGAATTTACAATTAGAAAAAATATAAAATATAAGAATTATGTTGTTGAAAATAAAGAAAAAAGACTTTCAATGGGAGATTATACTTTCCCTATAAAAATAAAGACGAGTACTTTTTATGAAACCAAAAAAGTTGAAGTGAAAAAGAACAAAGAAGAGTTGAAAAAAGAATTATCTGAAAAAGCTTTAAAAGAATTAGAATACATAATACCAGCTTCGGCTAGAATAATAGATGTAAAACATAGCTATAAGGTTAATAAAAATATGTTAGAATATTTAATAACAGTTCAAACTAGTGAAAATATAGCTAAAATTTATCCTCTTAGTAAAGCAGAGGCAGAAAGATTTATAAAGGAAGATAGTAAACCAAAAGAGGGAGAAGAGGAAGTTCCTTCTAATCCACAAAAAAGACCAATAAATGATATAAGAAATGAGTTTAATGAGGATAATAAAGATAATAACGACCAAAATAATTCTGATGGAAATAATAGTAATCAAAATAGTAACAATAGTCAAAATAATAATAGTAACAACAATTAATAAAATTTAACCTAAAACTTGAGGAGGATTAATTCAATTGATAATACAAAAAAAATTTACAATAGCAGATGGCAATTTTGAAAGAGAGTTATTTGGCAACTTTGATGAAAATGTAAAATTGATAGAGAAAACTTTAAATATAGATGTAATACTTAGAGAAGGCAATATAATTTTAATAGGAGAAGAAAAAAATGTAGATTCTGCATTAAAACTTATGAATGAATTGCATCAAACTGTATCAAATGGTAAGCATTTAGATAAACAAAGCATTTCTTATTCATTATCTCTTTTACTTGAAGGTAGTGAGCAAAAGATAAAAGAACTTGAAGGTACAATTGTTATAACTCAAAGAGGTAAAGCTGTTCAACCTAAAACTTTAGGGCAAAAAGAGTATATAAAGCTTATAGAAAATAATGATATAACTTTTGGTGTTGGTCCTGCTGGAACAGGAAAGACTTATCTTGCTGTGGCTATGGCAGTGAAAGCTTTTAAAAGAGATGAAGTTAGTAGAATTATACTTACAAGACCAGCAGTGGAAGCTGGAGAAAGTTTAGGATTTTTACCAGGAGATTTAAAAGATAAAGTAGACCCATATTTAAGACCATTATATGATGCGTTATTTGAAATGTTGGGTGCTGATAAGTTTAATAAATATTTAGAAAGAGGTACTATAGAAGTTGCACCACTTGCATTTATGAGAGGTAGAACTCTTGATAATTCTTTTATAATATTAGATGAAGCTCAAAATACAACTTCTGAGCAAATGAAAATGTTTTTAACTAGATTAGGATTTGGTTCTAAGGCTGTAGTTACAGGTGATATAACACAAACAGATTTGCCACAAAATAAAAAAAGTGGTCTTATACAAGCTACAGAGATTCTTAAGGGCGTTCAAGGGATAGGCTCTATAATGTTAACAGACAGAGACGTTGTAAGACATGAGTTAGTACAGAGAATAATAAGAGCTTATGAGAAGCATGATAAAAAAGAAGAATTTAAAAAAGAAGAGCGCAAAAAAGTGAAAATACAGGAAAAGACTTTCAAAAGAAAGTAAAAGTGTAGTAATATAGATGTATAGCATTATTAATGAATAAAAAGTAGGTGTAATTAATGGATTTGATATTAGATGATAGACAAGATAAATTAGAAGTAAATGAAGAACTAATAGAAAAAATAAAAGATATAATTTTAGAGTGTTTGGATTATGAAGGATATGATGATAATTATGAAGTGAGTCTTTCTTTTGTAGATAATAAAGAGATTCATGAATTAAATAGAGAATATAGAGGAGTTGATAGACCAACTGATGTTTTATCATTTCCTCTTTTAAGTGATGATTTTGAAGATGTTGAATTGGAAGAAGAATCTTTAGGAGATATAGTAGTATCTCTTGAAAGAGCTTTAGAGCAAAGCATAGAATATAATCATAGCTTTGAAAGAGAAGTATGTTTTTTAATATGTCATAGTATGTTTCATCTTTTAGGGTATGACCATGATACAGATGAAAATACAAAAGAAATGAGAGAAAAAGAAGAATACATATTAAATAAGTTAAACATAACAAGGGAGTAATTCTTATGAAAACAGGAAAAACTCGTCAAGGTATAATTAAAGCTTTTAATGCAGCTATAGAAGGAATATTATATACATTTAAATTTGAAAGGAATATGAAAATACATTACTTAGGCTCAGTTGCTGTGCTTATAATAAGTTTATTTTTTAACTTTTCAAAATTGGAAATGATAATGTTACTGATGTCTATATGTTTAGTTGTAGTTGCTGAGATGTTTAATACAGCTATAGAAAAAGCAGTAGACCTGGTAACTGATGAATATCATGTACTTGCAAAAATAGCAAAAGATGTTGCAGCAGGTGGTGTACTAGTAGCAGCATTAAACTCAGTAGTAGTTGGATATATTTTATTTTATGATAAATTGACAGATATATCTGGAATGTTAATTTACAAGATAAGAGAATCAGAATTACATATAACCTTGATATGCATATTATTGGTTCTTATAGCTGTAGTAGTAGTAAAAGCATTGACTTCAACAGGGACACCTTTAAAAGGAGGTATGCCAAGTGGTCATGCTGCTTTAGCATTTGCTATAGCAACTGCAATTACACTTATGACAGAAAGAGTAGTTGCATCTACTCTTGCATATATAATGGCTGTATTGGTTGCTCAAAGTAGGATTGAGGGAAAAATACATACATTCTGGGAAACCATAGCAGGAGCTTTGTTAGGCGTGTTAATAGCAGTATTAGTATTTCAGCTTGGAATGTTTTATAATTAAAATGAATGTACATAAAATATTTAACAATGAAACAAATCTGTTACAATTAAATTTTTATGATATAATGTAGAGTATTAAATAAAAATAAATTCTAATAAGTGTATACAGGAGGAGATGTTGTGGACAACATAGAATTGTTAAAGTTGGCAGAAGATGCTAGACAACATTCTTATGCTCCTTACTCAAGTTTTAGAGTGGGTGCAGCTCTTTTGACTAAGAGTGGAAAAGTTTATACTGGATGTAATATAGAATGTGCATCATTAGGTGGAACAAATTGCGCAGAAAGAACAGCTATTTTTAAAGCTATATCAGAAGGTGATAAGGATATATATAAAATAGCAATAGCAAGTGATAACTCAGAAAATAATGAACAAACATATCCTTGTGGAATATGTAGACAAGTAATTATAGAGTTTGGTTCTGATATAAAAATAATAACAGGATATACTAAAGGAGAGGTGTTTGAGCATGATATAAAAGATTTGCTACCAAACTATTTCTCTGGAAATGATTTAAAATAAATTAAAAAACTAAAATAAATTTAAAGCAATTAAATACAAGAAGATAAAAGTTAGGAGACAGTTAATGTTCAAATCAGGATTTGTCAGTATAGTAGGTAGACCAAATGTAGGGAAATCTACTTTAATGAATAATGTAGTAGGGGAAAAGATAGCTATAATGAGTGATAAACCTCAGACTACAAGAAATACAATACAAGCAGTCTATACAGATGAAGAAACTCAAATAGTATTTTTAGATACACCAGGTATTCACAAACCTAAAAATAAATTAGGTGAATTCATGGTAAAGGCAGCAACAGAAGCTTTTAAAAATGTAGATTTAATATTATTTGTAGTTGATGATTCTAAAAAAATAGGTCCTGGAGACAGAAAAATAATAGAGGATTTAAAATCTGTTAAGACACCAATAATTCTAGTTGTAAATAAAATAGACCAACTAGGTCAAAAAGATGAATTATTTGATATAATAAAAATGTATGATAGAGAAGGTATTTTCAAAGAGATAGTACCAATATCAGCGTTAAAAGGAAAAAATACAGATACTCTAATAAAAGTTATACAAAATTACTTAGAAGAAGGACCAAAGTATTTTCCAGATTATATGATTACAGATCAACCAGAGAGAGTATTAATAGCAGAACTTATAAGAGAAAAAGTTCTTCATTATCTTAATGATGAAATACCTCATGGTGTAGCTGTTGAAATTGAAAAAATGAAAGCAAGAAATGATAAAGAAATAGTAGATGTATCTGCTGTAATATATTGTGAAAGAGATTCACATAAGGGAATAATAATAGGAAAGAATGGTAGGAAACTAAAAGGAATAGGTAAATCAGCAAGACAAGATATAGAATTACTTTTAGGTTCACAAATAAATCTCCAGTTATGGGTTAAGGTTAAAGAAAATTGGAGAAATTTACAAAATTATATAAATAATTTTGGATATAATGATAAATAAAGGTGGGTTATATGGATAGGAAACTGGATGCTTCCCAAGATTTATTATATGAAGTAAAATCATTAATTGATAATAATAAAGTATTGGAGTTAAGAGAATTAATAGAGGAATATCATATAATTGATATATTCGATATAATGGAAAATTTAGAGGAAGACATGAAAATTCAACTGTTTGAAGTACTTCCTCTAGATATGGCATCTTCTATATTAGAAGAAGGTAGTGTAGAGTTTTTTATTAGTATTTTATCTAAGTTAGATGTAGAACATGCAAAAAACATACTTGAACTTATGTCTCTTGGAGACATGGCAGATAAACTTAGTGAACTTGAAGAAGAAGAAAGAGAACATATAATAAATCTTTTAAATCAAGAAAACGCTGACTATGTAAAAGAATTATTATTCTATGATGAAGACTCTGCAGGTGGAACAATGACCACTGGATATATTTCTATAAATAAAGATATGACAGCTCTTGAGGCAATAGAACATATGAGAGAAGAAGCTGATGAAGCTGAGACTATTTATTATATATATGTAGTTGATGATGAAGAAAAGCTAGTTGGAGTATTATCTTTAAGAGAGCTAATAATAGCGAGAGATGCAAATATAGTAGAAGATTTAATGAGTGAAAATATAATTTCTGTTTATGTAGATGAAGATAGAGAAGAAGCGGTTAGGTTAGTATCGAAATACAATTTAATAGCAATTCCAGTAGTAGATAGACAAGAAAAGTTAAAAGGGATAATAACAGTAGATGATATAATAGATGTTATGGAAGAAGAAGCAACTGAAGATATGTATAAATTTGCAGGAAGTTCAGAGCATGAAAGAGAAGTTGCTGAAAAGGAAAATCCTACATTGAAAGAGCAGACAATATCAGCTCTTAGAGGTAGACTGCCATGGTTAATTATTACATTAATTGGAGGTCTATTGGCTTCTCTAATACTTTCTAATTTAGATTATATAATGAACCCTATATATGCTCCACTGGTATTTTTTATACCTGTAGTAATAGGTATGGGTGGTAATATTGGAACACAATCATCTTCTGTTACAGTAATAACACTGTCTAATAAAGATTTGAATTTTAGCAATGTAGTAAGAGAAGGTATTGTAGGAATTATTACAGGTCTTTTGTGTAGTATAATAACAGGTATTGTAATTTACTTTGTTATGAAAAAATTAGACATTGTATTAATTGTTTCAATATCATTATTTATAAATATGGTTTTGGGTGCAACAATAGGTGCATTTATGCCTGTTTTATTAAAAAAGATGGATGCAGATCCATCTACAGTTTCATCACCAATTATATCTACAGCTCTTGATATAACTGGTATAGCAGTTTATTTTATAATAACGACAGCGTTATTGTCAAAAATTGTTTAATAACTTTATGTATGATTTATCCTCTTCTTACTAAAAATATAAGTATAAATGTAAGAAGGGGGTTTTTTAAAAATGAACAATATCAGTTGGGAAGTTTTTAAAAAAACAGGCAGTATAGATGCATATCTATACTTCTGTGATTGCAAAAACCTAAGTGAAGAAGTCGAAGAAGTAAGGGAGAAAAAAGAAGACGATGATAATCCTGAACACCCAGGGGATAGTACTTAAAGCTATAAGGTACAAGGAAAGTGATATAATACTTACTCTGTTTACGAGAAAGCTTGGAAAAGTATCTGCAATAGCAAAAGGAGCTAAAAAAAATAAGAGCTCTTTACTTTCATCATCACAGTTATTTTCTTATAGCAATTTTACTTTAAAAAAACAAGGAAATATGTACAAGGTTACTCAAAGTGAAATCATAAAGAGTTTTTATAATATATCCTACGATATAGAGGCATTTTCTTATGCTACATATATTACAAAATTAGTTGAAAATTCTATACTTGAAAATCAGACTAATAATAGGTTATTTATATTACTTGCACAGACGCTGTATTTATATACACAAGAAAATACAGATAATAGATTTGTAACAGCTGCATTTGAGTTAAAGTTCTTGGACTATATAGGATTTAAACCAATAGTAAATAAATGTATTAATTGCGGAAGTAAAATTTTGCAAAATTCTATGTTTAATGTTTATGAAGGTGGTATACTATGTAGTAAGTGTAATACACTTTTTGATAATAATATAAAACTGGATTTAACAACTGTTAGTCTCATGGAATATGTATTAAGGAATGATATTTTAACATGTAGCAAAGCTAAAGTATCAAAATATATAACACATGAACTCGAAAATATACTAGAAAAATATTTGAAAGTTTATGTTGATAATATTAATCTAAAATCATTACACGTATTGCAAAGTGTAAAAAACAATAAGGGAGTGGATAATAATGAGTAGTAATATAACTATTGAAATGGTTGATTCAGTCTTTGAAAGAGTTCCAGGAGCAACTTATGCAGAAGCAAAAGAAGCATTAGTGGAATGTAATGGAGATGTAATTGAGGCAGTAATATATTTAGAAAATAAAAAGAATACTTGTAATTGTAAAGCTAAATCTGCTAAAGAAACTATGGAAGAAGTATTTGGTAAAGATGGAGAAAATATAAAATATCAATTAAAAGAACTTCTTAAAAAAAGTAGTGTTGTAAGAGTAATAGTTGAAAAAGATGGAAAAACTATGATGAATATTCCTTTAACAGTAGGAGTTGTTGGATTAGCTTTTGTACCATTAGCTACTCTAGTTGGTTTATCAGCTGCTGTTATAAGTAAATATCGTATAAAAGTTCAAAATGAAGAAGATGGTGAAGTTGTAGACTTAGGTGAATTAAATGAAGAAAAACTTCATGTTTTGAAGAATATGATAACTAATGCAGCCAAAGATGTAAAAGATGTAGTAGTTGATAAAAAAGAAGATGATAAAGATGTAACTGCTGATCTAATGAAAGAAGAATCTGAAAAGAATAATGAAAACGAAGACGAAAATAAATAGATATAAAGTGACTTTTAAAAAATGAAAAGAAGATAATTATAAGAATTATCACTAACATTGACAAATTTTATAGAATTTGATATTCTAAAAGTTGTAGAAGAACTATTAAAATAGCCTTTCGTGTAGACGAGAGGCTTTATTGTTATAGGAGGGATTTTTATGAATTTTCAAGAAATGATACTGGCATTGCAAAAATACTGGTCAAAGCAAGGTTGTATCATGATGCAACCTTACGATGTTGAAAAAGGTGCTGGAACTATGAATCCTAATACTTTTTTAAGATCATTAGGACCTGAGCCTTGGCAAGTATGCTATGTAGAGCCTTCAAGAAGACCAGCAGATGGAAGATATGGTGAAAACCCAAACAGATTATATCAACATCATCAATTCCAAGTTATACTAAAGCCATCTCCAGATAATATACAAGAATTGTATTTAGAGAGCTTAAAAGAAATTGGAATTGACCCAAGTGAACATGACATAAGATTTGTTGAAGACAACTGGGAAGCTGCCACAGTTGGTGCTTGGGGACTTGGATGGGAAGTTTGGTTAGATGGTATGGAAATAACTCAATTTACATACTTCCAACAAGTAGGTAATATTGAATGTGAGCTTGAGACAGGAGAAATTACATATGGGTTAGAAAGATTAGCTATGTACATTCAAGAAGTTGATAGTGTTTATGATTTAAAATGGAATGATAAAATAACTTATGGCGAAGTGTTTAATAAAGCTGAGTATGAAAATTCAGTGTATGCGTTTGAATTATGTGATGCAGATATGTTGTTTAATCTGTTTGATATATATGAAAAAGAAGCATTAAGACTTATGGAAAGTGGTCTTGTAATACCTTCATATGATTATGTATTAAAATGTTCTCATGCATTTAATACATTGGATGCAAGAGGAGCAATAGGTGTTAGTCAAAGAGCTTCATTTATAGGTAGAGTTAGAAATATGGCAAAAACTGTTGCAGAAACTTTTGTAAAACAAAGAGAAGAAATGGGATTCCCTCTTTTAAAGGACGGTGACAAATAATGAAAAATTATCTTTTATTTGAAATCGGTGTTGAAGAAATGCCATCAAGATTTATGGGTAGTACACTAGAACAATTAAAAAACAATCTTAATAAATTATTTGAGGAAAATAGAATATCTTTTAATAAAATAGATGCCTATGGAACACCAAGAAGATTGACTTTAGTAGTTGAAGGTTTAAGTGATAAGCAAAGTGATTTAGAAGAAGAAATAAAAGGTCCAGCTAAGAAGATTGCTGTTGATGAAGACAATAATTTCACAAAACCAACTTTAGGATTTATAAAAAGTAAAGGATTAAGCGAATCTGATATATATTTTAAACAAGTTGGAAAAGATGAATATATTTTTGCTACTATAAAGCAAGCTGGGAAAGACACTTCAGAAGTGTTAAAAGAGATATTACCAGAAACTATAAAATCTGTAGTATTTCCAAAAGCTATGCGTTGGGGAGGAAAAAACCTAAAATTTGCAAGACCTATAAGATGGATAGTTACATTGTTAAATGATAAGGTATTAGAATTTGATTTAGAAGGAATAATATCTTCTAATGTAACAAAAGGGCATCGATTCTTAGGAGAAAGTACAATAGAAGTTAATTCTATAGAAGAATATTTTGAAAAATTAGAGAAAAATTATATAGTTTTAGACCAAAATAAGAGAAAAGAAATTATAAGAAAACAATGTATAGAAGTAGCCAATTCTTTAGGTGGCGAAGTTGAGTTTGATGAAGATTTACTTGAAGAAGTAACTTACTTAGTTGAATATCCAACTGCTTTTTATGGCGAATTTGATACAGATTATATAAAACTACCAAAAGAAGTTGTCATAACTCCTATGAAACAACATCAAAGATATTTCCCAGTTCTTAAAGAAGGAAAACTGTTACCTAACTTTATAGCTGTTAGAAATGGAGATTCTTACAGAATAGATAATGTTAAAGCTGGAAATGAAAAAGTTTTAGAAGCAAGACTTGCTGATGCTTTATTTTTCTATAGAGAAGATACTAAGAGAAACTTAGAAAGCTACATAGAAAAATTAAAAACTGTTGTTTTCCAAGTAAAATTGGGTACTATTTATGACAAAACTTTAAGACTTGAAAAACTAAGTGCTGATATACTTGATAGTTTAGGATTAGCAGATGAAAAGGCAGACACTATGAGAGCTGCTAAATTATCTAAAGCAGATTTAGTTACTGGAATGGTAGGAGAATTTGATGAATTACAAGGTTTTATGGGAAAAGAATATGCGAAGGTTGGAGGAGAAAATGATGTTGTAAGTGAAGCTATTTTTGAACATTATTTACCAAGATTTGCAGGAGATATTCTTCCTAAAACTAATGCAGGGGTAGCTTTATCAATAGCTGATAAATTAGATTCAATAGCAGGATTTTTTGCTATAGGAATACAACCAACAGGTTCTCAAGACCCATATGCTTTAAGAAGACAAGCTTTAGGTATACTTAGTATACTTATGGATAGAAAAGTAGCTGTAGACTTAAAAGTACTTATTGAACATGCTTTAGATAATTATTCTAACTTAGATTTTAATAAAGAAGATGTTGTTGAACAAATAATGAACTTCTTTAATGAAAGAGTAAAAAATCTATTTAAAGATTTAGGTATAAGATATGATGTTGTTGATGCTGTTTTAAGTTCTGATATAAATGATATTTCTGATATGCATATGAGAGCTTTAGAGCTTAATAATTGGCTAGAAAAAGATGAATTAGTGGAAATGCTTACTGCATTTAATAGAGTTTCTACTTTGGCTCAGAAAGCAGAATGTGATAAGGTTGATGAAAGTCTATTAAAAGAAGATGCTGAAATTAAGCTTTATAATGAATTTAAGCAAGTAAAAGTAAGAGTAAAAGAATTATTAAAAGATAAGAAATACGGTACTGCTTTAGATGAGTTTGCATCTTTAAGACCTGTAGTTGATAACCTATTTGATTCAGTTATGGTTATGGATAATGATGAAGCAATTAAAAATAACAGACTTGGTCTACTTAAACAAATATATGATACTATGTTAGAAATTTGTGATTTATCTAAAATAGTTTATAAATAGTATAAAAACATAAACGATTGTAAAAAATGAGATAGTTATAAGCTATCTCATTTTTTATAATCATTTATGTTAAGTCATATTTTATACTTATCAATTATTTTATTTAATAAATCATCATTTGAATCTATCCATTCATAAAAATTTTCTGATGAAACCTCAGCTATTTCATAAAGCATTTTAGGAATGTCACTAGCCTTAAAATCTCCTAGAGATTTTCCTAGTCTAGTCTTACCTATTTCAAAACTACCTCCAACAAATAATTCAAATGCATCAGTAGATACTCCATTGACATTTTTCTTTTTACCACATAATCCTATGCTACCAATTTGGTGAACACCACATGAATTTAGACATCCTGAAATATACAGTTTAGGAGCTTTACTTAAAACTTCTTCATTGTTTTGTAATCTAAAATAATCTATTATCTCATGTAATATTTTTTGGCTATTTTGTATACCCATCTGACAAATAGGAACACCTATGCAGGAGATACTCTGTTCTAATTGAGAGTTACAACTAATAGTCTTGCTTATTTCTAATATCCTTTTTGCCTCATTTCCATCTAAATTTAGAATGTACAAGCCTTCTGTCATACCTAATCTAATCATAGGATTTTTAATATTATCTAACTCTTGAAGTAAAAATTTTAAATCTTTAGTAGATAATAGACCTCCAATTGGATGTATATATACAGTATATAAGCCAGATTGTTTTTGATGGATTAATCTAGAGTCATGTAAATCTATCTTAATTCCAGGTTTAGAATAGTCAATTTGTTCAACATTAAGTTCAAGATTACCTTTTTCTTTTTCTAATTTATAGTATTCTTTAAATTTTTCTAAAAACATATTTTCTCCAAGCGTTTCAACCATATATCTAACCCTAGCTTTGTTTTTATTTTCATAATTACCATAAGCCATAAAGAATTTAATCATTCCTTCTACACAATATAATGCATCTTTAGGTTTTATAACTTCATCAAGTTCTAAAGCAACTTTAGGTTGTTTACCTAAACCTCCACCTAAGAAAACTCTAAAATATGGTTTGCCATTTTTTAGAGTAGCTACAAATCCTAAGTCTTGTATACTACAATGGGCAGAATCTGTGTAACAACTAGAATAGGAAACTTTTAGTTTCCTAGGTAAGTGATATGTAGTAGCATTTTTGATAAAATATTTATCAGTAGCAACTGCATAAGGGGTAACATCAAAAGCTTCGTCAGGGTCAACTCCTGATAATGGAGATAAGCCTACATTTCTAGGATAGTTACCACCACCGCCTCTAGTGAAGATATCATTTTTTATTCCCTCTTCCATAATATCAACTATAGAGTCTATAGACAAGTCATGTAATTGTATAGCTTGTCTAGTTGTTAAGTGTATCTTATCTAGCTTATGTTTGGTAGCCATTTGGTAGATTTTTTTAAGTTGAGATTTCGACAATACCCCAGCAGATACTCGAAGTCTTATCATAAATGATTTTTTGTCTCTTTGAGCATAAACTCCATATCCACCAGAAAATCCTTTGTATTGCATTTTATTTATTTCTCCATTTAATAATTTTAAAGAATATTCTTTAAAATTATCTAGTTCATTTAACAATGTCTCTTTTAAATTATCCATTATTTCACCTCATTATTAGACTTGTATAAAAATAAATATGCTGTATAATTATATATATATTATTATCTAGAGTTGGTAAAAATATAACAGTAGAGTACTATTAAAAGTCAAAATAAGGAACATATACTTAGTATGACTCTTTATTTTGTTAAATAAGTATAATATTTTTGTTTTATAAAATATAATTAAGATAAATAGATAATTTTGTAATTTTAATATATAATATTTAGTATAGTGTTGAATAAACGCTTAATATTCGCAGGAGGAGTACTTGTATATGGGAGAAATAATAAATGCATTAGATAGAGCCCTAGACATAATTTTGCTATTATATCATGAAAAGAGAGAAATGGGAATAACTGAAATAAGTAAGATTATGGGAGTATATAAGAGTACTATACATAGAACTTTAGTAACTCTTGAAAACAAAGGTTTTGTTATACAAAACACTGAGAATGGTAAGTATTGGTTGGGAATAAATTTATATGCAATAGGTATGGTTGTGGGAGAACAGATGTCATTGACTGAAATAGTAAAACCATATACGAAAAAATTAAATCAAGAATTTAACGAAGTGGTGAATGTGTCTATACTAGAAGAAAGAGCTCAAGATTCTCCAAGAAGTATCATAATACATAAAGAATATGGTTCAAATCAATTACTCTCAGTAAATCCGTCAGTTGGTTCTAGTAGCGAATGTTATTGTTCAGCGGTTGGGAAATGTCTTATGGCATTTAATGATTCTATAGATTTTGAAAAATACAGAAAAACTCCAATACACAAATATACAGAACATACAATTGATAATTGGGATGATATGATGATTTTTTTGGCAAAAATAAAAGAGCAAGGATATGCTCTAGATGACCAAGAACTAGAACATGGTTTAACTTGTATTGGAGCACCTATTTTGGATAAAAACAATAAAGCTATAGCAGCAATAAGTCTATCAGGTCCTACTATAAGGATGCGAGAAGGAGACTTTGAATATAAAATTAAAAGGGTTATAGAAACTGCAAAGAGCATATCTGAACTTTTTAGATAATTTTAAGAAATAAATTTGAATAATAAAAAGAGACTAAATTTAAATTGTTATTTGTAAATACCAGTTTAGATATGGTCTCTTTTTTATTGAATATAAAAATTAAATATTTTTAAAATTGAAAAAATTATTGAAATATATAAGCGAATGTGATATCTTTTAATTAAGCAATACAAAACAGAACAGTGTTCTAAAGAATAGAACAATAATAAAATATATATATAATAAACCCACATGAATATTATATATTTAAAATTAGGTAAAAAAATTACTACATAAGAGGGGAGATTTGAAAAATGGAAAAAGTCAAGTTGAGTGTTGAAAGATGTAAGGGGTGTTATCTTTGTATTGAAGCTTGCAAAAAAGAAGCAATAAGTCTTTCTGATTACACAAATAAAAAAGGCTTTGTAACAGTCAAAGTCGATGAAGAAAAGTGTGTTCAATGTGGCGCTTGTTATACAATGTGTCCTGATTTAGTATTTGAGATATTATAAATAACTTTTTATTGGAAGGGAGAAAACGTATGCAAAGTTTATTAATTAAGGGAAATGAAGCCTTAGCAGAAGGAGCTATACGTGGTGGATGTAGATTTTATGCAGGTTATCCAATAACACCACAATCAGAAATATTAGAAATGATGGCTTGGAGACAAAAAGAGGTTGGAGGAGTATTTATTCAAGGTGAATCTGAAATAGCCAGCGTAAATATGGTTATGGGGGCAAGTGCACTTGGAGCAAGAGCTATGACATCTTCATCTGGACCTGGATTTTCATTAAAACAAGAAGGAATTGCATATTGGGTATCAGCTGGTTTACCAGCAGTTGTAGCATGTGTACAGAGATATGGTATAGGAGATGGATTTATAGGAGCTGGTCAAGATAATTACTGGCAAGCTGTAAAAGGTGGAGGAAATGGAGATTATCATTTAATTGTATTAGCACCTAATAGTGTTCAAGAAAATATGGATATGGCATATGAGTCTTTTGAATTAGCTGAAAAATATATGCATCCAGTACTTATACTTTCTGATGCTACAATAGGTCAAATGGTAGAACCTTGTATAGCACCACCAATGAAAGAATATGATAAGGATAAAGCTCCATGGGCAGCAAAAGGAACTCCTGTTGGAGAAAAAAATAAAGTAATAACTGATATAACATATTTTGAGGACCAAGATACATGGCAAAAAGGTTATATAGAAAAAATGAGAAAAGTTCAAGAAAATGAACAAAGATGGGAAGAAATAGAGATAGAAGATGCAGATGTGGTATTTGTTGCATATGGAATTTCTTCAAGAATAGCAGAAGGCGCAGTTAGAGATGCAAGAGCAAGAGGTATAAAACTTGGATTAATAAGACCAAAAACATTGTGGCCTTACCCAAGAAAAGCTTTTAAAAAATTAAAAGATTCATTAAAAGGGCTTGTAACAGTTGAAATGAATATGATGGCACAAATGAAGGAAGATGTAATTATAGCATGTAATAATAGATTCCCAGTATATTCAGTAGCAACAGCTCAATATATGGCAGAAGTAAATCAATTAATAGATTTTGCTCAAGAGATTATAGATGGAAAAGCTAAGCAAGAGGAGGTATTTTAATTATGGCTAAAAAAGCACCAGCAATAATGATGTGTGAAAATATGTTCTGTGGAGGCTGTGGACACTCTATAGTCGATAGAATTATTGGAGAAGTATTAACAGAAATGAATATATGTCAAGATACGATTATATGCTCAGATATAGGATGTAATCATATGTTTCAATTTAGTATGAATGTAGATGTTGTTGTTCCTCCTCATGGTAAAATGGGTGCAGCTATGGCAGCTATGAAAAGAGTTAGACCAGATAAATATATATTTACAATAGCTGGAGATGGTGGAGCTTATGCAATAGGGCTTGGAGAAACTATGTCAGCTGCTACTAGAAATGATAATGTAATATTTTTAGTTATGAATAATAATATGTTTGCAATGACAGGTGGGCAAATGGCTCCAACTACTGTACAAGGTCAACATACAGCTTCTACTCCAGCAGGTAGAACATATGAAGACCATGGCTCAACATTTGATGTTGTAAAAGTTATGGGAAATTTAGATATAGCATATTTGGCAAGAGGAACAATAACTAACCCTAAAGAAATAAATACAACAAAAAGATATATCAAAAAAGCACTTGAAAAACAAAAAGATAAAAAGGGCTTTTGCTTAATAGAAATACTTGTACCATGTCCAACAAACTGGGGATTAAAGCCAGTAGATGCTATGAAGAGAATAGAAAACGAACTTGTTCCAAAGTATCCACTTGGAGAATTTATTGATTAGGGAGGAAATAATATGTTAAATGAAATTATATGTGCTGGTTTTGGAGGACAGGGAGTTCTTACAGCAGGAAAAATTATAATGTATGTTGCATATAAGGCAGAAAAGAAGATTACATGGTTCCCATCTTATGGAAATGAGATGAGAGGAGGAAGTGCAAATTGTAATGTTGTTGTAAGTGATGAAAAAATTGCAAATCCTTGTGTAAAAAATCCAGATATCTTATTGGGAATGAATAGTGTATCAGTAGATAAGTATGAGAGTTTAATGAAAGCAAATGGTTATATGTTTGTCAATGAATCACTAGTAAATAAGGATAGAAAATATAGAGAAGATATT
Source organism: Clostridioides sp. ES-S-0006-03 (assembly GCF_020662275.1). NCBI lineage: Bacteria > Bacillati > Bacillota > Clostridia > Peptostreptococcales > Peptostreptococcaceae > Clostridioides > Clostridioides sp. ES-S-0006-03. The sequence continues at coordinate 334,182 of NZ_JADGMM010000001.1, forward strand.
AATGTTATAAAAGTACCTGTTACTGAAATAGCTCAAAATTTAGGTAATGAAAAATCTGCTAATATTTGTATGTTAGGTGCTATGGTGAAGAATTTAGATTTATTCACAAAAGAAGAATTTGAAAGTGGTATGTGTGAATACTTTGAAAATCAAGGTAAAGGAAAGTTTAATGCCAAAAATGTAGAAGCATTTGAAGCTGGATATGACTATGAGTGAATATTTTAAATATTTAAAATTATTATTGAAATACTCATTTTTATGTGTTAGTATTTAATTAATAAAATATAGAACGTCGTTCTGAGTAATAGGACGACAAAAATTTTTAAGAAATTAACAGAACGACGTTCTACAGTATGAAACCGAGGAGGCGTTGAAGTGAAAATTTTAGTAATTAATCCTGGTGGTACATCTACAAAGATTTCTGTATTTCAAGATAAAGATGAAGTTTTGAAAAAAAATATAACTCATACAAGAGAAGATTTAAAAAAATTTTCCAAGGTATTTGATGAATATGATTATAGAAAGCAATTAATAGTGGATGTTTTAAGTAGTGAAAATCATGATATAAATTCTTTTGACGCAGTAGTGGGTCGTGGTGGACTTATGAAGGCTATAAAAGGTGGTACCTATATTGTAAGTAAAGAAATGATTGAGGACATGAGAAATGAAATAAATGGAGAACATGCATCAAACTTAGGTGCCTTGTTAGCTAAGACTATAGCAGATGAAATAGGAGTTCAATCATTTGTAGTAGACCCAGTTTCTGTAGATGAATTTGATGATGTATCAAGGATTACAGGTATATCAGATATAGAAAAAGCTAGCTGGCTGCATGCACTAAATCATAAGGCTGTATCAAGAAAAATAGCACAAAAACTAGGTGGAAAATATGAAGATTATAACTTTATTGTAGCTCATCTAGGTTCTGGAATATCAATTGTAGCGCATAAAAAAGGAAAAATGATAGATGGAAGTGGTGGAAGGTCTGATGGTCCATTTTCGCCAGAAAGAAGTGGAGGATTACTTGCATACCCTCTTATAGAATTATGCTACTCAGGAAAATATACTCACGATGAAATGGTTGCAAAAGTAAGCTCAATTGGGGGTATGTACGATTATTTAGGAACAAAAGATATGATAGAAATTGAAAATAGAATTAAAGATGGTGATGAAAAAGCTAAACTTATAATGGATGCATTCATCTATCAAACAGCTAAAGAAATTTCTATGTATGGAGCATCACTTTCTGGAGATATAGATAGAATTATTTTAACAGGGGGAATATCGCATTCGGAAATGGTGATTAAAGGAATAATGGAAAAAGTTTCATATTTAGCACCAGTAGATATAGTGGCAGGTGAGATGGAAATGGAAGCACTTGCTCTTGGAGCTCTTAGAGTACTTAATGGAGAAGAAATGGCAAAAACTTATTAATATTTAGGAGAAAAAATATGTTAAAAGATTTTAATAATTTATTAGAAGAAGCTAAAAAGCTTAAACCTGTTATTGTAAGTGTTGCTGTTGCAGAAGATGAAGAAGTGTTAAAAGCTGTAAAATCAGCAACAGATTTAAATCTTATAAAACCAATTCTCGTAGGCAATAAAGATAAAATAGAAAATATATCAAAAGAGATTGGACTAAAGGGATATGAAATAATAGGGTGTCAAAATCCTGATGAATCAGTTAAAAAAGCTGTAGAAGTAGTTAAAAATAAGGATGCTAAAGTTCTTATGAAGGGGTTAGTAAATACAAGTGTTTATATGAGAGCTATATTAAATAAAGAGTTTGGTCTTAGAACAGGAAGACTTTTAAGTTTACTTGCAGTATATGAATTGCCTCAATACCACAAACTTCTTTATTGTACAGATAGTGGTATAAATGTATCTCCAAATTTAAATCAAAAAAAAGATATATTGATAAATTCACTTCTTACTATGAAGAGTATAGGTATGGAAAATCCTAAAACTGCGATACTTACTGCAAATGAAATGGTAGACCCCAAAATACAATCTACAGTAGATGCTAATTCACTTGTAGAGATGGTAAAATTAGGAGAAATACCAAATTGTATAGTAGAAGGTCCAATAGCCTTTGATGTTGCATTTGATGCATATGCAGCAAAGCATAAAGGTATCGAAAGTAATATTGCTGGCGATGTTGACTTACTTGTATTTCCAAATATAGAGGCAGGAAACATATTAGGAAAGTCATGGCTTAGATTCAATAAAGCTAAGTGGGCAGGGATTGTTTTGGGGGCAACAAATCCAATAATTTTAGGTTCACGCTCTGATACAGCCGAAATTAAAATAAATTCAATAGCACTAGCCTGCTTAGCATCACAATAAGAAATTATTTAAAAGGGGATGAATTATTATGAAATATGCAAAAAGAATGGATATGGTAAAGGCTTCAGCTATAAGAGACTCTCAAAAGAAGATAGCTCAAAAAGTGGCAAGTGGTGGAACTGTTATATCTTTTGCAGCAGGACTTCCTGACCCAAACTTATTTCCAATAAAAGAAATAAGTGAAGTAACTAAGCAAGTACTTGATGAAAGAGGAAAATTTGCTTTAGCTTATGGACCTACTAAAGGTGAAGATGAGTTGTTAGAAATAATAGCTAAGAGAATGAAAGAAGAAGAAAATATTGAAACAAAACCAGAAAATATTATAATAACTACTGGTTCACAACAAGGTATAGCTCTTAGTGCTATGATTTTATTAGAAAAAGGAGATATAGTAGTTACAGAAAATCCAAGTTACTTAGGTGCAATAAATGCATTTAGACCTTATGAATGTGATTTTTTAGGAGTAGATACAGATGAAGAAGGAATGGTAACAGAAGATTTAGATAAATTATTATCTGAAAATTCAAACATAAAGGTTATATATGTAATACCAACATTCCAAAATCCTACAGGAAAAACATGGTCTTTACAAAGAAGAAAAGATTTTATGGAAGTTGTAAACAAGTATGATGTCATAGTAATAGAAGATAATCCTTATGGAGAAATAAGATTTACACAAGAACCACTACCTACACTTAAATCACTTGATACTAAAGATAAAGTACTATATCTGGGGTCATTTTCAAAAGTGTTATGTCCAGGATTTAGAGTTGCTTGGATGTGTGGGAATATAGATATTATAGATAAAGCAGAACTTTTAAAGCAAGGTATCGATTTACAATCAAATCAATTTTCTCAAGTACAGGTAATAGAATACTTAAAGAAGTATAATTTAAATGAACATGTAGAAAAAATAAGAGCTGAGTATAAAAAAAGATGTTTCTTGATGTTAGAAACTATGAAAAAATATTTTCCAGAAGAAGCAAAATATACAGAACCAGATGGAGGTATGTTTATATGGGTTGAACTTCCTGAAAGTATAAATGTAGATAATTTACTAGATAAAGCTATTGATGCTGGAGTTGCCTATGTTTCTGGAGAATCATTCTTTGCAAATAATGGTCCAAAAAATACTATGAGACTTAATTATACAACAATGTCAGAAGAGCAAATAGTTGAAGGGATTAAAATACTTGCAGAAGTTATAAAAAAAGAACTCAATTATGCTTGTGAATAAATATTAAAAGTGAGGGCTTAATTATGGGAGAAAAAGGGAACGGGATAAAGTTTGGAAAGTTAATGATTCAACTTGTTATCATAGCTATATGTTGGGAATTAGTTTATATTATACCATTTATCCAATATACATTGTATGATCCAATTTTAAAAGCATTACAGTGTTCAAATACTCAACTAGGTTTTCTACTTACAATTTATGGATTAGGTAATATATTTGGAGCTCCTATAGGAGGATGGTTAGCAGATAGATTTGATTATAGAAAGATAATTTTAGGCTCTGTATTTCTTAATGGAATAGTATCATTTTTATTTGCATTTAACATGAACTATACATTTGCTGTCATAACTTGGGTAGGTTGTGCAATTACATCATTAGTTATGAACTACCCTTCTATGGTAAAGATACTTAGAGTTATAGGAAAAGAAAATCAAGGTAAAGTTTATGGATTTAATGAAGCTATGGTTGGAGTTTCTGGAGTAGTAATGGGAGCTATATTCTTATATATTTATACATTATTTTCAACTCCTGTTTTAGGTATGAGATGGGTAATGATATCTTTAGGAATATTATCTATAGTAATGTGTCCAGTATTATGGTTTGTAATTAAAGATGTAGATATTAGTGAAGAAAAAGAAGAAGGTAAAAGTGAAAAAATGGCTGCTAGTGACTTTATGGTAGTTTTAAAATCACCAAATACTTGGTTAGTAGGTATAAGTATATTCTGTGTATATTCATTTACAGTTACAATGTCTTACTTTACACCTTATATAACATCAGTACTTGGAGGTTCAGTTGCACTATCTGGAGCATTGGCTATAATAAGACAACATGGATTAAAATTATTTGGTGCTCCATTTGGAGGGTACTGTGCAGACAAAGTAAAATCACCTACTAAAGTGCTTTTACCAATATATGTACTTGGTATAGTAGTAATAGTTTTATTCTTAGTATTGCCTTCATCAACGCCAATGACTTTATTTATAGCATTAACATTTGTAGTAGGTATATTAGGTTATATGGGAAAAGGCATATACTATGCAGTTCAAGAGGAAGTAAATGTGCCAGTTAAATATTCAGCTACTACTATAGGTATAGCAGCAGCTTTAGGCTTTTCACCAGATGTATTCCAATTTGCATTAATAGGGCATTGGATAGATACTTATGGTAATAAAGGTTACACATATACATTTATATTCCAAATAGCTATTTTAGTAATAGGAATATTATCTTGTTTATATATATTAAAAGTTAAAAAGAAAAGATTAGAGAAGTTAAAAGCTTAAAAGTTTCATTTAATAAGAGAGTATTTTTTTCAGTATAATCTACTGACATAAATACTGTATAAAAAGTAATACTAAATTAAAACTTATAGTTATATTTGATGAATAAAGTGTGAAAAAATTAAAATGTTATCAAGTGTTTTTAGTATAGTTTTAGCATAAAGTTACCCCTAAAAGTATAAGATTGAGTAGCAATTATCACCTATTTGTATATTTACATAAGTTTTTTTAATATAAATTTTACATGGATTTTAGTAATAGATGATATTTGCACTCAATTTTATATCTAATGATAAATAAGAAAATTATGAAATCTAACTATATATTATCTAGCTACATATTAATAGTGTACTATTTATGTAGTAGTATTGGGCTTTTCCTTATATGTATTTCAATTTATATTGTTTGATTGTCTGTCAAGCACATATCGTTAAAAAATTTATACACTTATGTTCATGTATCAATTGATATTCTTAATTTTGGTAATAATTGTTGGAGTTTACATATTAAAAGATAGAAATAAGGTAAATAAAATAAAAAATGAGTCTATAAGATATGTTGAGTTAAATAAAGTTTATACAAAATATTAGTACATAGCTGTTTAAATTATTGTCTATAAATTAAAATGAATGGTGGTGAGTTGAGTGACCGATTTAGTTAACACCATTAATGGAATTGTTTGGTCACCTGTATTAGTTGCAATGTGCTTATGCATAGGATTGTATTTTTCATTGAAATTAAAATTTTTCCAAATAAAAGACATAAAAGAAATGTTTACCCTTTTACTTGAAGGAGATAGTTCTCAGGTTGGTATATCATCATTTCAAGGATTTGCTACATCAATGGCTGGAAGAATTGGAACTGGTAATATAGCTGGTGTGGCTGTAGCAATAGCAATGGGAGGGCCAGGAGCATTAGTATGGATGTGTATAATGGCTACCTTAGGCTCGGCGACTGCATTTGTAGAATCTACTCTAGCTCAAATATACAAAGATGAACATGATGGTCAGTACAGAGGTGGTCCTCCGTATTACTTTGAAAAAGGTCTTGGATGGAAAAGATGTTCAATTTTATTTTCAGTAGTTGCAATCATAAGTTATACATTTTTCATGCCTGGGACGCAATCAAATACTCTATACTTAGCAATGAATCAAGCATTTGGATTTTCAAGAATGACAATTGCAGTTACATCTTCTATTGCATTAGGAATAATAATTTTTGGAGGAATTAAAAGAATTGGTTTATTTGCTGAAAAGGTAGTACCTATAATGGGTGGAGCATATCTTATCATGACAATAGTGATAATCATAGTAAATATAAATTTAGTTCCAGGAGCTATTATAACTATGTTTAAATCTGCATTCGGATTTGGTTCAATGTTTGGAGGAATGTTAGGTGCAGCAATATCCTGGGGAGTTAAAAGAGGTATATATTCAAATGAAGCAGGTGAAGGTTCTGGAACTTATGGTGCAGCAGCAGCAGAAGTAAGTCATCCAGCTAAACAAGGATTAGTTCAAGCTTTCTCTGTTTATGTGGATACATTATTAATATGTATGGCTACAGGTATTATGATTATAATAACAGGAAAATACAATGTTACAGGAGTTTTAACTGTATTACCAGGTGTAGAGCCAGGTCCACAATATGTGCAGAGTGCAATAAATACATTACATCCTCAACTAGGTGATATTTTTATAGCAATAGTTTTATTATTATTTACCTTCACAACATTATTAGCATTCTCATATATGATGGAGACCAATGTATCTTATTTGGTAACTAGAATTAAAGCACAAAAACATGAAAAGCATATAATAAATGTCTGTAGATTTATGCTTATAATATGTGCAGCAATGTGTTGTTTTATAGAACCACTTACAAGTTGGGCATTAGGTGATATATGTATAGGCGTTTTAACATATATAAACTTAATTGCTATCTTTACACTTCAAAGGCCAGCTATAAAAGCATATTATGATTACCTAAGACAGAAAAAATTAGGAATAAAAAGAGCTGATAGAAATTTTAATCCTGTTGAATTGGATATAAAAAATGCTGAATTTTGGGAAAATAGATGCTTAAAAGAGAACGAGCAGAAGTTAAATTGAATTAATGATTTTTATAGTATTTTATATAGACGTTTTAATTGGACTTTCAAAATAGATATTAAAGTTATGTAAACTCAATATAATAAATTATAAATTTTTAATGCATATGTTTATATTTTTACTTATTAGTTATTTGGTTTATACATGTAGAAATACATATTTATATTCAAAACTGTTATTTTAAAGGTTAGTATATATAGTAAGATTATTTATTTTAATAGATAAAATAATGGATAGAAAAATTTGTACTGTTGAATAAGTCACTAGGTTTTACTATAAGTGTAGAAATGGTTTTAATGTAATAAATATAAGTTTGTTTTATCTTATATGAATAAATATATAAATTAATTTTAATGGGAGGTAAGATTGATATGAAGGAAAAAATAATACAAGTTGCGGATTTAAAGAAAGAAAAAATTTTGGAGCTATGTCAATCTTTGTATGATGAACCAGAAATTGCCCTACAAGAGTATAAATCTGCTAAAAAAATATCAAAATTTCTAAGAGAAGAAGGTTTTGAGGTTGAGGAAAATTTGGCAGGTATGGCAACAGCTTTTAAAGCAACAAAGAAAAATGGCGATGGTCCAAGAATAGCATTTATAGCAGAATACGATGCTCTTCCAGGTAATGGTCATGCATGTGGCCATCATTTGATAGCTTCCATGGGAGTTGGAGCTGGAATAACTCTTGCAAGTATACTAGATACTTACAAAGGAGAGGTAAGTATAATTGGGACACCAGCTGAAGAAACTGGGGATGGAAAACCTTACTTGATAGAACATGGTGTATTTGATGGTTATGATGCTGCAATGATGATACACCCAAACTCAAAGACTTGTGTAACTCCAGAAATTATAGCAATAGGAGGATTAGATTTTATATTTACTGGGAAAGCATCCCACGCAGGAGCTAAGCCATATAATGGAATAAATGCTTTGGATGCAGTAGTGTTATTATATAATAATGTAAATGCATTGAGACAACAATTGGTAGATGGAACTAGAATACATGGTATCATACTAGAAGCAGGAACTGCTGCAAATGTAATACCTGACATGGGGAAAGTAAGACTAGAAATACGAGCAAAAGAGCAAGACTACTTTGACGAGGTGGTTGAAAAAGTAAAAAATTGTGCTAGAGGAGCTGCAATAGCTACTGGCTGTGAACTTGAATTTTACCATTTTGAGCCAACTTGCCAAGGCTTAAATGCAAACAAGGTTTTAACAGGTATCTTTACAAACATTATGGAGGAATTTGGTATATATGATGACGATGAGCAGGTATTATTAGGTTCGACAGATATGGGAAATCTTAGTCAAATTATGCCATGTATACATCCTTTGATAAAATTCTCTGAAAATGGTGAAGAACTACATACAAAAGAATTTTTAGAAGCAGCTATAAAGCCATATGCAAAAGATAGAGTAATTGATGGAATAAAAGTATTAGCTTTGACAGGATTATGTTTATTTGAAGAACCAGAATTACTAAAAAAAATGAAAGAAGAGTAAATTCTAACAAAGGGGATTAGGCTATGACTAATAAGAGTAAAATCAAAAAGAAAAAATTAGCATTCCCGGATGCATATGTTTTGATGATAGGTTTAATTATATTTGCAGCCATAATGACCTACATTGTTCCTTCTGGAACATATAATAGAGTTGAAGATTTAAATACTGGAAATATGATTGTGCAAGCTGGAAGTTTTACATATGGAGAACAACATCCTGTCAGTATAATGGATGTATTCAGAGCTATACCAAGCGGGCTTGGAAAAAATTCTGTAACAGTTTTTTTTGTACTTATTATTGGAGGTGCATTTGGTATAGTAAATTCTACTGGCTCACTAGATGCCCTAATTGGTAGAGTTATCTCCAAAAGTAAAGGAAGCAAAAAAGGTGAGATTATAATTACGTGTCTAGTATTGACTTTTGGACTAGCTGGTGGAGTTGTAGGAATGTATGAAGAATGTATTGCATTCTTACCTATATTGATGACCTTATGTATTGCTTTGGGATATGATGCATTAGTTGCTTCAGGAATTTTATTGTTAGGGCTTGCATCAGGTTATGGTTCAGCTACTATTAATCCTTTTACAGTAGGATTAGCACAAGGTATTTCAGGTTTACCACTTTTTTCAGGTATGTGGTTTAGATGGATATTTTGGATTTGTACAATGATTTTACTTTCTACATATATAATTTTTTATTGTAAAAAGATAAAAAAAGACCCAAGTAAAAGTTTAGTGTCAGACATTGATTATAGTCACTGGCAAATTGATGAGTCTTCTGTCGGGGATAAGTTATCTTCTGGAAATATTAGAGTATTAGTTACATTCTTTGGAGGAATACTGGTTCTGATGATATTGATTGTAAAATTTTCTTTAGGAATGTCGGATTTATCAGCTTATTTCTTTGCTCTAGGAATTTTATGTGGAATAGTCTATGGTATGAATCCAAATAAAATTGCCTCTGGATTTGTAAAAGGGATGCAAGAGATGGTATATCCAGCTATTTTGATAGGATTTGCATCTAGTATAGTAGTTATATTAGAACAAGGAGTAATTTTAGATTCAATAGTTCATGGATTGTCATTAGTGTTAAATTATGTTCCTAGGATTTTTAGTGGAGGAGCAATGATGATTATGCAATCTGTAATCAATTTCTTTATACCTTCAGGTACAGGTCAAGCTATGGTAACTATGCCACTTATGGCTCCACTTGCAGATGTTATTGGAATACCTAGACAAGTTGCAGTTTTAGCTTACCAAATGGGTGATGGATTTGCAAATGGAATAGTACCAACGCTAGGCGTTCTTATGGCTGGAATATCTATTGCTCATATCCCTTATACAAGATGGTTTAAATTTGCATCAAAGATAATACTTATGGAATTAGCTTTAGGATTTATATTTTTGATGATTGCAGTACAGATTAATTTAGGTCCTTTTTAAAGTGTTAAAAAATATATTTATATAATTTTAAAATAAAATATATTGGGATTGAACATATTAAATTATAAAATTTATAATATAATAAATTACATTTAAGTATAGTCTCTAAAATAAAAGGTGAACTTTATATAGTTCACCTTTTTGATTTACTTTTTTAATTTATAAAAAAAGTTTTTAAAAAGACTTGACCTGAAGTTAACTTAAGGTTGTATATTAAAAAAAGATAATTATAAGGAGTGTGATGCTTATGACAATTAAAGAAGCCTCAAAACGTACTGGAATATCAGTCGATAATTTGCGTTATTATGAAAGGATTGGTTTGATTCCACCTATTCCTAAAAATAAATCTGGAATTCGTGATTATGATGAACGCGCTATTCATTGGATTGAGTTTGTGATGAAGTTTAAAAAAGCAGGTGCTTCTTTAGAAGCTATTATTGAATATGTACGACTTGCATGCTCTGATGATGATACAAAGGAAGTACGTAGAGAAATATTGGTGGAAGTAAAGGAAGATTTGACTACACAGATTAGTAAACTTCAAGAATGTTTAGATGTTGTTGAGTATAAAATTGAAAATTACTATAACCTGTGTGACCCTGTAACACAAAAAATGGTTAAGGAGTGGAAAGAAAAGCATGAATATAAAAAATAATGCTTGACCTTAAGTTGAGTTAAGGGAATACAATACAAAAAATAAAATAAAAGAGGTAATTATATATGAAAAAAGATTTAGGTTCTGTAATAGGATTATATCCTACACCATTAGTAGTAGTTGGAGTAGTAATTAATGAAAGACCTAACTGGATGTTAGTAGGACATTTAGGTATTATTGGACATGACCATATTATGGTAAGTTTAGCAAAATCGATTATGATAAATTAAAACCAATTTTATTTGAAATGCCTGGATATACATATTTAAAAACAGGAAATACATTTGCTAAATGTATGACACTTAGAAAGAATGAAGGGGAATGATTATAATGCACTAGTAAAACAAGCCCAACAAGAAATACAAAAAGGTATTATGCCTAGTATTAAAAAAACATCATATGATTTAAATGATATAGAAACTTAAATAATCCTATATAAATCTGGTACTTATTAGACCTTTTAGATTTGTTAACTTATCATAGCAAAAAATATCATGAAAGGTTATAGCTCTGATGATAAAATTAAATACAAGATATATGTAGGAGGAAACAATATGGAGACTTTAAAAGTAAGAACTTTCGAATTATGTGGTACAAATTATGAAATAGGGTATGAGTTAGGAAAATCAATTGTAAATATACCAGAGTTGATAGGTGAACAAATTAATAAATCTAATGTTTTAACTAAAGAAGAAGAAAATCATATGGTGGAGTTATTTGATAAATATTGTCCAGGGCTTAATGAAGAATTACAAGGTTTTGCTGATGCTATTCATGTAAATCAGAATCAAATTTTATACTATACTATGACATATCTTAGACCAGGTTGTAGTCAAGTTGCATTAGCACCAGAATTAACTGAAAATGGTCATGTACTATTTGCACGTAATTTTGACTTTTCACACAAGATGGAAGATTTTGTGTTATGCAAAACTAAGGTAGCTGGTAAATACGCACATATTGGGACTACAGTAATGCAGTTTGGTAGAACTGAGGGAATGAATGAATGTGGTTTAGGTGTGAGTCAGTCATCTTGTGGTTTACCTGTAGGTAATTCAGAGGGACTGAGAAAGCCAGCTGTTGTAGGTTTACAATTTTGGGCTGTTATTAGATATTTGTTGGAAAACTGTAAGGATGTAGAGGAAGCATTGGTATATATAGAAGACATGCCAATAGCATATAATATTAATTTATTGATTGCAGATAAGTCTGGAAATATTGCACTTGTAGAAACTTTAGATGGAAGAAAAGACATAAATAGAATAAATAAGGTAGAAAGTGAAAGGGAATCATTTTTACATTCTACAAATCATGTCCATATTGAGGAACTTCATAAACTAGAACCACAATCAATGAGCAATTCTATTCATAGATATAAATTAATTAAAGAGTATATAGAAAGTTCTAAAAAGATTGGTGAGAAAGATTTAATCAATTTATTGACTTCAAAATATCCACAAGGTCTATCTTGTAATTATTATAATGATTTTTTTGGAACTTTAAAAAGTATAGTTATGGACCTAACTATGGGAAAATTTAATATTTTATGGGGTGGATTGGAAGACAATGGTTGGAATAGTTACTATTTAAATGATAACTTTAAGCATACAACACAACTTGTAAATATAAATATAGAGAAATCACCATCAGATTTTTTTAAATTAATTGAATAAGAAATACTCTGATTATCCTATGTAGTTATATATACAAAATAAAATGAAAGTGCTACATAATGTTGAATTGTTTATGATATTTTAGTATAGTAAACAAAATAGTGTTACTTAAAATATTATAATACTTGAGAATATTAAAGAGAATAGGGGTATAATCTTGGATTACTTAAAGTATTTTGAAAAAGCTATAATATATATTGAAAATAACTTAAAAGAAGATATAAGTGTAAATGATGTAGCAAAAGAATCTGGATATTCTTATTATCATTTAACACGTTTATTTAAATCTATGTTTGGTGAGAGTGTAGGAAGTTATATAAAAAAAAGAAGATTAGTTAATAGTTCTAAAGAACTTTTATACAGTGATAAAAAGGTACTAGATATAGCAATTGATAGTGGTTTTGAATCTTCAGAAGCATTTAGTAGAGCATTTAAATCTATATACAAGGTCAGTCCCATAGAATATAGAAAAAATAGAATAGATGTATTTGTTGGAAAGAAGAAAAAACTAGAATTAGATTTTATGAAACATTTAGTTGAAAATGTAACAATCAAACCAGTTATAAAAGAGATAGATTCAATAAAAGTAATTGGTATAAAAGAAAAAGTAACACTAGAAGATGAGTCATTACCTAGTTTGTGGGAAAAATTTAGAGAAGTATACAATATGGTGCCAAACACTTTGCCATCAAACAGAGCATTTGGAATTTGTGAAGCAACTCCACAAATACATCTACTTAGCGAAACTATGGAATTTAACGAAATAATAGGGCTTGAAGTTAGTAGCTATGAAAATATACCAAGTTTATTTGTTTCAAAAAATATTGATGGAGGAAAATACGCTGTATTCACTCATACTGGTAGCTTGGACAAGCTAGATAAAACTTATGAATATATATGGGGAACTTGGTTCTTAAGCACAAAGGAAAAAATTGATATAAGAGATGATTTCGAGATATATGATGAAAGATTTTTAGGACCTGATAATGTAGATTCACAGATTGATATTTGTATACCTATAAAATAACTGTAGATAAAACTAAAAATAAGCTGAAATAGAAAGTAGATGCTCAGAAAAGAGCATCTATTTTTTTATTTATAGTAGCTATCGACAATTTCGATAATAAAATAAATAAAAACAAGTTCTTAAATTTCTAAGAAAAATTTAAAATATAGTCATAATAAAATTTGTATATTTCTGAAAATTCTAATTAGTACAACTTTTTCCTTTGCAAAGTTGAAAAAAGATGTATTAATTTATCAAAAATATTATATTAAAATGATATTAATCAAAGAAAAACATTTATAATAATAGTATATCTTACAGAAAAAGGATACAATTTGTAGAATTAAAGCTAGTCAATAAAATTAAAAATTTAAAGAAATTATAGGGAGGTTATAATCTTATGGAAAACGTTATTACAGGTCTAAGTAAAGGTGCAGAGTGGTTTATTGGTTTATTTCAAAAGGGAGGAGAACAATTTGTAGGTCTTATATCAGGGACTCTTCCAACATTAATCGTTTTAATGGTAGCTATTAACTCATTGATTAAAATAGTTGGTGAAGAAAGAGTAAATAAATGGGCTTCTAAACTTGGAAGAAATGCTTTTACAAGATATACTTTGCTTCCATTAGTGTCAGTATTTTTCTTAGGAAATCCTATGTGTTATACATTTGGTAGATTTCTAAAAGAGGAACATAAAGCAGGATTTTATGATGCAGCTGTTTCATTTGTACATCCAATTACAGGACTTTTCCCACATGCAAATGCAGGAGAACTTTTTGTATGGCTAGGTATATCAGCAGGTTTAACTACATTAGGTAAGGAAACAACTACATTAGCATTATGGTATTTTATAGTTGGTCTAATTGTGATTTTTATAAGAGGTGTAGTAACAGAAAAAATGTACGCATTTTTAACAAGAAAAAATAAAGCAACAAATAAGGCTTAGGAGGGGTTTAAAATGGATGAAAATAGAGTATTAAAGATAGAAAAGGGAACTTCTGGTTGGGGAGGACCTTTATACATAAAAAAAGAAGCAACTAGAAATAAAATATTGTCAATGACTGCTGGTGGTATTCATGAAGTGACATTAAAAATAAAAGAATTATTGGATTGTGAGGTTATAGATGGATTTAAAACTGGGATTCCTGATGAAGAGGTGGCAGTAGTTATTATTGATTGTGGTGGAACAGCAAGGTGTGGGGTTTATCCAAAGAAGAAAATACCTACAATTAATGTAAATCCAGTGGGAAAAACAGGGCCTTTAGCAAAATTTATAACTGAAGAATACTATGTATCAGATGTTAATATTAATTGCATAAGTATTTTAGATGGTGAAGAAACACAAAAAAAATCTCAAGAAAATAAAAATGAAAGTCAAAGTTCTATTAGAAAGCCTGATAATTATAATGAAGTAAAATCAAAAGCTCAAGAAGAATATGCGAAGAAAAACATAATACTTTCTATTGGGCAAGGAGCAGGACAAGTAGTATCAAAGTTTTATGATGCGGGTAGAGATACCATCCAAATGATAATGAATAATGTAATACCATTTATGGCATTTGTAAGTATGCTTATGGGAATTATTTTGGCATCTGGGTTAGGTGATTGGATTGCAAAGGTAATATCGCCACTTGCAGGAAACATTGGTGGTTTGTTAGTTATATCAATAATTTGTACACTTCCATTTTTATCACCTATATTAGGCCCTGGAGCAGTTATAGCACAGGTAGTAGGTACTCTTGTAGGAACACAAATTGGTCTTGGTGCAATACCAGCATATTTAGCACTTCCTGCTTTATTTGCAATAAATGGGCAAGCTGGCTGTGACTTTGTCCCAGTAGGATTAAGTTTAGGAGAAGCAGAACCAGAAACCGTGGAATATGGCGTACCAGCATTATTTTACTCTCGTTTAATAACTGGGCCAATATCTGTAATTATTGCGTATGGCGTTGCAATATTTGCATTAAGATAGTATTTTATGTTGTTATGAGATTTAAACTTAATTAATAAAATTGTAAATGTAAACTTAAGCTAGTCAAAATTTTAGTTAATGAAAGACTAGCTTTTGTAGTATTAATTAGGAGTGATTATTGATTTGGATTAATACTAAATTTTCCTCTAGCAAAGTGAAATTTTATGTATTAATTTGGTTTCAAGTTTGTACTAGAATGAAATCAAGGAGGAGATGCAAAATGAATGTAACTGAGAAAATTCCTTCTATTGACCGTAAAATATTCAAGATATTGATTATGTGTAGTAAAAAAGAGTTTGTAAGTATTGATTCAATAGCAGACGAATTGAATGTTACAACCAGAAGTGTCAGAACATATATAAAGCAATTGAATAAAGATTTAGGAAGTAACATAGCAATAATAAAATATATAAAAGGTCAAGGCTATAAACTAGAGATAAAAGATAAGCAAATACTCAATAAGATTATTGATGTGAATAAAAAAAGTGTATTTTCATTAAATTCAAAGGAAGAGAGGGCAGAGTTTATACTAAATTATTTGATAGAACTAGATGGATTTATTACACTGGATAGTCTAGCAGATGAGATGTGTATAGGAAGAACTACGCTAGTAAATGACTTTCAATATGTAGAAAAGGTATTAAATTCTTATAATTTGAATTTAGTAAAAAAGCAAAATACAGGAATGAAATTGCATGGTAGTGAACTTGATATTAGGTTACTTATATTAAATCAGTTGTATAAAGATTCAAGAAAAGATTTAAATAATTCTAAGTACTTTAAATGTATCAAAAAAGAAGAAATTGCAAGTTTAGAAGAAGAATTATTGACTTTATTTAAAAATAATAATTTTTATGTTACAGATGAAATGCTCAGAGAAGTTTTTAATTACATAGTAGTTTTGATGTATAGAGTAAAAGAACAGAAGATAGTAAAAGAGTATGATGTAAAATTTGATTTACTTAAGTCATATGATGAGTATCTTATTGCTGGGGAAATAAAGAATATTTTATCAGAAAAATTTGAATATATTTTAAATGATGAAGAAATTATTTATTTAACTATACCATTAGTAAGTGGAAATGCACCAGCATCAGAATGTGCTTTAAATAGTAGTAGAATAAATAAAAATATTGATGATTTAATGGAAAGCATATTCAATCAGATATATGTTGATATGGGTATTTTTATAAATGAGGATGAGTTAAGGGTAGGACTTGGATATCATCTTAGTTTTACACTGAACAGGCTATTATTTAATATAAAATTAAAAAATGTATTGTTAGAAGAAATCAAACAAAACTATATACTTCCATTTAAGCTGGCACAAATAGCAGGAAAAGTAATAGAGAAAAAATATAATCTAGAAGTTTCTGAGGATGAAATTGGTTATATAGCAATTCATTTTAGTGGATACTTAGAAAGAAATAGTAGTAGATTTTATTCAATTAGGAAAATAGCAATTATATGTGGGACAGGTCTTGGAACAGCAAAACTATTAAAAATAAGAGTTGAAAAATTGATAGGAAATAATCCTAAAATTGATACTCTTTCAAGTTTTAATTTGAGAAACATTAATTTAGATGAATACGATATAGTTTTTACAACTATTGATTTAGATACATCAAATATAAATACAATAGTATTAAAAATCAATACAATATTTGATGAAAATAAATTGAGGGAACAATTAAAGACCGTATTATGTTTAAGAGAAGGCAACATAGATACTACTGATTCTCCAAATTTACTAATAAATAATTTGTTAAATGAAAATAAATTTATGATATTAAATGAAAAAACGATACTTGATTCATTAGAAAAAATGATGGACAATCTTATGGATTTGGGATGTATTGATGATAATTTTAGAAAAAATATAATCAAAAGAGAAGAAAAATCTCCTACAGTTTTTGATAAAGGTTTATTATTTCCTCATGCTGTAAATGAAAAGTCAGATAAATTTTTAATGGCAGTTGGGGTTTTAGAAGAGCCAATATTTTATGCAAATAGAAGTATAAAAATAATACTTATGACAATGTTTCCATGTGAGGATAAGGTGGATTCAGATTTATTGGTAAAGATTTATGAAGAAGTTTTAAAGATAGGACAAAATGTAAAATTAACAAATAAGATAAGTAAATGTAGAAGCTTTGTAGAATTTAAAAAAGTATTGATTGAGAATATTATATAGGTTTTGTATAGGACTAAAAAAACAAATTAATTTATGAAAGGTGTGTAAATATGAAACTACTTATAATTTTATTTGTTGTTTATGTTTTAAATACTTTGTTTGTAATGAATCAGAATAAACTATATTTCAAAGCCTTAAATAAAGCTAAAAAAATGGGCGATATAGTGTCTACAGGAAAAAAGAAAAGTTATTTTTCTAAAGGAAGTATAGCTATTATATCTTCAGATTCAGAGGGATTTATAAAGTGTGGAGAAATTTTAAAAGGTCGCACAGTGATGGCTAAGTTTAAAGAGATTGAAGATATAAAAGGATTGGACATATATAGTGCAGAGCAAAAATTTAAAGATGAAGAAAGTATTGTACAAGCTATAAAATTTATAAAAGAAAAAATAAATGTTTCTTTTAATTAATCTAATATAAATTATCAGGAGGGATATCATGAAGTATGAAGTTAAGATAAGTGGGATAGGCAGTTTAGTTGAAGAATTAATAAATGAAAGCAACTGTCTTATTATATACGATGAAACTATTAATGATGAAGATTTGAAAGATATATCTGTAATTCATTCAATATCAACATTAAAAAGTAATGTTGAAATAGGGGATACACTTACAATAGGAAATCGAGATTATTGTATAGTTTCAGTTGGTGATATTGCTCAAAATACTCTTAGAGAAATTGGTCACTGTACAATTAAATTTGATGGAGAAGATAAAGTAAATTTACCTGGAGAAATACATGTAGAAATTGGAAAACCAGATATAAAGATTGGAGATTTAATAACTATTTATTAATTTGAAAAATAAAATTATTATAACAGGAGGAATTGATATGTTAGATTTAAACAGAAAACTTGCAAAGCTAGAAGAAGAAGGTAAAAAAATAAAAGTAGCTCTTATAGGTGCTGGTCATATGGGTAATGGAATGGTAAGTCAAATGGCAAATATGAAAGGAATGGAAGCATCTATTGTTGTAGATATAAATCTAGAATTAGCTCGTAAAGCATTTACTGATGCAGGTATAGAAGAAGAAATCATAGATAATGTAACAAATGAAACAGATGCAGAATTAAAATTACAAGAAGGAAAAGTATTAACATGTAATGACTTTCTTGTGGCTTGCAAAACAAAGTCAATAGATGTAGTTATAGATGCAACAGGAGGTATTGCAATTGGTGCAGAAATAGCACTAAATGCTATTTTAAATAAAAAACATATAGTAATGTTAAACGCTGAAACTGATTGTGTTGTTGGTCCAATACTTAAAAAATTAGCAGATGACGCAGGAGTAATATTTACAGGTTCTGCAGGAGATGAACCAGGGGCAGTAATGGGTCTATTTGATTTTGCAGATGCAATGGGATTTGAAGTTAGAGTAGTAGGTAAAGGTAAAAACAATAAACTAGATTTAGACTGTAATCCTGATACTGTAAAAGAAGAAGCAGAAAGAAAAGGAGCTTCACCTCATATGATAGCTTCTTTTAAAGAAGGTACTAAAACAATGGTAGAAATGGCTTTAATGTGTAATGCAACTGGATTTGTACCTGATGTAAGAGGTGGGCATGGTATTGAAGCTACAGTTAATGAAGTACCTAAGAAATATGCATTAAAAAGCGAAGGTGGAGTATTAGATAATTATGGTGTAGTTGATTTTGTAAATGGTATAGCACCTGGTGTTTTCGTTGTAGTTGCTCATAAATTAAAAGCAGTTAATGATGAATTAAAATACTTAAGTATGGGTGATGGACCTAATTACATATTATATAGACCATATCATTTATGCAGTTTAGAAACTCCTTTATCAGCAGCAATGGCAGTTTTAGAGCATAAGGCTACAATAGTGCCTAAAGCTGGATTAGTTGCAGAAGTTATGACTATAGCTAAGAAAGACTTGAAAAAAGGTGAGTATATGGATGGATATGGTGCATATACATGCTATGGCACTATAGAAAAATATGATGTTGCAAAAGAAATGAATGCTGTACCTATTGGTTTAATCAGTAAAAAGACTAAAGTTATTAAAGATATTAAAAAGGGTGAAGTTATAACATATGATATGGTAGAGATAGAAAAAGATACTACTTTATATCATTTAAGACAATTACAAGAAAAAATATTTGGATAAAATTTATTGTATAATAATATAATATAGATGTTATTTAAAAGAGGGTTGATGGTTATTTTAAAATCAGCCCTTTTAAATTTTTTTATATTTTTTGAGAGAGTGTTTTGATAAATCTTATTTTATAGTTTGTTTACAGTTAAAAATCTTACTAGTAGGTTTAATTTAAATTAATTCTGCAATTTTATATTCATATTTAAGATAATATAATTAAAAATTTTAATATAAAATGAATTAAAATAGCCAATTATGTATTATAATATTAACTGTAATACTAATATAGTTCTATTAATTAAAGAAATATCCCCCATTAATATACAATAAATATCTTTAAGCAAAAGAACTTGGTAAAAAATATATCGTATTCAATAAAAAATCTGTTTACAGAATGGTATATATAGTTATATAATATACTATATAAGATACGAAAAGATAAAAAGTATAGCACAATGAAAGAAGGTGATTATTATTCAGCTTAATGAAAGACAACTAAAAATAATAGATATAGTTAAGGAAAATGAACCAATAACGAGTGAAAGTATTGCCTCCAGCTTGAATGTGACTCGTGCTACACTTAGATCTGATTTAGCTATATTAACAATGACAGGAATACTAGACGCAAGACCAAAAGTTGGATATTTTTATTCAGGAGTTAGTGAAATTAATTTAATTGGTAAAAGTATAAAAGAAAAAACAGTAGAAGATATAATGAGCATGCCTGTACTAGCTAAGAAAGACGAAAGTATATATGATGTAATAGTCACTATGTTTTTATCTGATGTAGGGAGTATAGTTATTATAGATGAAAATGAAGAATTATGTGGAGTTGTTTCTAGAAAGGACTTATTAAAAGCAACTATAGGAGGTTCTGATATAAATAAGATGCCAATAGGTATGATAATGACAAGAACTCCAAATGTAGTTACTTTGACTAAGGGAGCAAGTGTTTTATTGGCTTCAAAAAAAATAATAGAACATGAAGTAGATTCGATTCCAATTGTTGAATATAAAGAAGAAGACAAAAACCATATGAGAGTTGTTGGGAGAATATCAAAAACCAACATAACTAAGCTATTTTTAGAAATAGTTGACAATTAAGGAGGTATGCTGGTGAAAAACCTAATTATATATGCAGTATCAGACTCAGTAGGAGAGACTGCACAACAAGTTGCAAAAGCATGTATGTCACAATTTTATGTAAATGAAACTTATGAAATAAAAAGATTTCCATATATGATTAATAAGGGAGTATTACTTGAAACACTAGAAAATGCAAAAGCTGAAAACGCTTTGATTGTATATACATTAGTTGATGAAGAGCTATGCAGTATTGTTGAAAGATATTGCGAAAGAGAAGGTCTTAGTTGTATAGATTTGATGACAGATATATTAAGGGAAATAAGTAAAAGAACTGGAAGAAAACCAAAAAGAGAAGCTGGTATAATCAGAAAATTAGATGAATCTTACTTTAAGAGAGTTGAGGCTATAGAATTTGCAGTAAAATATGATGATGGAAAGGACCCTAGAGGAGTTCTTCAAGCAGACATAATTTTAGTGGGAATATCAAGAACATCTAAAACTCCTTTAAGTATGTATTTAGCTAATAAAAATATAAAAGTAGCTAATGTACCATTAGTTCCAGAAATACCAATTCCTAAAGAAGTATTTGAAATAGAAACTAAGAAGATAATAGGTCTTACTAATTCACCTGAAAAGTTGAATGAAATAAGAACTCAAAGATTAAAAGCTTTAGGGCTATCTAGTAAAGCTAATTATGCTAACTTAGAAAGAATACTTCAAGAATTAGACTATTCAGAAGAAATAATGAAGAAAATTGGATGCCCAGTAATAAATGTTTCAAATAAAGCAATTGAAGAAACTGCAGGTATAATTTTAGACATAATGAAGGAAAATGGTCTAAAAATATATAAAGAAATAGAAATTTAATAAAATGTTTAATAATAAAAATGATATAAATTAAAATAAAAAAGATTAATGGGGGATTTAACAATGGAAACTAAGTATGTTTATAGTTTTGGTGAAGGAAGCAAAGACATGAAATCTTTACTAGGAGGTAAAGGTGCCAATTTAGCAGAAATGACTAAGATAGGCTTACCTGTCCCTCCTGGGTTCACTATAACAACAGAGGCATGTAATGACTACTATGTTAATAATGAAAGTATAAGAGCAGAAATAATAAAAGAAATAGAAGCACATCTAGCTACTTTAGAAAAAGATTTAAACAAGACATTAGGATGCAATAAAAATCCACTACTAGTATCAGTTCGTTCTGGTGCAGTATTCTCTATGCCAGGAATGATGGATACAATACTTAACTTAGGTCTTAATGACAATAGTGTTATTGGTCTAGCAGAAGCTACACAAAATGAAAGATTTGCATATGATAGTTACAGAAGATTCATACAAATGTTTTCTGATGTTGCTATGGAAGTGCCAAAATACAAATTTGAAAATGTACTAGATAGAGTAAAAGAAGCAAAAGGATACACAGTTGATACAGAACTTACAACTGATGACTTAAAAGAAATAGTAAAAGAATTTAAAGCAATATACAAAAAAGAAATAAAAAGTGATTTTCCACAAGACCCAAAAGAGCAATTAATGCTTGCTATAGAGGCAGTGTTTAGATCATGGAATAACCCTCGTGCAATCGTATACCGTAGATTAAATGATATAGCTCATAATTTAGGAACAGCAGTAAATATTCAATCAATGGTATTTGGTAATATGGGAGAAACTAGTGGTACAGGTGTTGCATTTACTAGAAATCCAGCTACAGGAGAAAATAAATTATTTGGTGAATTCTTAATGAATGCTCAAGGTGAAGATGTTGTTGCAGGTATAAGAACTCCTCAAAATATATCAACTCTTGCTGAAGTAATGCCAGCTGTATTTGATGAATTCGTAAAAATTACTCATATACTTGAAGGTCACTATAAAGATATGCAAGATATAGAGTTTACTATAGAAAATGAAAGATTATATATATTACAAACTAGAAATGGTAAAAGAACAGCAGCAGCAGCAATAAATGTAGTAGTTGATTTAGTTGAAGCTGGAATAATAGATGAAAAAGAAGCTATAATGAGAATTGAGCCTAATCAATTAGACCAGTTATTACATCCAAAATTTGAAGATAAAGCTTTAAAAGAAGCTAAAGTTATAGCAAAAGGTTTACCAGCATCACCAGGTGCAGCAAGTGGTAGAGTTTACTTCAATGCTGATGATGTAGTAAAAGCAAATGAAAAGGGAGAAAAAGTAGTTTTAGTTAGACTAGAAACATCTCCAGAAGATATAGAAGGTATGGTTAAGGCTGAAGGAATTCTTACAGCTAGAGGTGGAATGACATCACATGCAGCAGTTGTTGCTAGAGGTATGGGTAAATGTTGTGTTGCTGGATGTGGAGAAATAAAAGTTGATGAGTTTAATAAAGAAGTAAGAGCTCTTGATGATATAGTTATAAAAGAAGGAGAGTACATTTCTATAGATGGTTCTACAGGAAATGTTTACTTAGGAGATGTTAAGAAAACAGAAGTTTCTTTAACTGGAAACTTTGAAAAATTAATGCAATGGGTAGATAAGCATAAATGTATGATGGTTAGAACTAACGCAGATAATCCTAGAGATGCTCGTGCAGCTATAGAATTTGGTGCTGAAGGTATAGGTCTATGTAGAACTGAGCATATGTTCTTTGATGAAGACAGATTACCAGCAGTTAGAGAAATGATATTGTCTAATACAGTAGAGCAAAGAGAAAAAGCTCTTGAAAAAATATTACCAATGCAAAGAGAAGATTTTGTAGAGTTATTCAAAGTTATGGATGGAAAGCCAGTTAATATAAGATTACTAGATCCACCACTACATGAATTCTTACCTCATGATGATGAAACTATAGAAGAACTTTCAAAAACTATGGGAATAAAAGTAAGTGATATTAAGAAGAGAATAGTTGATTTAGATGAATTTAACCCAATGCTTGGGCACAGAGGATGTAGACTTGCAATAACTTATCCTGAAATATGTGTAATGCAATCTAAGGCAATAATACAAGGTGCTATAGAAGCAATAAGAGCAGGTGTTAAAGTTTCTCCAGAAATAATGGTTCCATTAATTGGAGAAGTAAATGAGTTAAAGATAATAAGAAAAATGATAGTAGAAACTGTTGATGCTATAATCAAAGAAGAAGGAGTAGAAGTTCCTTATACTGTAGGTACTATGATAGAAATACCTAGAGCTTGTTTAACAGCTGATGAAATAGCACAAGAAGCAGACTTCTTCAGTTTTGGTACTAATGACTTAACTCAAATGGCATTTGGATATTCAAGAGATGATGCTGGTAAATTCTTAGGTCAATATGTAGATGAAGAAATATTAGAAAAAGACCCATTCCAAGTACTAGACCAAAATGGTGTTGGTAAGTTAGTTAAGATGGGAGTTAAATTAGGTAGAGAAGTTAAACCAGAATTAAAACTAGGAATATGTGGAGAACATGGTGGAGAACCATCTTCAGTAGAGTTCTGTTATAATGTAGGACTTAACTATGTATCTTGTTCACCATTTAGAGTGCCAATTGCTAGACTTGCAGCAGCTCAAGCATCTATAAAAAACCCTAGATAATAATATATTATAAATATATATAATTAAACTAAAATATTTATATCTCCTATACATCAATGTATCAAATAGAGTATTTGTAAATTGAGTATAGGGGATTTTTATTTTATATTATTATAAAAAAACTAATTTATATTATAGTAGGTGAAACGTATTTAATTATGTTGCATACATTATTGTAAGAGAGAAATTTCAACTAATAATTAAATTGAGTTTACTGGAGGGGATAAAGTTGACAAAGTGTCCTAAATGTGGAAAAGAAGTATCATCACGTCCAGGTAGTATATGCCCACGATGTGGATTTAAAGTAGTAGAAGAGAGTCTTAAAATGAGATGCCCAGAACCTAGCTGTAGAGCATTAGTATCTAGGAAGTTGGACTATTGTCCTAAATGTGGATGTAAGCTGAAAGGATATAATATTTCAGAATTTGTTAATATGGTCAGATGTAAAATAGATGAAACATTTGATAAAAAGTAATTAAATTAAGCTTTAGACTTTATTTTGTAGTGAAGAATATATGTGTTCTTAGAATCAATAATATTTTAGTAAATAGAAAAAGAGTTGAACTAATAATAAGCCAACTCTTTTTCTATTTTATTGAGCAAATTTATTTTAGTAAATAAATGCTTTTATACAACAGTATTATTTTTTGCCTCCATCGCTAAGTATCCATGGCTTTTCTATACCATTTTTTAATGAATTATAGTTTACAATAAGTGTATCATAGCTATTTTTAGCATCTTCATTGCTTACTACTTGTTTTTTATAGTCAGTTAGAGTAATCAATCCTAAGTCATATCTTAGCTTAGTATTTTTTAATTGCTTTTCCGATAATTCAAGCTGTTTTTTAGTTGTTCCAATTGTATCTTCTAAAGCAAGTAATTGTGCATAGCTATCAATCAAGCCTTTTTTTAGAGCTTTTTTACTATCCTCTAGTGTAACTAAGCCATTTTCAGTATTATATTTTTGTTGAAGATAATTTGCATATGTAGTAAGTCCAGATGCATAAGTCTGTCTTTCAAGATTGTATGCTTCAACTGCTTTTTCATATTGCTCATAATCTTTATCATATTTCTTCTTAAGAACTTCATATTCAGCATCAGTTAAACTACCTTGTTCTGGTTTTGTAGGAGCAACTGGTCTTGTAAGATTAGGTCTATCTGGTAAATCTGCCTTATTTTCATCATCAT
Source organism: Clostridioides sp. ES-S-0006-03 (assembly GCF_020662275.1). Classification (NCBI taxonomy): domain Bacteria; kingdom Bacillati; phylum Bacillota; class Clostridia; order Peptostreptococcales; family Peptostreptococcaceae; genus Clostridioides; species Clostridioides sp. ES-S-0006-03. The sequence continues at coordinate 359,556 of NZ_JADGMM010000001.1, forward strand.
CATTAAAACTTTCTTCTGTACGTTCTAAAATCAATTGGTCATACTTTAAGTATTCATTAACCTTACCTTCCATGTATGAATCAACTGAACCACCTACTCTAAAAGACTCAAAACGGTATTCTTTATCTAATTGATAGTTGTCTAAATTTATATTAGTCAACAACTTAAAATAATCTTGATTATTTTTTAGTTCTTGAAGTTTAGATTTTTGAGTATTTTGTAGCGTCTGAAGTTCAAGCTCAGCTGACTCAGTTTCCAATGATGTCACTAGACCTAAATCCTTTTTTAGCTTCATATCTTTAATTTCTTTAGTTTTTATCTCAAGATTATTTTTTATTTTATCTAATTCATTTTCTCTTGATACTAAATCATTGTACTTATTAGTAATATCATTTGCTATTTGGTCTTCCATAAAATATTTTGCCTGTTCGCTTTGATTTTTAAGAAGTCCAATTTGGTCATATGGAAATGAGTTGTCACTTCCAGTAAAACTATCAAATTCATCCTGTACTTCTAGTTTTTCTTTTAACATTTTTATTTCTTCTGATTTCATTTTTAATTTTTCACTATTTTTAATTGCTGCACTGACAGCATCTCTAGCAGTTAAAAGTTCTTTTTCAGCCGTTCTTTTAGTCGAGTCACTTAAGGTAGCATTATCAACTTTATTTATAGAAGAAGTATTATCATTTGCATAGGCTGGCATTAAATTAGCTGTTATTATACCAACACCACATCCAATTGCAATTATTTTACTAACTTTTTTCTTCAATACAATCGCCCTCCATTTATATTTAAATTTTAGCTTTTAATTTTGGTTTCTTAAATATTTTTCCTTTTATATCTCCTATTTTATCTGTTATTTTACCAAATATTTTAGGCATCCTATCTGAAAACTTATTTTCCCACTTATCAAATATTAAATATATAGTAGGGATAAGTACTAGTGTTATTAGTGTAGATACAGTAAGACCACCCATTATAACTACGGCTAGTGGTTGCATTGTTTCTCCACCTTCACCAAGAGATAATGCTGTTGGTAACATACCTAGAATTGTTGTTGCAGTTGTCATTAAAACGGGTCTTAGTCTCGCAGCACAACCAATTGAAACCAATCCAATTAAATCATTACTACTATTTGCTTTTCTAAGTTGTTCTATGTAGTCAATAAGAACTATACCGTTGTTAACAACGATACCGATAAGTAAGATTATACCTAACATACCTACAGTACTTAAACTTTGACCAGTTACCAAAAGAGAAAGTACAACTCCAACAAATGCAAATGGCACACAGAACATTATTATAAATGGTTTACTAAATGATTCAAATTGAGCTACCATTACCATATAAACAAGTGCTATGGCTATAACCATTGAGAATCCAAGACTGGCCATAGATTCATTCATCATTTCTGTTTCTCCACCAACACCAATAGAGTAGTCTTTAGGGATTAACATCTTATTAGTTTTTTCTAATGCTAATTTTGTAGCTGTACCAGCATCTAAATTATCAAGTGTTGCAGTTATATTTACAGAAAAATCACCATCAGTTCTTGATATGGACTGTAAACCATCTACCATTTTTATGTCCGAGAAAGCTCCAAGAGGTACTTCATTTCCAGTTGTAGAATTTACTTTTAACTGTTTTATATCTTCTAGATTATCGATACTATCTGCTTTAAACTTTAGATTTACATCGACTTTGTAGTCATCAATAGTAGCAGTAGTAACTGAATCACCATTTATTGCAGTACGCAATAATCCTGCAATTTCTGCTGTATTTACACCGTATTCTTGAGCTCTATGTTTGTCTATTGTAAATTGAGCTTCTTGTGTTGTATCTGTAAGGGAAGTCTCTACATTTCTAAATCCTTTTATAGAACTGAATTCTTTTTCAACTTCTTTTCCTAATATCTTTAATACATCCAAATCAGGGCCCTTCATCTCTAATGTGAAGTCTGCTCCTGAAGTTCCACCCATAACACTACTATTTTGACTTACATTTATTTTACAATCCGGAACAGTAGCAACTCTATCAATTATTTCTTTCTCTATTTCATCAGTAGTTCTTTTTCTATTTTTTTGAGATTCCAATTCAATTGCTATACTTGCACTATTATTATTTGAGTCTGATGTCAAACTTGTTATCAATGTCTTGATTTCTGGAATATCTGAAACTTTTTTCTCTGTCATAGAAACATAATAATCATTAGCTTCTAAGCTAAGCCCCTTTGGAAGTTCTATAGAAATAGCCAATTCTCCTTTATCTGCTGCAGGCATAAAGTCCATACCTATAAAGCTCATTCCGAATAGAGAAGCTACAAATATAAGTAAACTTGATATTACTACTAATTTCTGATGTCTCAAGCATACACTTAGTAATCTTTTATATCCTTCACTTACCTTATCAAATATAGGGCTATCTTTTTCCTTCATTTTTTCACTACTTTTACCTCTACTTAGTTTTGCAAATACACTAGGAACAAGAGTAATTGCGCCTATAAAAGAGAAGGCTAGAGAAGCTATAAGTGTTTTACCTAAAGCCCCAAATGTTATTTTGGCTATACCTTCTGTAAACATAATAGGTAAGAATATAGCTATAGTAGTCAATGTTGATGCTAGTATTGCATTGGTGACAGTTCGTGTACCTTCAATAGCACAATCATCAATGCTCAAACGACCACTTTTCCTGTATTTAAATATGTTTTCAATTACAACTGTAGCATTATCAACGACCATACCAACTGAAATTACCAATGAACTTGCAGTGATAAGGTTTAAACTTTCGCCTGTAAAATAGAGAACAGCTATTGCTCCTATTATAGAAATTGGTATTGCCACTGCAACAACTAATGAAGCTCTTACACTTTTTAAGAAAGCAAATATTACTACAAATGCAATAACTGCACTTATAAGTAAATTGCTCATTACACTGTTTATTGATTCGCTTATGTAAGCACTTGTATCATTGGCAATTTTAATTTTAAATTGTGGATTTTCTTTATTCAATTCATCTACATATTTATATGCATCTTGCATAACTTTTACAGTATTTGCATCTTGTTGCTTAGAAATATCTATTACTAAACTGCTTTTTCCATTGTATCTATAAATACTATCTTTGTCTGCAAATCCATAATCTACACTACAAAGAGTATCTAAGTTAACAGTGTTTCCTCCTTTTACAGGAATTTGAATCTGTTTTATATCATCTAAAGATTCTAATTTATCAATTGATCTTAAGACTATCTTATCTTCACCTTGAGTAATTGAACCATAAGGGAATGTTTTATTACTAGATGATAAAATACCTTTTATAGTTGATAAACTAACTCCATAATTTGAAAGAACTGATGGGTCAGCTATTACATTAACTTGAGCTTTTTCTCCACCTTTAATGTCTGCTGATGTAGTACCATCTATAGATTCTATTTTAGGCTGAATTACATCTTCAGCGTATTTTCTTAGTGCTTGTGCATTATTATTTCCACCAGATATAACAAGCTGACCTATAGCTTGTGCATTCATATCTAATTTTAGTACTGTTGGCTTAGCTGCATCATCTGGTAAACTAGTTTGTAATGCATCTACTTTAGATCTAACATCGTTCATTATTTCATCTAGGTTGGTTCCAAATTCAAATTGAGCTACGACCATAGAAACACTTTCTTGTGAACTTGATATAGTTGAGCTTACATTTGAAACAGATGATAAACTTTCATCAACTTTTTGGCTAACTTGTTCGTCAACGTCTTGAGGACCTGCACCTGTCCAAGTAGTCATAACCATTACAACAGGTATTTCTATATCAGGCATTAGATTTATTGACATTTTTTTATATCCAATACCACCAAAAACTATTAATACTAAGAAGACCATTATGATTGTGAGAGGACGCTTAACGGAAGTATGTGTTAAATTCATAATACTATTTCTCCTTTTCTACAGGAAATATCTTAGTTCCATCAGAAATAAGACTTATCCCCCCAATAACCACTGTATCTTTTTCACTTACACCACTTTTGATTGCTATTTTATCCTCTGTTACAATTCCAGTTTGAACTAATGTTTTCTTTGCTATGTTATCTTTAGTTGCTATGTATACATATTTTTTTCCATTTTCTTCAAATATTGCTTTTTTAGGTACTGTAACAGCTCCATTTTCTTTTTCAACGCTTAAGTTTACTTGTGCAGACATTCCTGCTTTAAATTTGTTGTTAGTATTAGTAACAAGTATTTTAACAGGATATAAAGATGTCTGAGGGTCAACTACTGAAGGAACATAATCTATCTTTCCTAAAACTCTTTGGTCTTCAATAACAACATCTACATTACCATCCTTTTTAAATTTAGCTATATCTGCTTCTGCTACATTTAAGCCTACTTCTAATATATTAGGATTAGAAATCACAAAAGCTGGTTGTGATTGTGTTATCATCTCTTTTGAGTCAAAGTTTTTGGCTGTGATTGTTCCATCCACTGGAGCTTTTAATGTCAGCTTATCTAAGTTACTCATTGCTAAGTTATATGATACTTGAGCTTGGTCAAGTTGTTTTTTAGCAAGTGATTTAGCTTGAGGTATACTTTTTGAAGTTGCTGTATTGTATGCTCTTTGTGCAGAATCTAGTTGTTGTTTTGATTGTTCTAAAGCAACTTCTATTTTTTTAAATTGGTCTAAACTAATTACTTCCTGCTCATAAAGAACCTTGTTATTGTCATAATTTCTTTGGGATTCATCATATTGAAGTTTTGCGCTATCAAGAGCTGTTTTTGCTTGATTCACTTGAGCTTCTAATGCACCCCCAGTAGCACTTGCATAACTTGCTTTTGCTAAATCTAGTGATGCTTTAGACTGTTTTACACTGTTTTCTAAATCTTCACTAGTTATACTCAATAAATCATCACCTTTTCTTACATTTTGGCCAAGTTTCACATAAACTTCTTGAACTGTGCCAGCAGTTTGAGCAGTAACTGATGTCTCATCTTTAACTTTTGTAGTTCCTGAGAAAGCATTTGTATTTTCTATTTCTCCACCTACTGCCTTTTGAACAGAGACTGCTATAGGTTTTTCTGGTTCAGGTTCATCTGTTTTTCCACATCCAACTAAGAACAGTGAACTACACATTAAAAAAACTACTAAATATCTTTTCATATCTCCTCCTATTATATTTTACACTAGCTTGTTGTAGAATTTAAAGTGTCTTATAATTTAAGTTTAGTTTTAGGCTAATTAAAAAACTTCCCTTTTTTGGCATTTTATAATTCTCTAATTTGATTATAAATTTATAATTATTATGAGTCAATAACTTTTTCTTGTTTTAAATTTATTAATAGTTTATAATTTATACTATAATAAGTAATGAATATTTTATTACAGTATTTATTGAAGGGATGTTACAAATATGGATAACGATAATATACTTAAAATAGCAGACTCTTTTTTAGACTTTTTATTTGTACTTCAAAATAATATATTCAAAGAAAACGATTTGTTAAAAAAATTTCAAAACAACTCAGATATGATGAAAGAGTATTTTGGAGAGTGTCCAATGGCTCCATCACATGCAAAGGTAATTCTTTATCTTATGACATCAAACTCATCATCAATTTCTCAAATAGCTTCTAATTTAGGAATACTAAAATCAAATATGACACCAATTATTGATAGATTAGTAGAGCATAATTTAGTAAATAAATTTCCTGACCCAAAAGACAGAAGAGTTCTTAGAGTTGAATTGACAGATAAAGCATTTGAATTATTTGATATTGTACAATCTATTCTTAAAGAGTCTATAGTAAAGAAACTATCAAATCTTTCTGATGAGGAACTAACTTTATTAGATGAACATACACTTAAACTATCAGAAATAGTAAAAAAATTAGTTTAAATGTACATATGAGAAGTTATTATATAAAGTTAAATTTTTACACAAAGCAGAAATAGCAGTAGTATAATATATTTAATATTATACTACTGCTATTTCTGCTTTTATGAATATTATTTAATTCTCAAATTCTATTTTCCAGTTGAAGTAGCCAGTATCTGGATTTTTATTATATTTTAATGTAGCATCAAACTTGTTTCCATTTTTAGAAGTTAAAGATTTTACTTTTGTCTCACCTTTTTTTAAAATATTTTTGACCATAGTTTTATTAACTTTCTTTTTGTAGAGGCTTAAGTATTTGTCATTTTTCCAAATAACGAACTTACACTCTTTATGATTTTTACAAGCAAATCCTTTATCAAACTCAAGAACATCACCTTGACAAATAGGACATTTACCAAGAGACGTATTTTCATTATTGGTTTTATTTTCTTTTTTAATATCTGTATCTTTTGATACAGCAATTTCCTTTTCAGAATCAGTTAAACTTTTTTTGGAACTATTTTTTGAATCCTTTGCTTTTACCTTAGTAAATTTTTTAGTTTTTGAATCAAAAGTATAAGCCTCTGTATTTATATTTTTTGAAGCATCCTGTTTTATAATATTAACATTTTGATATATAAAACTAATAATATGAGTAAGATATTCTTTTCTAGTGTATTTACCTTTTTGAATATCACTTAAACTTTTTTCAAGTTTACCAGTGTAATCTACATCAAATAAGTCCTTAACAGGAAAAATTTCAACTAAATTTTTTCCAAGGTCTGTTATAAAGTAAGATTTGCCTTTTTTCTTTACATAGCCCACTTGACTTATTTTTTTTAGTACATCAGCACGTGTGGCTGATGTTCCTATTGAATACCCTGAAAGTACAGTTGTGTCTTCTTCAGGTACATTTTTACCACAATTTTTCATAGCTTTTAAAAGTGTATCTTCAGTATATGATTTAGGTGGTGTTGTTTGTTTGGTTAATGGCTTTATCTCTAAGACATCAACAATATCATCCTTGTTTACAAATGGAAGTAAATCGTTTTTTTCTTCCTTATTATACACCTCAAGGTATCCCTTTGATTTAAGTACTTTTCCTTTTGTTAAAAAAGTGCAATCATCTACTTTAGTCTTAATTTCTGTATTCTCATATTCAGCAGGAGGCATAAAATTTGCTACAAATCTATCTTTTATAGCATCATAAACCAATTGTTCATCTTTAGATAAATTTTTTGGTATTATGTAAGTAGGAATTATAGCACTATGTGAATCTACTTTGGATGAATCAAAGACCCTTTTTGTTTTGGAGAATTTAATTTTATTTTCATATTCAAGACCGACTTTTAATTTTTCTAAAGTTTGAGAAGCCTTTGAAGTTAAACTTTCTTCTAAAAAAATAGAATCGGTTCTTGGATAAGTTATATACCCACCTTTACCATTACCCTCATAAAGAGATTGACATACATTTAAAACTTTATCAGAGGTAAAATTAGAGTACTTAGAAGTTATATATCCTTGAAGTGATGTTAAACTAAAAAGTTTTGGTGCATACTCTTTTGACATAGTAACTTTTTTATCTAGTATTTTACCAGTTTGAGATGTAATTGAAGCTATGATTTTATTTGCATCTTCAAGTGTGTCAAATTTACTTTCTTTACCTTTAATATATTTACCTTTATATTCACCATTTTCAGCTTTAAAATGACCTTCTACTTCATAATAAGTTTTGGGAACAAAATTCAGTATTTCCATATCCCTATCATAGACTAATTTGACTGTTGGAAGAATTACTCTACCTATATTTAATAATTTTCCATTTCCATATTTTAATGTAGCAACGGAAGTGAAGTTTATTCCAATTAACCAATCAGTAATAAGTCTTGTATATCCAGCAGCTTGAAGATTTCTCATTTCATCTTCATCTTTTAAGTTTTTTATACCTCTCGTAATGTCTTCTGGAGTCCATTCATTTACCAAAATTCTTTTTACTGGTTTCTTATTTTTTGCAAGTAAAAATATTAAAAATGCTATAAGTTCTCCCTCTCTGTCATTATCAGTGGCATTTATTACATATTCCACATCTTTTCTGTTTAAAAGTTTTTTTACAGTATTGAATTGTTTGGTTTTAGAACTATCAATTTTGAATTTAAACTTATTTTCAGGCACAAATGGAAAGTTATTCATTTTCCAAGAGCCAGAATACTTATCTTTATCATAATCTTTCATATCATATAATGATACTAAGTGTCCAACTGCATAAGTAATTATATAGTCATTTCCTTCAAAGTAACCATCTTGTCTAGTCTTTGCACCTAAAAACGATGCTATAGTTTTTGCAACAGATGGTTTCTCAGCAAGTACAAGTTTCATAAAAAATCCTCCTTTAAAACACTAATAATTATATTACCACAAAAAAATAAAAAACTTCAAGAGGCTGAAATTTAAGTTATAATATTTATAGGAAATTGAAAGGAGATAAAAAATGTACAATTTAAAAGTAAAAAAATTAAATGACGACGCTATAATACCTAATTTTGCTCACAAAGGTGATGCTGGTATGGATTTGTATTCTATAGAGGAGGTTGTAATACCTTCTGGAGAGACTAAACTTATTAAAACTGGAATATGTATAGAACTTCCTGTTATGACAGAAGCGCAAGTAAGACCTAGAAGTGGACTTGCTTTAAAACATTCAATTACTGTGTTAAATACACCAGGAACTATTGATGAGGGATATAGAGGAGAGCTTAAAATCATATTAATAAATCATGGAAAAAATGATTTTAAAGTTGAAAAACATATGAAGATTGCTCAAATGGTAGTAAAACCTATATATGAGATTAATATAGAAGAAGTTAAAGAATTAAGTGATTCCGAAAGAGGAAAAGGTGGATTTGGTTCAACAGGGTTATAAAAGTTACAAAAAAGTTAAAAAATATAAAATTGTTTAATAAGATATAGTTTGGCTATATAACTGAGTTTTAACCTCTCTACGATTAAAAAATATTTATGGTAATTTATGGTATAGAATTATTACTATAGACAAATAGTTACAAATTTGTAATAATATTAATATAAAAGAAATAATTGATATTTAAAAATAGTGTCAATTATTTCTTTTATGTTAGAAATAAAAAATAAATCTACTAGAAAAGAGGAGATGAGTGGAAAGTTATGAATTTTAATCAAAAGAGAGTAGCAGCCAGTATAATGGCCACAGCGATAATAATGCCTACAATGGGGAATTTAGCATATGCTAATGAGTCTGAAATAGAAAGTTCAACTGTAGAAAGTAGAACAATAACAGGGAATGCAGTAAATTTTAGAAAAGGACCAGGTACAAATAATGCATCTATAGGAAAGTTCTACAAAGGTGATAAAGTTGAGTACATAGGAAAAGATGGTTCTTGGGTAAAAGTTAAATATAATGGGAATACAGGTTATGTACATGAAAAATATTTATCAATAAATAGCCTAGGAAATAGTAATGAAAGTAATGATGTTTCAGTAAAATCAACAAAAGTTGTTACAGCAAAGGGATTAAATTTTAGAACAGGTCCAAGTACAGGAAGTTCTAAAATATCTACTTTGGGATATGGTACTGAAGTTGGATACATATCTGAATCAAATGGATGGTCAAAAATAAGTTCTAATGGTAGAGTTGGTTATGTTTCAAGTAAATACTTAGGAACTAACTTAAGTGATTCTGCAAATGGAAATGATGGAAGCAGTTCAAGTGATATTGTAAAGGATACAAAAGTTGTAACAGCAAAATCATTAAACCTTAGAACAGGACCAGGAACAGGACACTCTAAAGTGGCTACGTTAAGTTATGGTACTGAAGTTGGAAGTATCTCAGAAGATGGTGGATGGACAAAAGTAAATCATGATGACCAAACAGGATATGTATCAAGTCAATATCTTGCAGAAAAAGGTTCTGTTGATACTTCAACTCCATCCGATTCAACTAATTCTCCAAGTCAGGGAGCTGATAGTGTAATAGGCTTTGCAAAGACACTACTTGGAAAACCATATGTATGGGGAGCAGAAGGTCCAAATAGTTTTGACTGTTCTGGATTCACACAATACGTTATGAAAAAATCTGCTGGAGTTAGTATACCAAGAGTATCTAGAGACCAAAGTAAGTATGGAGCATATGTAAATAGAGGAGACCTTAGAAGCGGAGATTTAATATTCTTTGATACACAAGGTTCAAATAATGGCTCTGTAAGTCATGTTGGAATATATATGGGAAATGGAGAGATGATACACGCATCTTCAGGTTCATCAAAAAAGGTAACAATATCTAATATAAATAGTAGTTACTATTCAAGTAGATATGTAAATGCAAGAAGAGTTTTATAATCATTTAAATTTAATGATAAAACTTTATAAATAGATATTTCTTTATTGCTTATAAAATAAAAGCAGGTATGGTGTCAATAGTATTGTAGATTACTATCTATTATTACTGTTGATTCAGTACCTGCTTTTTGTTGTTTATTTGTTCTATCTGCGTATAGAAAATGGACAGTTCTTTATAGTTTTTTATATTTTTAAGCTAATTTAAGCGAAAAAGTAAGTTAGTAAATTAGTAAATAATTGTAGTTTTATATATAAAGAAGAATTTTAGAATATTTTTTGACATTCCTCTAATTCATAAGCATCCATTAAAGCTTCACCAAATCTTTGATAGTGAATTATTTCTCTTTGACCTAAGAATTTTAGTACGTTTATAACATCAACATCATCTGTTAAGTTTATAAGTTGATAATATGTTGCAAGTGCTTTTTGTTCAGCAGCCATATCTTCATGTAAATCAGTTACAGGATTTGACATAACTGCGATAGGTCTTACATCAAATGGAACCCCATTTGAATCTGTTGGATAAATTCCATATCCATTTTGTGCATAGTTTGAGCCAAGACCAGCAGCTTTTAATTCTTCTGGGCTTACATCAGAAGTTAACTGATAAACCATAGTACATATAAGCTCAACGTGAGCTAGTTCTTCTGTACCAATATCTGTTAAAAGTGCACGCATATTACCAGTAGGCATTGTATATCTTTGACTTAAATATCTTAAAGATGCAGCAAGCTCTCCATTTGGTCCTCCAAATTGAGTTATAAGAAACTTAGCCATTCTTGGGTCACAAGTTTTTATATTAACTGGGTGTTGTAAAGTTTTTTGATATATCCACATGAATTTTCAATCCTCCAATACTTGATGTCTAATAATTAAATTCTCTGTCCCAAGGCCAAGGTTGCTCAGCCCATTGCCAAGGGCATCTACTTGGAGCATACCCAAAGTTAGTTAAAGGACCATATTTATTTTCGTAAGCATATCTAGCCTGTGCAAATTGGTTACATAATGAATTGTAAGTGTTGATAGCATTTTTATCATCAGGATGAGTGTCTAAATATAAGTTCATATCAACACATGCAAAAGATGTTTCCTGAATTTTTCTCATAAGTTCAGCTCTAGATGAATCTTTCATTATCTTCTACCTCCTCTTAATTTTTTTGGCTTAGCATATAATTCTTTGTTGTACATTTCAGATTCTAATAAATTTAGTTCTGGAAATATAGTTCCAAATTTTAATGCATCAGAAAGGCAGTACATTTCTGTGAAAATTTGATTATTAATATATGGTCTAGCCAAAGATGAACCACAATTTTTTTTAATATCTCTAGTTTTATTTTCCAAGATGAAAACCTCCTTGTTGTAAATAGATAGGTAAGTCTATCTAGTGTATAATATTCATACATTTAAAAATCGTTACTCATAATAAAATATTAAATGAGAAAAATAAAAAAGATAATAAAAGAAAGGCTTTATTTATGTTATTATAAGTTTATGTGTTATTGTAAACTATAAAGTATTTATTAAAATTAAAGTAAAACTATAGTATTTTATAGAAGTATGTAGACTTTTTTGTAAAATATTATTAACATAAATATACGAGGTGATTAAATGAGTGAGCTATCAGGAAAAGGCTGTGAAATTATAGTTCCTTTTGAGGAAAGACTTTCACTAAGGGATATAGAAAAAAGTATTATAAAAAAATATAGAAAACATTTATGGTCTAAGTTTATAAAGGCAATAAGAGATTATAAACTAGTTGAAGAAGGGGATAAAATAGCTGTAGCAATATCTGGAGGAAAAGATAGTATTCTTATGGCTAAAATGTTTCAAGAATTAAAGAGACATGGACAAGTTAATTTTGATGTTGAATTTATTGCTATGGACCCTGGATATCATGCAAATATAAGGCAATTACTTATAGATAATTGTGAGTATTTAAATATTCCAATACATTTATTTGATTCAAGAATATTTGAAATAGCTGATGAAATTGCAAAAGATTATCCATGTTATATGTGTGCAAGAATGAGAAGAGGAGCATTATATTCAAAAGCAGAAGAATTGGGGTGTAATAAACTTGCATTAGGTCATCATTATGATGATGTAATAGAAACAACTATGCTTAATTTGTTGTGTGCAGGAAATTTTAAAACTATGCTTCCTAAGCTTAATTCTACTAATTTTGAAGGAATAAAAATTATAAGACCACTTTACTATATAAGAGAAGAACACATTATAAGATTTATCCAAAATAGTGGTATATGGCCTTTAAATTGTGCGTGCATGGTTGCTGCTAAAAAAACTGGAAATAAAAGATATGAAATAAAAGATTTAATAAAAAGTTTAGAGCCAAATTTTAAAAATGTAGAAAAATCCATATTTAAAGCAGCAGAAAACGTAAATCTTGATTCGGTACTAGGGTGGCAAAAAGATGGGGAGAAACATTCTTTCTTAGAAAATTATGAATAAAAGTAATTAAAAGAATCACTATAAACAATTGGAAAGGGTGTTTATATTGAAGAGAGTATATATAGATTTTGAGATGAATATGCCAAATTCTAAATCAAAGAGAGATATATTAAATTCAGATATAATTGCAATTGGAGCAGTTATGTATGATGAAAAGACAAAAAATATTGATAAGTTTAAATCTTTAATAAAGCCAGTAAGTAATGCCCAGTTGTATCCTCATATACAAGAGTTGACTCATATATCTTCAGAAGAATTAAAGTATGCACCAAGCTATGAAGAGGTCATGAGAAAGTTTAAAAAGTGGTTAGGCATATTTTCTGAGATTGAAGGAATATATACTTTTGGTAATTTAGATTTAACATGTTTCAATAACACTGATATGAGAAGTTCTAAAAAAAACAATCATCCAAGGTTCGTAAACAACATTAGAGAGTTATTTGTGGATATAAAAGAGAAATATATAGAGTGTGGTATAAAATGTATGAACTATATATCACTAAAAAATTTACTTGAATTTGCTAACTTAGAGTTTAGTGGAGATGCACATGACCCATTAAATGATGCATATAATTTATTTATTTTGGATGAGGCAATTACAAATAATGTAGATATACAAAATCTTTTAATAATGCTAGATATAATAAGACCTCCATTTAATAACATAAATCCAGATTTAAATGATTGTTTTGATAAATTTAAAGAATCACTTTATAAAAAAGAAGGAAATTATGATATTGTAGATTTTTCTATTGAGATAATAAAAACTGTGAGAATGTACTTATTGACAATTATAAATATAAACATACAAAACATAGAAGTTATAAAAGATATAGATAAAAAATTGGATACTATAGATAAATTAAAGAATATAGAAGATGGATATTTTTATTTATTAGAAGATGTGTATTTTGATATAAAAGATTTATTAGAAGATTTAATGCTTTATAGAGTACATGAAGATGAATACAAAAACGAAATAGAAAATATAATAAAGATGTTTGATGAAGATTTAGATAGTGAGAAAATATATATTGATAAGAATAATAACTTAAATGTTATTAATAAAGTATAAAAAGTTACAATTAATAGAACAAAATTTGGTGATTATGATAGTTTTTGAACAAAACTAGATTTAAATGGAACTAAACTACTATAAAAATATATAAAATAGTAATAAGTGTAGAAAGTGTATATACTTTCTACATTTTTAATATTATAGTATTCTAAATTTAATAAATGTATTATATATTTTATAATTAATATATTTTATTGACATTTTATGATTAAAAAATATAAAAACTACTTCTTGCGAAAGTAATTGATTTGTTGTATTATAATTTACATGAATATGGAAAATAATCTTGAAAGCTGTATTATAAAAGTGCATATATTTAAATTTTTAACAAATGACTTATTTATTAAAAGATGAAGGGTAGGATGATGTTATGGGATTTAAAGAAGTAAAAATTGAAGAACTACAGTTTAATCCATTCACTAAAATTGGTAAAGAGTGGTTACTTATAACAGCAGGAAACTCAGCTAAATTTAACACAATGACTGCAAGCTGGGGTGGTGTTGGAGTGTATTGGAGTAAAAATGTTGTAACAACTTACATAAGACCACAGAGATATACAAAAGAGTTTGTAGATAATAATGACACATTTACAATTGCATTTTTTGATGAAAAATACAGAGAAGCTTTAAATATTTGTGGTACTATTTCTGGTAGAGATACAAATAAAGTAGAAAAAGCAGGACTTACACCATATTTTATAGATGATACAGTAGCCTTTGAAGAAGCTAATATGATTATGGTTTGTAAAAAATTATATCATGATACAATGCCACCAGAAAACTTTGATGCTAAAGAAAATGATGAAAAGTGGTATCCAAAGAAAGATTATCATACTATGTATATATCAGAAGTTGTAAAAGTTCTTATAAAAGAATAGATAAAATAAATTAAAAAATATTTTTAATAGTAAATAGGTATTTTCTTTTAATTACTATTAAATAGATATTTTTTTATTAAAAGATGAACTCTGTTTTTTGGGGTTCATCTTTTTTATTTCTTTGTATAGAAATATTTATATGAAGTATTCAAGGATATTTCATACGTATCTATTAATTATCTGTGTTTATTGTACTTAGTTTATTTTAAGAGAGATTCTTTTAAAGTGAGATTTACTTAATATATAGTCTTAAAAGTATAAATGCCAACTAATAAAAATATATATTATATTAGGTATTTTAAATAAATTTTTATAGTAAAAGGGTGATTTTTATGGAAAATATAACTAGTTATTTTAGAACAATAGTATGTGTGTTTATATGTTTATCATCTGCATTTATATTTATTCAATTAGCTAGAGTTTTTATTAATAAGAAAAAAACTAGTATAAAAAATAAGTCAAAAAAAGGTTTTCGTTATGATAGAGATTTAATTGAGACAAGGAGAGAAAAAACATATACACAAGATAGAAATAGCGATAAAAATAAGAATATTGATAAGAAATTAAAGGGAGAAAAAGTATTCAAATATGATAATGGAGACTTATATAAAGGAGAGTTTATTGATGGGAAGAAAAATGGATTTGGAACATATATTTTTTCAAGTAAGGAAAGGTATGAAGGGTTATGGAAAGATGATAAGATGCATGGAATAGGTAAATATACTTATAAAGATGGTTCAATATATACAGGGGAATTTAAAGATGGTTTTAAAAATGGTCTAGGAAAATTAACTTATCCAAATAATGATATATATAAAGGTTATTTCTTAGATAATAAGAAAAATGGCAAAGGTGTATTATATAAAAGTGATGGAAATAAGCAGGCAGGAATATGGGAAAATGATGAACAATGTAAAAGTTTAGATTTTAAAGAATTAAGCAATAAAAAATTAAATAATGATGTTTATCAAAATAGATTAAATGATAATAAGATAAAAATTTAATTATTATAGTAAAATAATCTTTATTTATAATGGAATATCTGCTGTATATTTAGTAAAATTTGTAAAAATTTCATATATCATATAAAATTAAGTATTGATTAGTATATTGCATAAATATAGAATATAAATATATCCATTTGATAATAAGGAGAAGAGACATGAGAGAATATGTAGTTGTAGATTTAGAAACTACAGGATTAGATCCATATAAAGGTTGTGAAATAATAGAGATAGGTGTAACAGAAATAAAAAATGACGAAATTGTAAAAAACTATTCAAGGTTAATAAAACCTAAGGGTATAATCTCTTCATTTATAACGGAATTGACACACATAAGTAATGAAATGGTAGAAAAAGAGGAGTCTTTAGAGTTGGTTTTACCTAGATTTAGAAAATACATAGGTGATAGAACTATAATTGCACATAATGCAAAATTTGATTTAAAGTTTTTAAATTACTATCTTAGAAAGTTGGATTTAGAGCCAATAAATAATTATATATGTACACTAGAATTATTAAAAAAATGTAAAAGTTATAAAGGAAAAAATAAGAAGCTTGAAACAGCTTGTGCTTATTATAATATAGAGAATATAAATGCTCATAGAGCTGATAGTGACACTTTAGCAACTGCAAAGCTATTTTTAAAAATAAAAGATGAATATTAATCGCAAATATAGAGAAAATTAGTGAAAATATCCTTTATAAAATTGACCCTTAAACTTACAATTTTGTTCTTTGATTTATTTTGTGGAACAATGTATAATGTACCTTATATAAAGAAGGGAGACTAAAATGGGTTATTACAATGATGATGATAATAATAAAATAAGACGTAAAAAAGTTAGTAATAATAAAGATAGTAATAAAAAATCTAAACATTCTTATACTTCAACAAGTAAAAAAAATAAAAATTCTCAGACAGCCTCTAGTAAAAGAATGAGTGAAAAGGTAGATTCACAAAATATTATAAAAAGAGATAGTTTTACAAGAGATAATGTAAGACCTTTAAATACAGATTATAGTCAGAGAGATAGACGAAGAGTTGAGTACAAGCAAAGAGATAGAAAATTAAAAAGCAAAAAAAGAAGAAAGCAAAAGAGAATTAAAATAGCTAGAGCATTATTATCTGTTATGTTAGTGGCACTTATTATATTTTCAGTGGCAGGTGCAATTTTTACAGTTTCAGCTATAAAAGGTTCACCTGAAGTCACTAAAAAATTAATTAAGTCTAAATATATAAGTAGTGAGGTTGTCAGTATAAAACAAATGCCAAAGGACTTAAAACAGGCTATAGTTTCAATAGAAGATGAGAGATTTTATAAGCATAAAGGAGTAGATGTTATTTCTTTAGCTAGGTCAGTACTTAATAATGTGTTTACAGACACAACACAAGGTGGAAGTACTATAGATATGCAAGTTTCAAAAAATCTGCTTACAAGTGATGATAAAACTATGAAGAGAAAAATAAGGGATATGTATAATGCAAAGCAGATGAATAAGATTATGAGTAAAGATGAAATCCTTGAAGCGTATCTAAATAATATGTACCTAGGAAAAAATGCATATGGAGCTGCAAAAGGAGCTGAAGTGTATTTTGGTAAAAAAGTTGGAGAGTTAAACCTAGCTGAGTGTGCTATGCTTGCGGGGATGACCAATAATCCTGCGAGGTATATTGACCATGGAGAGGCTAAAAAGAGACAGTTGACTGTGTTGTACAAAATGCATGAACTTGGTTATATAACTGATAAAGAATACAGAATAGCAAAAGCTGATGACACTCCATTTAAGTCAGAAATTGATTAAAAAATAAAAAAACTAGTGTTTCCAATATATAGAATATAACAAAAGTTTGATTTGTCACCATATTGCTACTAGTAAGTTGTAATTTGGTGGCAAATTATTTTATATATTCTTGAAAATATTTATAGTTTTATATTCTACAGTCAATCTATTAATAAGAAATGAACTGGAGAAATGAGGGAATTTTTATTTAGAGTGTTATTTTAAGAGCTAGATTTATATACATTTATTCTTTCTTAAGAAATATATATTATTTCTCAAAAAGTAAAAAGTCACTCTGTGAAAGAGCGATTTTTAGCTTGATATAAAAATTGAGTGTTATAAAAAATAACTTACTATGATTGATTATGAAAATTCACTCTAGAGCAATAGATTGTAGTTTCTTTTTTTGTTTTTGATATTATTTTGTATTTTTATCCTATTGGATTTTATAAAAAATAAAACCATAACGATTATAATACAAAAAAGAAATATATTTGAATTAAATTCGTATCATTTATTATAAGATTATTTAAAAGTAGATAAAACTAAAAAGGATTTTCTAGAAAATAAAATCTATCTAATTATACTTATTTACCAAGACCATCACTTGATATAAATATGATTCTACTACATTTTCTCCGTACTCTAGCATAAAATCATCTAGCTGTGTATCTATAAAATTACAATAATCATGTGAACTACTAATATAAGCAGTTAATACATGTGTACACGTATCTATTTTCTCTATAAACATTTTACATCCCCCTAAAAAACTTTCATAAAAACAAAAAGAAAATATCTTTTTGGCAACTGGCTGACATAACTCATAAGATACTTTATAAGTCTTAGTCCCTATAGCTTTGCGTCACTAAATTTCTCTAGTTTTGCCGATTTAGTTTTATTCTACACCTATATAATACTAGAATATAATCCATTATTCAATATTATTATGAGAAAATAAAAAAGATTTTAAATTATGAAATAAATTTTGCTTAAAAAAATAAAACGAATGCATAAATTATATGGAAATACTTCTATGTGGTTGTTTGTTAAAAGGTGCCTATTATTGACTTAGGCTAGAAAAAGCTTTAGGAAACGATAGGATATGAAAAAAGAAGAATTTTAAAAAACTTATATGGTAAAAATTGGATGAAAAGGTTTGCTTTAATTCTCTTGCATATAAGACTCTATTGAGATAGAATTTATTTATGCATAAATTGACTTACACTATAGTGTGGTAATAAAACAAAGAAAGTATTTTAGCTTTGAAACAAAAGCTTTTTAAAAAATATACATAAAAATTTAATATCAAAAGCGATTTAAAGATTAGTCTAGTTTATTTCCCCAAAAAGTATTATAATGTTCTTTGCATGTAAAAAAGAATATTCATAATTAGGTACTACTCAAGATAAAAAATATTAATATATTGTCGTTATTAATAATATAATAAAAAATTTAATGAATTGTATTATTAAATCTAACTTATAATATTTTAAAAAAGATTAGAAAATTAACATAAAATGTAAAAATTCACAATTTTTTCATAAAGTATTTGACTAAAAAATTCTCTTGTTGTAGAATTATGTTAGAAAGAGTTTTGGGGGAGGTGTAAATCATGATAAAAAAAATACCACAAGCAGAACTAAAAGTAATGAAATTTATTTGGAGAGTAGATGCTACAGTGACATCAAAAGATGTTATTGAAGCAATGGAGCAAGAATATGGATGGAAACAAACCACAACACTGACACTTTTATCAAGACTAGTAAAAAAAGAATTCTTATATGCTCAAAAAATAGATAGATATACACATTACACAATAGTGGTTAAGCAACAGGAATACTTAAACTTTGAGACAAAGGATTTCCTAAGTAATATACATAATGATTCTTTGGTAAGTTTAATTTCAGCTTTACATGAGGATGAAGCTATAGATAAAAATAAGCTGGATTTTCTAGAAAATTACTTTGATAATTTAAAGGATGAATAGTTATATGATACAAGTTTTTGAAAATCTTATACAGACAACTATTGTATGTAGTCTTGGTATTTGTCTATTATTATTTTTGAAAAGATATTTATTTAAGAATTTTAGTAAAAAGTTCAATTATTATATTTGGTTAGTAATAGTCTTTAGAATGTTGCTTTTTCTTTTTAATTATACAATAGTGTATGAAGTAAAAGAATCAAAAAGTAATAATGTAGTAGGAAATAATATTACAGAAATCACTGTTCCTACAGATAATAATTTTATGTTGTATTTAGCTTGTTTATGGATATTTGTCGCTATAGTTATTGCAGTATATACTTTTGTAAAATATACAAAATTTAAAAATCTTGTTGTTGATGTATCTTATGATATAGAAGATGATGATGTTAACTGTATGTATAAGGATTTACTGAAAGAATTAAAAATAAGAAAGAAAATTGAATTAAGAGGTTCTGATGAACTGATAAGTCCAGCAGGTATGGGATTATTTAAATCGTACATATTTTTACCAGATTATCCTTATAGTAAGGATGAGTTAAATTGGATTTTAAGACATGAATTGATGCACTTTAAAAACAAAGATCTTTTAATAAAGTTTGCAGTGTTATTTGTGAAAATAATATATTGGTTTAATCCACTTGTTTATATAATGAGCAATAGAGTAAATATCGATTGTGAATTATGTTGTGATGAAAGTGTTTTGAATGACTGTTCTTTAAAAGAGAAGAAAGAATATGCATTAGCACTTATAAAGTCAATTAAGTTAAGTAAAAATTATCAGAGTGGAATTTTGACAACAGAGTTTAGTAAGACAAATTTAGAAAAAAGACTAAATAGTATTGTTAAGAAGAAAGGTAGAAGTGGAATACTAATTGCTATTTTGGTATTTATGACTTCGATAACATCTTTTATTGAAGTTGATGCTCAGATTAAAATTGATGAGAGTAATAATGGAATGAATAACAAGATTAATGAATTTTTATTGAATAAGAAGACTGATAAAATTATAGATATTTATTATAAAGATGCGCCAAGTAAAATTAGAAAATTTTATGAAGATAAATGCAAATTACAAGGTAAAATACCTAGAGACTATGACATAATAGAAATGAATATAAAAGATTACAATCAATTAATAAAATAATTACAAGGAGGATTTTATGTTAAAAAAATCAAAAAAAACATTAGCGATTATGTGTTGTTTAATGCTTACTTTTACAAGTGTAGCATTTGCTGACACAGGTAAAGGAGGAAGTAAGGAAGTTGTTTCAGAGAAAAATATAGATTCTTTTACTCTTTCTGGATACATATATACATATGAAAATGCGCCACAAGAAATAAGAGATGAACATAAACAGAATTGTGAAGATGCAAATATAGAACCTAAGCCAGATGATGAGATATTTGTTCCAGAATCGGCTAATCTAATGAATGATGATAATAGTAAAGGTGTTTATGCACGTTATACTGTTTCTTATAACATAGATGCTAAAACTATAACAATTATGGGTAATGAATATCTGACTATAAGTACAACAAAAGTTATACGTAAAGATGATAGTGGAAAAGAAGTTAAAGCTGCACAAATTATGTTATCTTTACTTGGTTATGGTTTAAGTATAGATAGTGTTTTTGGAAGCGATACATATAATACAATTGTACGTTTCCAAAAAAAATACGGTTTATCTGCAGATGGAGTAGTTGGACCAGCTACTTGGGATAAGTTGGGTAGACTAACTGACCCTACTCTTTCATAGGATTAAAATCTAAAAAACATATTAAATAGTGTCTCAATGTAATTTTTTAATTTAAATGAGACACTATTTTTACATGTGAAATAATATACTATTTAAATATATATGCTATAAAACTATTTTACAATCACTTCCATATAACCCTACCATCAATATCCTTAACCTCTTGACAACCAGTCAAAATCATAGTCTCACATAACTCATTCCTAACCTTATCTATAAAAAACTCAACACCATCAAGACCTCCACCAAAAGAAGCAGTAACAAAAGGTCTTCCCATCAAAACAGCATCAGCACCCAAACCTAACATCTTAACCACATCAACACCAGTTCTAACACCACCATCAGCAAGTATAGTTATCTTTCCTTTTACAACCTTAGCTATATCTGGAAGCACCTCACAAGTACCAGGCGTGTAATCAAGCACTCTTCCACCATGATTTGAAACAACAATAGCACTAGCTCCAGACTCTACAGCCATCAAAGCATCATCCACAGTCATAATCCCTTTTATTATAAAAGGCAATTTAGTCGCTTCAACCAACTCTCTAATCTCTTCAACTGTCTTAGGTGAAAAAGGATTTTCTTGAAGCTGATTATTAATTAATCCACAAGCATCAAGGTCTACACCAACTGCAAAAGCACCAGCCTCTTCAGATAATCTAATTTTTTCTATTATCTTTGAATTTTTCCAAGGCTTTATAAATACAATTCCATCTCCAGCATTATCTTTTAAAACGTCTAAATTATCCAATAAAAAAGTATCTACATTGGTATCTCCAACCATGGCATAGATTCCAGAGTTAGAGCAACCTCTAACAACAGGTTCTATGTATTCTTTTTCAGAAATCTTACCACCCATATTTAACATAGTACCTGATACAGGTGCAGCAAATATAGGAGCACTCATTTTTTTACCAAATAACTCGATAGTAGTATCTGGATTTGAAACATTATGTATTACTCTCATATTTATTTTTACTCTTTCCAAGCTTCTTCTATTTTCTATAAAAGAAGAGCCACTTCCTTTTCCTCCCATGCCAGGAACATTTCCAGCACAAGCTAATCCATTACAAATCTTACAGACTTTACATTTTCCATTAAAGTTATCTCTAGCAGATTCTAATAATTCATTATAGTTCATATCAAATTCTCCTTTTCATTATATTAAAATTGAGTATTACTATATTGAAAATATCTTAATTGTAAATGAAGAGATGATATTGTGATTAGTTAAACTGAATAATACATATTAGATATTTTTATTATTGTAGGTAAGTAAATTATAGCATATTAGATAAATAAACTTAAATTGTTTTTGTTGATATAGTATATATATAGGATATTTATTAAAATTCAAAAAGGCCATATATAGATTTTTTTAATCTATATATAGCCTTTAAATTTATGTCAATTTCTTTTTTATCAATGAATAAATAATATAGAATACAATATACAAAAAAGTTGCTCGAAATGTTAGGCTAATCCCCATTTACAAAGCAACATCATTATGCTATGTAAATTTGAATCAACAATGTTTTCACCATACTTCACCATAAAGTCATCTAATTGTGTGTCTATAAATGAATAATATCCACTTATGCTATCAATATATGCAGTCATTAAGTGTATACATTCATCACTTTTATCTTTATACATCTGTATCTCCCCCTATACAATATATAAAATTTGATACTAAATCGTATCTTATAAAATAGTTAAGTGTGTTACATCTATATCCAATCTCTGTATTCATATACTTATATTAATAGGTAAAGTGAATTTTGACAATAGGTTTTGAAAAACTGGATGTTCAAAACGTAAAGTTGGGTTTTAAGATAATTAAGTAAATTATATGTATACAATATATGTATATAACTTACTTAATAAGAAATATTATAAAATTATATAACAATTACTTTTATTAAGAATGTTTAAGTGGTAGAATAACTTGGGAGATTAATAATTATTAGGAGGATATAATATGAGTTTGTACAAGTTTATATATGAAGACAAGGAATATTTATTAAAAGAAGATAATTGCAGTGCTTTAATAAATGATGAAGAAAGTCCAATTCAAGAAATAAGCATTCCAAAAATAATTGAGATACTTAATGAATCAGAAGATGTTGATTTTGATATAGAATACTATCAAGAAGCATGCCCATTATGCTTGGAGGGTGTAAAAGAAAAGAAAAAATTCTTTCCGTTTTTAGAATATCATTTTTATATTTTTAGTAAGGATGGAAAATATGTAATAAGTAATATATCTAGTGATTATAAAGGGATGTCTTTTAATAAATTATCAAGAGCAAATAAAGTTGATAATAGTTACATTGTAAGTGTGATAATTTGCGAAAATTGTCAAGATTATATAATTCAAATAGAAAATTGTATAGTTTAGTGTAATTTATGTCTTAATTTAGGAGAAATTTCTAAATTAAGACACCGACTTTTTTTAAAAATAGTATGGAAAATTACTAAATTTATGAGATAATGAAAGTCGGAGGTGGGTTACAATATATAATAAATATTTGGAAGATATAGATAGTATAATTTTAGATTCAATGTTTAAGCTGACCTTGAATGAAAAACTATTAAATAATGATAACTTTTTTGAAAAAAGAATTGATGAAATTAACAATTCAATTAATTCCTACAAAACTGAACAAAGTAGTTTAATGTTATTAAAATTAAATTTTTTGCTAGCTTTACTGTATGGTATTCAAGGATTTAGTGAAAAAATGAAAAAGTATATTTTGATTTCCTGTAAATATATTGAACAATACTTACCTAAAGATTATGTGTTTTTAGCACGATTTTATTCACAAATAGCCATTTTAAGTTTAAAGAATGAAGATGTAAATAGAGCAGATCTATATATAGATAAATTTAATCTTATTTGTAAGGGGAGCAATTTTTTAGTGGAAGAAATTATCTTTGAATCTCAATTGATTTATATTAAAGCAAGTAAATGTATTGATTCTTCTATAATAATTAAGGAAATAGAAGACTTATATATAAAAGTAAAAGAAACTAATGATTTTAATTGTAAAAAAATATATTTTTTTATAATTGGTAAGATATATTTTTTGTTTTTAGATGATGCATTAATTGCTAAAATGAATTTCTTAAAAGCAAGAAAATATGCAGAGTTATCAAAAGATATAGAAGTATGCTCACTATGCGATATAAAGCTAGGGGAATGTGAATGTTCATTTGAAAATTATGAAGGAGCAAGAGGATACTTTAATGAAGTAATAAAGAATAAGAAATATACAAACGTAAATATAATTCAAAAGTATAGAGCATCAAATAACATAACTAAATTATTAATAAAAACTAAAGACTATTCAGGTGCTATAAATAATTTAGCAAAATCTGAAGTATATTTGGAAAAATTTAAGAATCAAGATTTAAAAGAAGTAGAAAAATTAGACTTATGTATAAATCTAGCTATGTACTATGCAGAAAGTAATGAAAAATCATTTGAGAAATCAACTTGTTATTTAAATCGGGCTAAAAGTTTATTAAATAACATAAATAATGTAGAAGAGTATATAATATATGATTTAGAAGTGATTTATCATCAGATTAATATATATTATATATTTGAAGATTATGAAAAGTCCTTGATTACAAGCAAAAAACTTCTTGAAAAGGCTAAAGAAGCTAAAAATTATAATTATGTGAAAGAAGCATATAAAACTATACACATGTGTTTTGAGAAGATACAAGATTATGAAATGAGTATGAGATACTTTAAAATGTACTATGAGTTAAAACAGATGTATATGAAAGCTAGGAATAGAAATTATATAGACTCCTTAAATTATAGACATGAACATATCGAAAAAGAAATAAATAATATGAAAAAAATAAAACTCGATTTAGATAAGAAAAAATACATCGACCCTTTGACAAATGCTTATAATAGAGCATATTTAAATAATTTCTTAGAAAAACAAGAGATTAGTGAGTACAGTTCTGCATTTATGATAGATGTAGATTATTTTAAGGAATACAATGACACTCATGGTCATTATAATGGAGATATTGCTCTTAAAAATATAACTATGATAATAAAAAAATATTTAAAAGAGGACATGTCTGTTATAAGGTATGGAGGAGAGGAATTTTTAATATTGTCTATATGCAAAGATTATAGAAAAAGCAAAGTATTTGGAAAAAAGTTATGTAAGGTTGTAAAAAAATTCTTAAATGATGATTTGACGATTAGTATTGGTATTGATACTTGTAAAAATAGTAGTATAGATATAAGTGAAATAATTGAAAATGCGGATAAAGCCTTATACAAAGCAAAACAAACTGGAAGAAATAGATGTTTGCATTATTATGATTTTAAGAATTTTTAACTCTTGAAATAGGATTGGTGATTTACTTGAAAGGGAGTTTAATAGAAGATTTAAAGAGAAATATAAAAAAGATAGAATATGATATGTTGACTAAGTTCTATCTGAATTTGACCGATTTAAACTACATCTTGGATTATCACAAAGACCTTTTAAATACAAAAATAGATGCTAAAGATAGAGTCTATATTTTATATTTAATTAGTCTAATAAACTATGTAAAAAAAGATAGAGAAGCATCGTATAATTATTTGATAGTTTCACTAAAAGATATTAAACAATTATCACTAAAAGATGATGCAGATATAATATCTAAGATTTATATTTATCTTACTCTATCTGCTATTTCTATAAAAAAATACGATAAAGCAAATCATTTTTATTTTTTAGCCAAAAAAATTATAAAACAACAACGTTTGAATGAATTATTGGTTTTGTTTAATATGAGTTTATGTGTAGAAATAAGTGCACTATATAAAACTAAATCTGAAGTAGTACTATTAGTAGAGGAAGTATCCTTTTTTAAAAAATTAAAAAATAAAGTTCTTGTAAGTAGAGCAAATTATATATTTGGTAGGGTATATCTATACTTATTTAACAACTTTATAAAAAGTATGGAGTATTTGATTGAATGTCTAAGATTAGCCCAGGAAAATAATCTATATTCTATAGAAGCTTTTTGCAAATGTATAATAAGCCTTTGTTATTTAGAAAGTGGGAATAACAGAGAAGCCATAAAGTATATAAAAAATGCACTAGATGTTGCACATAATAATAATTCAGTATGTTCAACTGAAAGAGTAGCAATAAAAATAGACCTTATATGGGCATATTTAAAAGAAGATATGAATAAAGAAGCAGAAGTTGTTTTAGAAAAAACTATAGAACTGATGGATGTTGTTGAAGGCGTATATAAAGATTATTTGTACTCATTCATATTTTTATATTCAGCCGAAATAGAGTTAAAGAAAGATACTTGTAATTTTGAAAGAGTAAATGCATATTTGATTTTATCAAAAAACATATATAAAAGTTTTGGAGATGTTTTTATATATAATTCTAAATTAGATTATATTTATAAGTTATATGGAGATTTATATATAAAATTTAACAATGTAGATGAAGGAATAAGATATTATTTGAAAGGTTTAAACTTAGTTAAAAAAAGTTCATTAAATCCTAAAAAACTGTCGATATTTTATGGCCTAATAGCAAAAGGATATGAATTGAAAAAAGAGTTCAAACTAGCAATTGAATATTATAAAAGTATGGATTGGTATTCAGATAAGTGGGAAAAAAACAATTCTTATAAAACATCACAAGGTATTCATAAACAATATGAATTAAGACAAAAACAAGAAAGTTTAAGATTACTTGTAGATAATAATAAGAAATTGGAAAATGATATTCTAACTGATGGACTAACTCGACTATATAATAGAAGATACTTAGAACAACAATTGAATTTATTCAATGAAGATAGAGATAAAAATATGATGGCAATATTGATTGATATAGATTATTTTAAAAGCTATAATGATAACTATGGTCATCCAGCAGGAGATAAAGTTATAATTAAAGTAACTGACATTATAAAAAATGTATTTATAGATATTACTGAACACATAATTAGATATGGAGGAGAGGAAATCTTAATACTAGTAGATTCTATAAAATCAATAAATGTTGAAGAGATTGATAAGATAGAAATATATATTAAAAGAATTTTTAAACTTCTTGAATTTGAAGGAATTGAACATATATACTCTAAAGTAGAAAACTATGTGACTATAAGTGCTGGAGTAAGTATAAAAAGATGTCGTAGTAGAAAAGATGTCGAGATATTAATTGAAGATGCAGACAAAAACCTATATAAATCAAAAAAAGCAGGTAGAAATCAGTATATACTATAATTTAAAATTGAGGTGATTTTATTGCAAAAGAAGATAGGAATTATAGCCTCTGATATTGAATTAAAAGAAAGAATAGAAGAATTATATAGAGAAGATGTAGAAAATGGAACTATAATAATCGACATACTTAATCTTGATTTAATGGAAAATCAAGGACGTATACTTGTTGAGAAAGGTGCTCAAGCTATAATCGGTAGAGGAGGAGGTTATAGTTTAGTAATAGACACAGTAAGTGTACCTGTAATACCCATGAATATGAAATCAACCGACCTTCTAAGAGCAATAGAAATGGCAAAGCGATATTCTAAAAAAGTAGTATTAATACTTGGAGATAATGAAGTTTCTTTTGATTATGTTGGTTGGAGAAATGTCATAAGTACTGAA
The DNA here is from genome assembly GCF_020662275.1 of Clostridioides sp. ES-S-0006-03. NCBI lineage: Bacteria > Bacillati > Bacillota > Clostridia > Peptostreptococcales > Peptostreptococcaceae > Clostridioides > Clostridioides sp. ES-S-0006-03. The sequence goes on from NZ_JADGMM010000001.1 coordinate 387,417, forward strand.
ATAACTGAAGAATGGTTTGAATCTAAATACGAAATAAGAAGTAAGGTTGTAAAGTATATAGACCAAAAAGATGAAGTTGTAATAGTTGGTGGAGGTCTAGCGTGTTCTTTTGCGAGACAATATGGTATTGATAGTGTATTTGCAACTGCCAGTGACGAATCTATAAGAGAAGCTGTTGAGTATTGTAAGAAATTATTAGATACATTAGGCGAGGAAAAATTTAATAATGAAGTATTAAGAAATATATTAGATGGCATAAAAGATGGAGTAATTGCTATAGATAGTAATGGAAGTATAATTTTGTACAATGAAAGTGCAAAAAACATGCTTAAAGTAGAAAGAAAATGCGCGCTTAATAAATATATTCTAGATATATTTCCAAAAATGGGATGGCTATTAGATTGTCTACATGAGAAAGATGATGTAGAAGATAGGAAGATAAGAAATATAAACAACTTGATTGTTAATACTAGAACAACATTAATAAAAGTAGATGATAGCACTTATGGAGTTTTAGGAATAATACAAGATATAACTAAGCTACAAAATTTAGAAAGAAAAATAAGGTTTGATTTAAATCAAAAAGGTCTATATGCTAGATATACTTTTGATGATTTTTTATTTAAAGATAAATTAACAAAGGAATTTATTGAAGAAGCTAAAAAAATTGGGAAAAGTGATTACACAACACTACTTTATGGAGAAAGTGGGTCTGGTAAAGAAATTATAGCCCATAGTATACATAATATAAGCAAAAGAAAAGACAGGCCTTTTGTGGCTATAAACTGTGCTACTATAGCAGAAAATTTACTTGAAAGTGAGCTTTTTGGATATGAAGAAGGTGCATTTACAGGTGCTAGGAAAGGTGGAAAAAGAGGGTTATTTGAACTTGCTCATGGAGGAACTCTTTTTCTTGATGAAATAAACAGTGTCTCATTTAATATTCAGACAAAACTATTAAGAGTAATAGAGGAGCGACAAATAATGAGAATTGGCTCTGACTACATAATACCTTTGGATATTAGAATCATAGCAGCTACCAATGAATCTTTAACAGAAAAAATAGTTATGGGTACATTTAGAGCTGACTTATTTTATAGATTAAGTAGTTTAGAGATAAATATCCCTCCTTTAAGAGATAGAAGAGAAGATATAATACCATTGTTTAATAATTTTGTAAATGAAGTTTTAAAGGATGATGGTTTACATGGAATAAACAGTATAGATGAAAATTTTGCTCTAACTAAGGATGAGATAAATGCGCTATATAATTATAGTTGGCCTGGAAATGTTAGAGAGCTAAAAACAATAGCTCAAAAGTATGTTGTGACAGGGAAAATTAAATTAAGAAAAGAGCAAAACTTTAAGGCTAAAGAAGTAGTACCTAGTTCTAGTGTAGAAGAATTTAATGTTGAAACAACAGCAAGTATGGAAACTACAGATAAAGTCATAGATATAAGTAAGATAAATGATGGTAAGGTAAGTATAGATATAAAAGAAGTAAATAAGTATGTTGAAGAAAAAATAATAAGCATGCTTTTTGCTCAGGGGCTTTCCAAAAATGAAGTTGCACAAGTTCTTGGAATAAGTAGAACATCTCTATGGAAAAAGTATAATAAAAATATTTGACATAATTACATATAAATTATTTTGAAGTGATGTTAATTTTTCAAAACGAATGTTAAGAAAAATTAACATTATTTTTTTGTAGAATTTTATTTTTTCAGACAAGCACATAGATTTGTAAGAAAAATAACTTAAACACTTAATTTTAGTAGTGAAAAAAATCAGAATTCTAAACAAAAGTAGTTTTACATAAAGTTAAATTTGTTGGCATGCTAATTGCTTAATATAAATGTGAGAGTAAATACAATTTTAGGGGTGATGGTATGAGTCAAAGTATGGTTGGTAAGCATGCAATGTGGCCAAAAGAAAATGATGTTATATTTAGCTTATCTGGAAGAGCTCAAGCAGCAGAAAAAGCTTTAGGTATGGATAATGTAATAAATGCAACAATAGGCGCTCTAATGGATGACTCAGGAAAATTAATAACAATGAAAACTGTATATGATGAATATAAAGCATTAGATAACTGTGATATAGGTGCATATGCAGCCCTTGAAGGTCAGCCAGACTACTTAGAAGCAGTTAAAAAAGTATTTTTTAGAGATTACTTACCAGAAGGACATATAAGAGTATTAGCTTCACCAGGAGGAAGTGGTGCAATAAAACTAGCTGTATGGAATTATACAAATGAAGGTGACGAAGTTTTAACATCTGATTGGTTTTGGAGTCCATATGTTAGTATAGCTGAAGAAGCTAATAGAAAAGTAGTAAACTACCAATTGTTTGATGAAAATAGAAAATTTAATTTTGATTCATTCAAAGAAAATTTTGTGAATATAGCAGAAAAACAAGGAAGAGTTTTTACAATTATAAATACACCAGCTCACAATCCAACAGGATATAGTGTTGCAGATGATGAGTGGGATAAAATATTAGACTTATCAAAAGAAGTTGCACAAGATAAAGACAAAAAGATAATATTTTTCGTAGATTCAGCATATATTGACTTTGCAGGTGATGATGATGTATGTAGAAAATTCTTTAAGAAATTTTCTAACTTGCCTGAAAACGTTCTTATATTAGTTGGTTTTAGTATGTCAAAAGGATTTACAGCTTATGGAATGAGAATGGGAGCTATAATTTGTATATCTTCAAATGAAGATGTAGCAGAAGAGTTCCATTATTCATGTGTTCATTCATGTAGAGCAAACTGGTCAAATTGCAATAGAAGTGCTATGGCAGTTCTATCTAATATTGTAAATGACCCTAAAAAATTCAAAGAATATGAGGAGGAAAAAGAAGTATACAAAAAAATGCTGACTAGAAGAGCAGATGTATTTGTAAAAGAAGCTGAAAGAGTAGGATTAGAAATTCTTCCATATATAGCAGGTTTCTTTGTAAGTATACCATGTGATAATCCAAGAGAAGTATGTGAAGAATTAACTAAACACAATGTATTTGCAATTCCATTGAAGATGGGATTAAGATTTGCAGTTTGTGCAGTTTCAGAAGAAAAATGTAAGAAAGCACCAAGTATTATAAAAGAAGCACTTGAAAGTTTAGAAGTAAAAATAAATAATTAATTTCATTGAACAAATTGGGTGGACTATGAATTTAATAATTGTAGATGGAGGGAATTTTATATGAAACAATTGATGACAGGTAATGAGGCAATTGCACGTGGAGCCTATGAGGCTGGTGTTAAATATGCATCTGCATATCCAGGTACTCCAAGTACAGAAATACTAGAAAATTTAGCAACATATAAAGATGCAATAGTTGCAGAATGGGCTCCAAACGAAAAGGTAGCACTTGAGGCTGCTATAGGGGGTTCAATTGCAGGAGCAAGAACTATGGCTTCTATGAAACATGTTGGTGTAAATGTTGCAGCGGATCCAATATTTACTTATGCATATACAGGCGTAAATGGTGGTATGGTACTTATTACTGCAGATGAACCTGGAATGCATTCATCTCAAAATGAACAAGACAATAGAATGTATGCAAAGTTTGCAAAGATACCTTTATTTGAACCATCAACTAGCCAAGAAGCTAAAGATATGATAAAAGAAGCTTTTGAAGTAAGTGAAAAATATGATACACCAGTTTTATATAGAGTTACAACAAGACTCTGTCACTCAAAAGGTTTAGTAGAGTGTTATGATAGAGAAGAAGTTGAAATTAAAGAGTATGTGAAAAATGCTAAAAAAATGGTTACTGTTCCAGCAAATGCTCAAATAAGAAGAGGCGTTGTTGAAGAGAGAATGGAAACTCTTAAAAAATTCTCAAATGAAACTGACTTAAACTACTATGAAATAAATGATACAAAAATAGGTGTTATAGCTTCAGGTATGTGTTGTAATTTTGCTAAAGAAGTATTTGAAAAAAATGCATCATATATGAAGTTAGGATTTACAAATCCATTACCTTATGAAAAAATAAAAGAATTTGCAGACAAAGTAGATAAAATATATGTAATAGAAGAAAACGACCCATTTATAGAAGAACAAATAAAAGCGTATGGAATAGATTGTATTGGAAAAGATGTAATACCTCCATATGGAGAAATGACACCAGATGTTTTAAGAAAAGCTATATTTGGAAAAACAAATGACACTATAGAATATAAAACTGAATTAGTAACACCAAGACCACCAAGTTTCTGTGCAGGATGTCCACATAGAGGATTCTTCTATGAACTTGGAAAGAGAAAAAATTTAATAGTTGGTGGAGATATAGGATGTTATACTCTTGGATTTGCTCCTCCATATAATGGAATAGATTATGTTGTTTGTATGGGTTCTGCCTTTGGAACTGCACATGGTGCTCAAAAAGTTCTTAACATGAAAGAAGGAAATGAAAAGAGATTAGTAGGTGTACTTGGAGATTCAACTTTCTTCCATACAGGAATAAATGGTCTTTTAGATGTAGTTTACAATAGAGGTAATTCTATATCAGTAATATTAGACAATAGAATAACTGGAATGACAGGACATCAAGAAAATCCAGGTTCAGGATATACTTTACAAGGTGATAAAACTAAAGATGTTGACATAGAAGGATTAGTCAAAGCTTGTGGAATAGAACATGTAAGAGTTATAGACCCTAATAATCTAAAAGAAGTAAATGAAGCATTAGATTGGGCTTTGGCTATAGAAGATGAACCATCTGTAATAATCACAAGATGGCCATGTGTACTTAAAAAATTCTCTAAAGAAGATATAGAAGAGTTTAATAATCCATTTAAAACTAAGTGTAAGGTTGACCATGATAAGTGTATAGGATGTAAATTATGTTTAAAAACTGGATGTCCAGCACTATCATTTGATAAAGAAAATAAATTATCAAATATAGATAGAAATCAGTGTGTAGGATGTGGAGTATGTTCACAAGTTTGTCCAAAACAAGCAATAGTTAAGGAGGAAAAATAATATGACTAAAAGTATACTTTTGGTAGGTGTAGGAGGTCAAGGAACTATACTTGCTAGTAAATTATTAACTATGGGATTGATGGAAGCTGGATATGATGTAAAAATGAGTGAGATACATGGTATGAGCCAAAGAGGAGGTTCAGTTTCTTCACAAGTTAGATATGGAGATTGTGTTCATTCTCCAGTTATAGAAATTGGAGGAGCAGACATTTTAGTATCTTTTGAAAAGATGGAAGCTTTAAGATGGTTTAATTATCTAAAGCCAGAAGGAAAAGCTTTAGTAAATAATCATAGAATAGACTCTATGACTGTTTTAATCGGAGGAGCTGAATATCAAGAAAATGATATAGATGCAGAATTAAATAGATTAAATGCAAAAGTGATAAATGCAGCAGATAAAGCTGAAGAATTAGGAAATGCAAAGATAATGAATGTTATTTTATTAGGATGTCTAGTTAAATCTATGGAACTAGAGTCTATTGACTGGGAAAAAATTATAAGTGAAAATGTTAAACCAAAATTTGTCGAGTTAAATATAAAAGCTTTCCATGAAGGTATGGAAATGGTTGGCAAATAGTTTATAATATATATAAGATAAACTATAGAAATTAATGCGAAAGGAAGAAAAGTATGACTTATAGAATATTAGCCATAAATCCAGGTTCTACTTCTACAAAAATAGGAGTATATGATGGAGAAGAACAAATTTTTGTGAAGACGATAGACCATCCAGCAGAGGAGATTGCAAAATATAATACAATTCAAGACCAATTTGAAATGCGTAAAGAGGCAGTTTTAAGTATTCTTGAAGAAAACAATATAGATTTAAAATCTCTTAGTGCAATAGTTGGAAGAGGTGGAGTTTTACCACCAGTAAAATCAGGGGCATATTTAGTAAATGAAGAAATGATTGATGTACTTAAACATAGACCAGTACTTGAGCATGCTTCAAATTTAGGAGCAGTTGTTGCACATGCAATATCAGAACCACTTGGAATAAATTCATATATCTATGATTCTGTTGCAGTAGACGAACTCATAGATATAGCAAGAGTATCTGGGCTTTGTGGAATGGATAGATCAAGTGCAGGGCATGCACTAAATACTAGAGCAATGGCTTTAAAATATGCTAAAGATAGAGGTAAAGATTACAAGAGTTTAAACTTAATAGTAGCTCATATTGGTGGAGGAGTAAGTATTTATCTTCATGAAAAAGGAAGAATGGTTGATATGTTATCTGATGATGAAGGGCCATTTTCACCAGAAAGATCAGGAAGAGTTCCTGCTACAAAATTAGTAGCTGCTTGTTATTCAGGTCAATGCTCAGAAAGAGAAATGACTAAAAAGATAAGAGGTAAAGGTGGTATAGTTTCATATTTAAATACTGTAGATGCTAGAGAAGTTGAAAAGATGATAGCAGAAGGAAACGAAGAAGCCAAAATTATTTATGAGGCAATGGCATATCAATTGGCAAAAGGAATTGGAGAATTAGCAACTGTAGTAGATGGAAAAGTTGATGCTATAATTATAACAGGTGGAATTGCATATTCTGAAATGTTTACTTCAATGGTTAAAAAGAGAGTTGAATTTATAGCGCCAGTAGAAATTATGGCAGGAGAAAATGAGTTAGAATCACTTGCTTTTGGAACTCTTAGAGTGCTAAATGGAGAAGAAGAAGCTAGAATTTATAGTGAAAATTAATTAAATTAACTAAAAATGTTTAAATATTAGAAAAGTGGTATATCTATTTTTACACTAAAGCTTAGAATATAGGTGAAGACGTGTAAAATATGGATTGCCACTTTTTTTATAATTGAAATTCTATATTAAAATGATGAAAAATTTTGTAAAACTTTGTACTTATATATATATTTTATTGGTATTTATTGTTATTATTATTATGAGGAGTGATTTTTAATGGGAAAAATTAATTTAAAAAGTATGATAAGGTTGTTTTCAGGTTTTTTTATATTTGCAATTTCTTCTGTGCTTATGGTTAATGCACATGTTGGTCTTATGCCTTGGGATGTGCTTCATCAAGGTTTATCTATAAAATTAGGTATAACTATAGGTCAGGCGTCCATATTGGTAGGTGTTATAATCGTTATATTGGATGCAGTTTTTGGTGAAAATATAGGATGGGGTACATTGCTAAATATGACATTTATAGGAATTTTCATTGATTTAGTAATATTTTCAGGTGTGATACCTCATGCAAGTAATACTTATATAGGAGTATTCATGGTTGTTATAGGAATCATCTTAGCTGCTATAGCTAGTTTTTTGTATTTAGGAGTTTGCCTTGGAAGTGGGCCAAGAGATGGTCTTATGATTGCTCTTCAGAAAAAAACTAATAGGTCTGTACGTCTTGTTAGAACAGTTCTTGAAATATTAGCACTCGTTGCTGGTTGGTTATTAGGTGGTTCTGTAGGAATTGGTACACTTGTAAGTGCTTTAGGTTTAGGGTATGTATTACAAATAGTGTTTAGAATGTTTAAATTTGATACAAAATCTCTTAAACATAGATTCATTATAGATGATATAAAAGAGTGGAAAGAAAAGAAAAATGATGAACATAAATGTAAATCAAGCATTGTAATAAAAAATGAACAAAATTAATTATACTAAAATGTATCTATATTTTAGTTAACTTTATAAGGAAAGTAAGGAGATTTGAAAGTGGAATTATGGGATTTGTATAATGCTGATGGAATTAAAACAGGAAATGTTATAGAGCGAGATAATTCTATTGAAGAAGGATATTATCATTTAGCAGTTGAAGTGTGGATTGTAAATAGTAATTTTCAGGTTTTAATTCAGAAAAGGTCTGAAAATAAAAAGACACTGCCAAATATATGGGGGATGACAACTGGATGTATTGTTTCTGGAGAAGAAAGTTTAGATGGTGCAATTCGTGAGGCTAAGGAAGAAATAGGAATTGATATATCCAAAGATGAGATAAAGATTTTTAGAAGTATGATTCATGGAGATACTTTATGGGATGTATATTTAGTTAAAAAAGAGTATGATGTATCAAATGCAATTTTACAAAAAGAAGAAGTAAGTGATATAAAATGGGTAAGTACAGGTGAAATAAGACAATTATTAAAAAAGGGCTTATTTTTTGAATATCCAGAGATATATGATTTACTATCTGATATAGATAATAATGATTTAAATATATAATGTAGGCAGAATTAGATATAAGTATGTATTATCTAAAATTATCTTCTCTAAAATTTAATGTTGTATTAGGAAGAATTAATGCATTATTTTTAATGTTCTCCTAATTAGATTTTAGAATTAGAGTAATAAGTTTGATTGTTAAGTAGTAAAAATCTGGGGAGGATTACGCTGTGGAGAATAATAAAGAATTGACACCCGATAGTTCAAAATATAAGATTGTTTCTATATCTGTGGTAGTGATTATTTTAATTACATTTTGGTATATGTTAAATATGGTGCTTTTAACATTTATAATGACTTTTGTTTTTTATAATTTATTAGTTTCCATAAGAAAAAGAATTAGGAAATTATTTTCTTTCTATGTTCCTGATTCATTAATAATTATAGTATTATATTCGTTATTTGCTATATTATTAGTACTAATTAGTTATGCAGTTGTGCCAATAATTATAGTTCAACTTACAGAGTTAAGCAGGATTTTAAGTAATTTTGATGTAAATCAATTTGCTCAATCTTTAGGGCCAAAGATTTATCCTATTGTTTCAAAGTTGGATTTTAATAAATATATTTCACAGGCAGGATTGTTAATAGCATCAGCAGCAACTAAAGTTGGAAGTTTTGGGATAAATATATTACTAGCTTTTTTACTTAGTTTACTGCTTTTACTTGAAAAAAATGATATTAAAAAATTTGGAAATAAACTTGCAGAAAGTAAAATTTCTTTCATCTATAATTCTCTTGTATTTTTTGGAAAAAGTTTTGTGAAAAATTTTGGTGATGTAATGAAAGTACAAGTAATGATTGCATTTATAAATTCTATTGTTTCTATGATTTTTTTAGGATTTATGGGTTTTCCTCAAATATGGGCTTTAGGGCTTATGATTTTTGTTTTGGGTCTTATTCCAGTAGCTGGAGTTATAGTGTCTTTAATTCCATTAACAGTAATAGCCCTTAATATAGGAGGAATAGCAAAAGTATTTGGCGTTTTGGCCATGATTTGTATAGTGCATGCAGTGGAAACATATATATTAAATCCTAAGTTGATGTCAAATAGAACAAAACTTCCAGTTTGTTTTGTTTTCATTATTTTACTTGTAGGAGAGCATTATTTAGGTGTATGGGGATTATTAATTGGAGTTCCAATATTTATGTTTCTTATGGATATATTTGGTGTAAAATTTAGTTCAAGATGATAACTTATAATTACATTTACTTCCTAATACATAATGCTTTAATTGTAAAAAAGAACCTATAATAGATATCTTTTAAAAGGTATCTGTTTTATAGGTTCCATTTTATTTTTTATAAATACTAAATAGTTAAGTATCAATGAAATTATTTCATTTCAAAAGTTTCACAGCTTGCATTTCCTGAGTTTATATGAACTTTTTCAGCCTTGCAAAGTTCATTTTTGTTGTATTTACATTTTACAGCTTCACAATGAATATTATCTGTATCAACTTGGTTAGTGTCATTAGAACGACTAGTTATACCAGATGTATATTTGTCTTCAAAAGAAGCACAGTAAGTATTTCCTGTAGTAGTTGCTTGCATTCCATCTACTTTTATGCTACCAGCATAACAATATCCACTAGTATTATAAGCACAGTTAGTAGCATCACAATTTAAATTATTATTTTTCATAAATAACCTCCTAAGTTTTTTATTTAAACTTATTATGTGAAGTTATTTGAATTTTATACACTTATTTACAATTACATTTCTTACATTTAACAATTATATCTTCAGAAGTTTCTCTTCCTAAATTTTTATTAATATGATACACATCAATATTTTCAGTTGAACCACATATAGAACATTTAAAGTTGTTCTCTAGTAAAGTTCTTTCTCTAAACAACTTCCAGTACATAGAATTAATATAATCATTATAGTTTACCTTAAGGCATGTCTCAAGAAAGTTTATGTATAGATTGTCTAAATCTCCTGTATTTAAGTCTGTATATTCTGGCTCAAAATATTCACAACATCCTCTAAAATCAGGTTTGGTATCTGAAATAACACATTTAATATCATATCTGTAATCTAGGCTAGGCCCCTTCAATGAAAGGTGTGTACAAAAAGAACAAGATGTTTCTGGTAAATTTTTTTCTAGTTCATGTAATTTATTATTCATAAGTATTCCTCCAAAAAATTATTTTGAGTATATAAACAATGTAGATTATTTTAAATCTTTTATTTATTTATATTAAATATATAGGATAAATATTCCAATAAAAGGTGGATGTTTATTTATTAATGTATTTAATAAGAAAGAGGCTAATCTCTATTTTGAGACAGCCTCTTTTTATTGAGTTATTTAAAATTAAAAGTTTTAATAAAAATCTAATAATATTTATATTTAGCTAGCTAGATTTGTATCCGTTTTGCTTTTTAGTTTTCTGCCATAGTATACAGTTAAAACAGCATACAAAACAGTAAAAATGGTAGCTAAAATATATGATATATTTATACTTAAGTTAAATCCAATTTGAGCATTGAATATATAACTAGAAATTACAAAAGAATAAAACATACCTGGGATTAAGCTTATGATATAATTTTTTTCTTTTATTATAAGATAAACTGTAATCATAGCAAAGGCGAATATAGCAATAGTTTGGTTACTCCAAGAGAAATATCTCCATAATATATTAAATCCAGAAGTGCTAAGTTTTGCAAATATAAGGATGGCTATAACAGGAATAAATATACAGATTGATAATATAACACGATGTTTCTTTTCTTTTTGGTCATAATGGAAATAATCTGCAAGCATTAATCTTAAAGATCTTAAAGCTGTATCTCCAGAAGTTATTGGTAAAACAATAACACCTATTATAGCTATAATACCACCAACAGAACCAAGTAAGTCTCTAGCAACTAAACCTATTACATCAGGAGAACCTATTAATTCACTAGGTATTCCTTTATTGTAAATACCCATAGCAGCTGCCGCCCAAATCATGGCAATTAAACCTTCCAAAATCATCATATTATAAAAAGTGCTTCTACCTTCTTTTTCATTTGAAACTGATCTTGCTATAAGAGTAGCTTGAGTTGAGTGGAATCCAGAAACAATACCACAAGCAACTGTAACAAAGAATGTAGGGATAAGAGGAATTCCATTAGGATGGATACCTTTCCAATTTGCTAGGCTTAAATTGGCTAAGTCATAACCCTGTGTAAATATTCCAATTCCAACACCAGCAGCAGATAAAAGTAGAATGGCTCCAAATATTGGATATATTTTTCCTATTATTTTATCAATTGGAAATAGTGTTGCACATAAATAATATACAAAGATGATTCCATAAACTATCCAAACGACTGGATTATTGATAGTTGATTTCATATTTAGAATTTGAGTAACTACCAAATCTCCAGGTGTATAAATAAAAACTGCACCAACCAAAAGCATTAATAAGCAAAGGAAGATATTATAAACTTGAAAGACCTTATTACCTAAAAATCTGCTGATAAGAGAAGGCATCTGTGCTCCTTTTTCTCTTATACTAATCATTCCACTCATATAGTCATGTAAAGCTCCTCCTAATACACAACCAATAGGAATTAGTATAAACGCAATTGGACCAAATAAAATACCTTGTATAGGTCCTAAAATCGGTCCTGTACCAGCTATATTAAGCAACTCAATAAGACTATTTTTCCATTTTTTCATTGGAACATAGTCTACTCCATCACTCTGAGCAAGTGCAGGTGTTTTTCTGTCATCTGGGCCAAATACTTTTTCACAATAAGCGCCGTATAAAGCACCTCCTATTAGTAAAATAGCCAAACCAATTAAGAATGTTGTCATAACATCACCCCATTTATAATTTTTTTTGGATTCTGTATACATATTGTCTGAATGTGTAAGTTTTTATAAGATTTTATACTTAAAACACTTACAAATTCTATAAAGTATTAAAACTAATATAATTTCAGAAATAAATACATATACATAATCATGCACTTAGTATACAGGTATTTGGAAAAAAATTCAATATTATAACAAGAAAGAATATAAAAAATATTCTGATAATATTCTACAAAAAATTAAAAAATACAAAAAAAATAATTTAAATAGAGGTAAAAAAATGATAAATTAATTGATAGTGTAAGTGTCTATATCTTAACAATATTAAGAGGTCTAAAATTCTTGAAGAAAAAATAGTCAAGTGATATAATGAATTTACAGGTGTATATACACTAGTACATATAGAAAGCGGTGCAATTATGGATAAAGATTTAACATATCAAATCAAAGAGCTAAAGAAAGAAAAAAATGCAATAATACTTGCTCATTTTTATCAACCACCAGAAATACAAGAATTAGCAGATGCAGTTGGAGATTCGTATTACTTAAGTGAAATTGCTAGAGATTGTAAAGAAGAAGTGGTTGTATTTTGTGGTGTGAGATTTATGGGAGAAAGTGCTAAGATATTATCACCTGAAAAAACTGTATTGATGCCAGTAAGTAACGCTGGATGTGCTATGGCAGATATGGTAGATGAAGAAGGCGTGATAAAACTAAAACAACAGTATCCAAATGCTTTGGTTGTATGTTATATAAACTCTACAGCTAAAGTTAAAGCACATTGTGATGTTTCAGTTACATCATCTAGTGCAATTAAAATATTAGAAAACATAGATAATAAAGAAATTATATTCCTCCCAGACAAGAACCTAGGAGGATATATTGCAGAAAAATTCCCTAATAAAGAATTTATATTTTGGGATGGATATTGTAAATATCACAACAATATAAAAGTTGCAGAAATAATTGAATTAAAAGAAAAGTATAAAGATGCAGAAGTATTGGTACATCCAGAATGTAAAAAAGAAATAAGAGACTTAGGTGATTATGTAGGTAGTACATCAGGAATAATAAAATATGCTACTGACAGCAAAAATACAGATTTTATAATAGCAACTGAAGAGGGTATCTTACATGAATTAAAGAAAAACAATCCTAATAAAAATTTTTATATTCCTGGTGGAAGAATACTATGTACAGATATGAAAAAAACAACATTAGAGAATTTGTATAGTACTCTTAAAAATATGGAAAACGAAGTTATTGTAGAAGATGAAATTATGGAAAAGGCTTTAAATTCACTGCTTAATATGCACAGATTAGCAGAAGGATAGAGGGATAGACTTATGAATTTAGAACAGGATGTTTTAATAATTGGAAGTGGTGTTTCGGGACTATATTGTGCATTAAATTTGGATAAAAATTTAAATGTGTTAGTAGTATCAAAATCTACAATTGAAAACAACAATACATATCTTGCACAAGGAGGAATTTCAACTGCTAGAAATATTGATGATATAGAATCTTTTGTAGAAGATACAATGAAGGCTGGTCAGTATAAAAATAGGGTTGAAGCAGTCAAAGTTCTTGCAGATGAATCTATAGAAAATGTAGGTCAAATAGTAGACTATGGTATGCCTTTAGACAAAGAAAATGGAGAGATAGACTATACAAGAGAGGGAGCTCATAGCGTAAATAGAATAGTTCATAGCAAAGATAATACAGGAGAAGTTGTTTTTAAGACTCTATTAAAAGAAGCTAAAACTAGGGAAAATATAACTCTTATAGAAGATGCTTATCTTTTAGATATATTAAAAGATGGTAATAAGTGTATAGGAGCTAGAATTTTTAAATCTCAAAAAGAAATTCATATCTTTTCAAAGGTAGTAGTTTTAGCTACAGGAGGAATTGGTGGACTTTTTAAAAATTCTACGAATCAAAGACACCTTACAGGAGATGGAATTGCTATAGCATTAAGAAATAATATTAAAATAGAAAATTTAGAATATATTCAAATACACCCAACAGCTTTCTATGAAGAAAATAGTGAAGGTAGAAGGATGCTTATATCTGAATCTTTGAGAGGAGAAGGGGCTAAACTTTTAAACAAAAACAAAGAAAGATTTGTAGATGAACTTCTTCCAAGAGATGTAGTTTCAAAAGCTATTTTTGAACAAATGGAAAAAGATGATTTGCCTTATGTATATTTAGATGCAACACACTTAGATAGTGAATATTTAATTAATAGATTTTCTTTTATATACAATGAATGTTTAAATAGAGGAACAGATATAACCAAAGAATATATAAAAGTATCTCCTGCACAACATTATTTTATGGGAGGGATACATGTTGATTTAGATTCAAAAACATCTATGGAGAACCTATATGCAGTGGGTGAAATTAGTTGTACAGGTGTTCATGGAGCTAATCGACTAGCAAGTAATTCACTACTTGAAGGTCTTGTATTTTCAAAAAGAGCAGCTAAAAATATAAACTCAGTTATAGGTAGTATAGAAGTGAAGTTTATAGAGGTAGCAAATATAGAGGTGGATGTAGAAAAAATAAAGGAAGAGAATAAAATATTAGTTATAAAAGAAATAGAAAGAACAAGTGAGGATTTTGGCGATGAATTATTTGATTATTGATAAAATGATACAAGATGCTTTAATAGAAGATGTTCCAAGTGAGGATATAACAACTAATTCTATTGTAGATGAAAATTCTAAGTCTACTGTAGATTTAATTTGTAAACAAGATGGTATAATAGCGGGTTTAGGTGTGTTTAAAAGGGTTTTTGAAATACTTGGAGATGTAGAGGTAGAGTTGTATAAAAATGATGGCGATAGGGTAAATAATGCAGAAAAGATAGCTGTATTAACTGGAAATACTAGAAACTTACTTGTGGGAGAACGTGTAGCGTTAAATTATTTACAAAGAATGAGCGGAATAGCTACTGCTACAAGTATGTATGTGGAAAAACTTGAAGGTACAAATACTAAACTATTGGATAGTAGAAAAACAATACCTAATCTTAGAATTTTAGACAAATATTCTGTAAAAGTAGGTGGAGGATGCAATCATAGATTTAATTTATCTGATGGAATATTACTTAAAGATAATCATATTGGAGCTGCAGGTGGTGTTAAAAACGCAGTTGAATTAGCTAGAAAAAACACATCTTTTGTCAGAAAAATAGAGGTAGAAGTGGAAACTCTAGAAATGGTAAAAGAAGCTATAGAAGCTAAAGCAGATATAATAATGTTAGATAATATGAATTTGGAGACAGCAAAAAAGGCTATAGAAATGATAAATGGGAGAGCAGTTGTAGAGTTTTCTGGAAATGTAAATTTAGATACAATAGAATCTATAGGAAAAATTGGTGTTGATGTTGTCTCTGTGGGAGCGCTTACACACTCAGTGAAAGCACTTGATATAAGTATGAAAAACTTAAGAAATATATAAGACAGGACTAAAATAAATTTAATAAAAAAGTATTGAATAGATTTAATTTAATAATGTGATAAATAATTAAAATAGATTACTTAAATAAGCTAGATAAATTTAAGTAATCTATTTTTTATTTATTAAAGTTAACCAAAATGATGAAATAATCAAAAAATAATTAAATAAATATAGAAAAACACTATATTTCTATTGGATAATATTGTTATTATCTATTTTACAGATAAATACGAATAAACTTATAATATAATTACATATGTAAAATTTTGTATAAAATTTAGATAAAAAAGTATAGGGGGAATAAAAATGAAAGTAGCTTATATTTTTAGTAGTACTAACGCACATAAAATTCTAGACAAAATGATAATACCACAATTAGAACAAGGAACTCATGGAGTAGATGTCCTAGGTATGTTTTTCTTTATGGATAATACCTTATTTTTGTCTAAAGGTAACCCAGTGGGAGAAAGATTAAGTAAATTACATGAAAAGACAGATATGATAATAATGGCTTGTGACCAGTGTGCTATGGAAAGAGGGATAGAGGATAATTTGGTCGATGGAGCTACAATTGGATGTTTCCCAAATTTATATGCTTGTTTAGGTGGTGCAGGTGTAGACCAAGTTATAACATTATAAAATCTTGCGGAATACAATCCATAGAAAAAATTTTTCTGTGGATTATTTTAAGTAAAAGATAAATTATTTTAAGTAAAAGATAAATTGTTTTAAGTAGGTGATGAACAAATGTCTAAAATTTTAGTTGAATTCATAAATACTTGACCATCTTGTGATGAGCATGGAGTGTTTATAAAAAAAATTTCTGAGAAGTATACTAACAAGTTAGAAGTAAAACTTTACCAAGCAGGTAAAGATTTCTCATATGTCAAGAAGTATGGAATCATAACAAAAGGAACCTTAATAATAAACCAAAAAAAGAAGTATGATAGATTAAACAAAGATACCATTGAAAAAGCAATAGTAGAAGCTATAAATAATAGTTAAAAGTTTAAAAATTAGGAGCAGTAAAAATGAATATATTAGAAATTGTTTTAAGTGGAGTGAAAAACACTGTGGTAGCTTCTATAGTTACACTAAATGGAGCATCAGGATGGCTTATGATAAGTTTTATATTGGCAGGAGTTCTTCACAATGTTTTAACACCAAAAAGGTTTCAAAAGCAACTTGGAAATAAGAAGTTTTCTTCTCTGATTAAAAGCACTATTTCAGGAATGTTTTTACCAATTTGTAGTTGTGGCGTAATACCATTGGGCATAAGTATGTATTATTCTGGAGCATACTTAGGGCCAGTACTTGCCTTTATGACATCAACTCCAATAATAAATCCAATAGCTGTAGTTCTTTGTTTAGGTCTTTTGGGACCTAAAATTACAATCATTTATCTTATATCTGGATTTTTAGTACCATTTTTAGTAGGAGTTTTGGGGAATACCTTTGGAAAAGAAGAATTATTTTTGCAAAATGACTCAGATGAAGAAGTTATAGAATTAGAAGAAGAAAAGAGAAGCTTTATAGAAAATATGGTTGATGGGCTTAAATGGTCCTTTGGAGAGTTAGCACTTACTATTAGTAAATATGTAATAATGGGAATGCTTTTTGCGGGATTTATAACAACAATTTTTCCAAATAGTATAATTCAAAAATACTTAGGAAATCCAGGTTTACTATCTCTTGGAAGTATATCAATACTTGCATGTGTTATGTATGTATGTGCTGTAGGACATATTCCATTTATAGCAGCCCTTGTTGCAAGTGGAGCATCTCCTGGGATAGCGATAACATTTTTGATAGCTGGTGCAGCGACAAACTTACCAGAACTTATAAGTATGTGTAAACTTATTGGAAAAAGAACTGTTGTTATATATTCAGTTACACTAACACTCTGTTCAATAATAATAGGTTATATAACCAATTTACTTTTGGCAAACAACAATACTGTGAATTTAGAGACAACAAATTCTTCAATACAATTAGCAAATAAACTAATGTTAAATATACCAGATAGTTTTGAATATATATGCACTATTTTGATTATTTTATTTGCACTTAAAGCAGTAATACCAAAGATGAAAGAGGTCATAGGAAATCATGCTTAAAAAGGTAGTTATAATATCATGTGTAGTAATTGCATTAATAGTCTTATCAAGGGTAGTAGATGATAACCTTAAACAAAATGACTCTATTCCAAATGTAAATCAAGAAACATTAACATATTTCAAGAAAAATCATAAGGAAGATATAATAAGCTGTGCTGAAGAAGACTTAAATAATGATGGAAAAAAAGATTTAGTAGTTATATATATAAAAGGTAATAATTCAAATGAAATGGCAGTGGTAGTTTCTGATGAGGAGAGCCATTATATAACAAAACCAATACCAGCACCTATAGAGAATCAAACTATAACTTTTAAAAATATTGATGAGAAGCCACCAATAGAAGTAATAGTGTCAGGTTCTAAAAATGGCAATGTAGGATACGCTATTTATAGAGTAGAGGGTAAAAAACTTGTCGATTTATTTGGAGAAGATATGGACAAGTGTTGCTAAAAATAAAAATAATACATAAAAGAGGGGAAATTGAAATGAAAGTATCTAAAAAGATTCAAGCATTAATCTTAGTTAGTGCAGTGGGGGCATCTATATTAACTGGATGTAGTAGTAAACCAAAGGAAGAGGGGAAAAAAGCTGGAAAAGATGATTATGCGATAACAGTAGGGTATTATAATTGTGACCATATGACAGCTGGACCAGTAGCAGAAGCAGCAGGAATATATAAAGATTTAGGTCTTAATGTAAAAACTGTTGGGAATGGTAAAGTTCCTGAAGCAATGGCAGCAGGTAAGATGGATGCTGGTTATATAGGAACAAAGGGTCTAGTAGGAGCTATACCTAAAGGTTCACCAATAACAATAGCAGCAAATAATCACACTGGTGGGTCTGAATATTTAATAGTTTCAAATGATATAAAAGAACCTAAGGATTTAGTGGGCAAAAAAATTGCAACAGATATGAGTGATTTCTTATGGATAAGTGATTATGGTCCAGAAACAGGTTTACCAACTGACCCATCAAAATATGAAGTTGTAAATATGGATTCAGATAAAGATAAATATTTAGCTCTTAAAACTGGAAAGATACAAGCATTTACATCTTGTGACCCTTGGGGTTCTGTAGCTGAAAATGATGGAGTAGGAAAAATAATAGCATCAACTCAATATAAAGAAAAAGCTAATAATAAAGAATACAACTGTTGTTCATTCTCATTAAATAAAAACTTTATAAAAGAGCACCCAGACTTAGCAAAAAAATTGGTTTTAGCTCATACTAAAGCAATAGAATATATATATACAAATCCAGCAGAAGCAGCTAAAATATTTGCAAAATATTATAATGTAGAAGAAGAAGTTGCACTTAGAACTATTTATAAAAAGACAGTTGGAGAAGGTAGAACGCTTACTTGGAAAGTTACAGGAGAAGAATACAAAAACAATTTACAAATGTATAAAGATTTAAAGGCATTAGATGAGATACCTAAATATGAAGATACAATTGATACAAGCTTATTAGATTCTTGTGGGGCAGACGACTTTGATAAGTTTATAAAAGAAAAAGTTAATCTCAAATTTCCAGAAGGTATGAGTTATGAAGATTGGAAAGCAAAGGTATTATAAATAAATGGAGAGAATAAAAAATATAATAATACTTTTTGTCATTATTTTAGGAAGTATATTTATAATATTTTTTAATTTTGAAGATAAAGAAGAAATAAAAGGAAAATTAAGAATAGGGGTATCTGATGATACCTCTGGTTTTGTAATAAATTATATGATAAACAAAGATTACTTTGAAAGCATAAAAGTAAGTGATGTAATGGAGACTTTTACAATTAATGATTGCTGAGCAAGTACAATGCAATGGGCTCTGAGTTCAGAGGAAATAGATATAGCAATCATATGTAAAGATGCAGCAAAACAGTATATAAATGCAACTAGTGAGTTTGAAATTGTTGGTACAGTAGTTCAAAATTCAGATATATTTTTATTAAAGAAGAACAATCCTCAAAAAATAGGAATAATTCAAAATAGAAATTATCAATCTGAATTAGTAAAAAAATACTATGAAAATATAAAAGTTTCTCCATTATTAGGGACAGCACTAGCATATGGGCTAGAAAGTAATTTAGTAGATGGTGTTGTAATAGACTGTATAAAAGCAATTGGATTAGAAGGCGAAAAAAAATCTACAGCTAAATTAGGTGACTATGATACCTATGTATTAGTTGTGAATAAGGAGTTTGAGAAAAGCAAGTCGTATAGTGATTTTATAAAACTATACAATAAAAGTGTTGATAATTTAAGGAAAGAAACTATATTTAAAAAAGCATTAAAAGAGTATAAGAATATAAGAAATATAGATATGGAGGAAATAAGAAGTTGGAAATTAAAATTTCTAAAGATAGAGGAGATACAATAGCTAAGAAAAAATCTAAAAGTAGTATGGACATTTTATATAAAATAATACTTTTAGTTAGTATATTTTTAGTCTGGCATTTTGCAGCAAAAGATATAGGGAGTTCTTTATTGCTCCCAATGCCAGTAGATGTAATAAAAGGTTTCTTTTACTGTGTGACAGATGTAGAGACAGTGACTAATCTGTTTATAACATTGCAAAGAGTGCTTAAAGGATTTATGTATGCATTATTGTTTGGACTTCCAATAGGATTTATTATGGGATTTTCTAAGACTTTTGAAAAGCTTTTATCTCCAGTAGTAGATTCTGTAAGACAAGTTCCTATAATGGCATGGGTTCCTCTTACAATAGTATGGTTTGGTATAGGGGATGGTCCAACAATATTTTTAATAGCTTTTTCAGGAATTTTTCCTATAATTTTAAATACTATTCAAGGTGTAAGAGCAATATCAAAGGATTATTATAATGCAGCTAGAAGTATGGGGGCATCGCCAATTGTAATATTTGCAAATGTAATAGTACCAGCATCTCTTCCAGATATATTGACTGGTTCAAGAATTGCCATAAGTACAGGATGGATGTCTGTTATATGAGCCGAGTTCATAGCTACGAGTGCCGGTCTCGGTTACTCCATGGTACAAGCTCAGACATTGATGCATACAGATGTATTAATTGGGCTTATGATATTTGCAGCTTTAATAGGATTTATAATAGATAGAGTACTAAAATTTATAAATAAAATCCTTTGTAGATGGAGGTTTGCAGATTAATGAAATTAAGTGTGAGAGATATAAATAAAACATTTGTAAATAGCAAAATACATACAAAGGTTTTGGAAGATATAAGTATAGATATAGAAAATGGTCAATTTGTTTGTCTTTTAGGACCATCAGGATGTGGAAAAACAACTTTACTTACTATAATAGGTGGATTTCAAAAGGCAGAAAGTGGAGATGTCTTTATAAATGAAAAAATAGTTAAAAAACCAGGTATAGATAGAGCTTTCATATTTCAAAACTACGCTCTATTTCCTTGGAAGACTATAAGGGGCAATGTTTTATTTCCTATGAAACAGCAGAAAATACCAAAAGAAAAGAGAGAAGAAATGTTGGAAGAGCTTTTGGTTATGTCTGATTTAAAAGGGAAAGAAAATCTGTATCCTCATCAATTGTCTGGAGGAATGAAACAAAGAGTTGCTATGATAAGAGCTTTAGCATGTAATCCTGAAGTATTATTAATGGATGAACCACTAGGAGCAGTTGATTTTCAAATGAGACAAAACTTACAAGAAGAACTTGAAAGAATATGGACAAAAAAGAAAATAACTGCATTAATGGTAACTCATGATGTTGATGAAGCTGTATATATGAGTGATAGAGTTATAGTAATGTCAAGGGATAAGGGAAGAATTCTTGACGATATAAATATAGACATTCCAAGACCTAGGGCTAGAGGGAGCCAAGAATATGAAGAATATAAGAATAAATTAACTGACATTTTGTCAAAATGTTATGATGTTTAAAGAGGAGTAGAAATGAGTCAAATAGAAAAATACAATAGTTTAAATGACACACAACGAAAGATAAGAATATCTATTATGGATATGATAATAGATAATTGTTCTAGTGTTACACTTAAAGAAGTAATTGAACATATAAGTATAAATTTAAGCTTAGAAAAAGAATATCTAGAAACTACACTAAACCATTTTATTGATAAAAATATAATGGTTGTTGATGGAGATAGCATAAATTTTATATATCCAGTATCAGCATTACCTACTAATCATAAAGTTACATTAAGTGATAATAGAAGCTTCAGTGCAATGTGTGCTATAGATGCAATAGGAACTTCTTGCACATTTAATCAAGATGTAAGAATAAATTCTATTTGTAGTGCCACAGGTAAAGAAATAGAAATATTTATAAAAGATGAAAAAATTGAATATGTAAACAATCCAGATTTAAGAGTGCTTCATATAAACCTTGATAAGCATTCAAATTGGGCAGCAAGTTGCTGAAATGTAATGAATTTCTTCTGGACGAAGAATGATTTTGATGCATGGACAAAAGAAGCTGGATTATCAGATGATGAAGATATATATTGCTTGGACATTAATGAAGCAATAGTAGAATCGTATAAAATATTTAAACTTGAACAAAAAGTATTAGTATAGGAATGTAACTATCAAAAACTAAAAATATCCTTTAGACAAAATATCCATACAATATACACTATTAGTATTTAACATATATATGAGATGGATTTAAATCTAAAGGGATATTTTTAGTTTTTATAGATATTTAGATAGCTTTATTAAGTATATATTTGTTTATAACCTTTGCAACTCCATTTTCATTGTTGGTATCAGTAACATAATCAGCAATTTCTTTTATGCTACTACGTGCATTTCCCATAGCCACACCAAGCCCTGCATATTTTATCATATGTTGGTCATTTTCTTCATCACCAACAGCAATAGCATTTTCTATAGGTATATTTAGATTATTACATAATGTTTGAAGTGCAGTACCCTTATTAGTAGTTTTACCTAAAAATTCTAAATAAAAGGGAGCAGACCTTACTATAGTATATCTATTGAATAAATTCTTAGGAAGTTGTTTTATAATTTCTTCTAATCTTTCTGGTTCATCAACTATCATAACCTTACAGATTTTAATAGATTTATCAATTTTATCTTTATGTATATATTTAACTTCTATATCATTCAATTTAGCTTCATGAAGTGTGTACTTACCAGGAATTTCGTTTGGAGTAACTAAATTTGTCATGGTATTTATGTGTATTTTGGTATTATATTTTTTGCAAACATTGTTGTATATAAAATCAAAGTCGTCTAAAGTCATCTCTACATTATGTATTATTTTTTCACTTTTAACCTCTTGAATCATAGCTCCATTGAAGCATATAACATAATCACCTTCATCTGTTAGATTTAATTGATTTAAAAGTCCTTTGACACCAGGAAGGGGTCTACCTGTTGTTATAACTACTTTAGCTCCAGCTTTCTTTGCTTCTTGAATAGATTCAAATACTTCAGGAGTAACTTTTCTTTTTGTATTTAATATTGTTCCATCAATATCTAGTGCGATTAATTTGTACATATCAACCTCCAGTAATTTATATCCTCAATTTCCTAATGAAAACGTTGACACAACTAGTGTTGAACAAAATTTCAGTAGAAAATTTAATGTGTATATTATTATACCAAGAGATAAGCAATTTAGAAAGTTTAATAGTATTAATTTTTTGATAAAATTATTACTTATATAACATACTTATGTAAAATTGTATCTTTTATGAGTGTATAAAAGTTAACTATAAAAAATGGCATCGTTTGCATTTTGATGTAGAGATAAGCTTATACTATAAAGGTTAATAGTTTTATATGAAAGCTTTATTAAAGTTTGTATAGTAATTAGTTTTATTCTATAAAATATTGTAATTACAATAATCATATGTTATTATTCAACATGATTATAATGTAAATATTACTCAAAATAATAATTTATAAAGTCATAGTAGTATGTAATACATGTAAATAATAGCATGTAATGCATATAAAACTATATTTATAAATAAAGAACAAATTTATAAAGGAGAGTTTTAAATGAAGTTTTCAGAGTTTAAGTATGAAAGACCAAATTATGATAGTATAAAAAAAGAGTTTTTAAAGTGTGTAGAGGAAATAGATAATTCTTGTTGTTATGATGAACAACAAGAAAATATACATAAAATTAATTTTTTGAGAAATAAAATAGAAACGTTGTCAAACATAGCATCTATAAGATACAGTATAAATACTCTTAATAAACTCTATCAAGAGGAAAAAAAATATTGGGACGAATACATGCCTTTATATGAAGAATTAAATTCATATTTTTATAATGTTATAGTAAATTCTAAATTTAAATCTAATTTAAAAAAAGAATTTGGAGAACAATTTTTTACAATAGTGGATTATTCTTTAAAAAGTTTTTCTAAAGAGATAATAAAGGAATTACAAGAAGAAAATAAATTGTGTTCAGAGTATACTAAACTTTTAGCATCTGCACAGATAATGTTTGAAGGAGAAGAAAGAAACTTATCTGGAATGGGAATGTTTATGTGTTCTAAGTCTAGAAAAACAAGGGAATTAGCGAATAAGGCATATTATAATTTCTTTGAAGAAAATGAACCTAAATTTGATGATATATTTGATAAATTAGTTAAACTGAGAGATAAAATAGCAAAAAAACTAGGTTTTAAAAACTTTGTAGAGCTTGGATATATTAGAATGATGAGAAGTAACTACAGAGAAGATAGGATTGAAAATTTTAGAAAACAAGTATTAAAATATATTGTACCACTGGCTGATGAACTTTATGAAAAGCAAGCTAAGAGAACCGGTCTAGAATCTTTGAGTTACATAGATGAAGGCTTAGAATTTTTAACAGGAAATCCAACGTTAAAGGGCAATTCAGAATACATAATTGAAAATGGAAAAAGAATGTATGCTGAATTATCTAAAGAAACTGGTGAATTTTTTAATTTTATGTTAGAAAACGAACTTATGGATTTAGAAACAAAGAAAGGAAAAGGGGCTGGTGGGTACTGTACTTATATACCAGACTACAAGGCGCCATTTATTTTTTCTAACTTTAATCAAACATCTGATGATATAGATGTATTGACACATGAGGCAGGTCATGCATTTCAATTGTATATGTCCAGATGGATTGAAATGCCAGAGATTAATTTTCCTACACTGGATAGTTGCGAAATTCATTCAATGAGTATGGAATTTATAACATGGCCATGGATGGAGTTATTTTTTAAGGAAGACACAGATAAATACAAGTTTACTCATTTATCATCTGCAATTAAATTTATACCTTATGGAGTAGTTGTTGATGAATTTCAGCATTATATTTATAAAAATCCTAATATTGACAAATCAAAAAGAAAAGAAATATGGAGGTTTTTAGAGAAAAAATACTTACCACATAGAAAGTATGATGATAATTCTTTTTTAGAACGAGGTTGCTGGTGGTTTAAACAAGGTCACATATTTAAAAATCCTTTTTACTATATAGATTATGCATTAGCTCAAATTTGTGCATTACAATTTTGGAAAAAAATGATTAAAGACAAAGACTCTGGATGGAATGACTATATAAACATCTGTAAAGTAGGTGGAACAAAGTCATTTTTAGATATTGTAAGTATAGGAAATCTATATTCTCCATTTGACAATGATTGTATAAAATCTGTTATAGGTGATGTGAAATCATGGTTTGATGAAATAAATGACATCAATTTGTAAAAAATTATGAGAAATTTGTTCTCCCAGCTTAAGAATTAAAAACATATATCTTTCTTACAAAAATGATTATGTTTTTAATCAATATGAAATAATAAACCAAAAAAGATTTGTACTTAAAAAAAAAAGAAAATACAGGAAATATGTAATATCAACATTTGGAAAAAAAAGTAAAAATGTATACAAAATACATATAAAAAAACTATTGCAAATTTTATAGAATGTTTATATACTTAAGTCAACAGAGATAGAAAAAAGCTATTTATAAAAATAAAAAGATAAATTGCTAACTTTTCAATTTTCTGAAAATATAATAATCCGGGGGAAGAGTATGGGAGACTGCTTTATAAAAAGCGACCGAAGGGACAAATTTAATCTTACATACCCAGAAGATTAAATGAAATTCTCAGGTAAAGATGACTGTACTTGGACGGGTCTCTGAAAATGATTTTAACAGGGAAGACAAATTGGGAGATTTGTTTTTCCTGTTTTTTATTTATCGAGCAATAAATAAAAATTTGAAAGAGAGTAAAAAAATGATAATAATCACAAATAATCCAAAAGTAAAAGAAGAAGTTCAAGACAGAGAAGTTTTATTTAAAGATACAACTTATATTGGAATCTTAGAAACAAGTAGAGATTTGATACATGAAGGATATGAACTTTTATCTCATCCACTATATGGGAGTGTAAAACCAAATGAGACACCTTATAGAACAGTTATACTAAAACAAGGAAATCGTTTGGATATAAACTCTTTAACCTTAATTGAAGAAGCAATCATAACTGCAAGTAAATTTCAGAATAATAAAAAGACTCCAGCATGGACAGAAAGCGTTCAAGATGATTTTAGAGTAATCGATTATGACATATTTTATAATACAATACAAAGAATGCAGTATGAATAAATG
The DNA here is from genome assembly GCF_020662275.1 of Clostridioides sp. ES-S-0006-03. Taxonomy (NCBI): domain Bacteria; kingdom Bacillati; phylum Bacillota; class Clostridia; order Peptostreptococcales; family Peptostreptococcaceae; genus Clostridioides; species Clostridioides sp. ES-S-0006-03. The sequence goes on from NZ_JADGMM010000001.1 coordinate 413,607, forward strand.
AATTTGTTAAAAAGTTATTAAAATAGCATAAATATTAAATCTGATTTAATATTAAATAAAAATTAAGAAATTTAATTGGGGAGGATAAGTCAAAATGGAAAATGTGTATGACTTAGTAATAATTGGTTCAGGACCAGCAGGGCTTGCAGCAGGTCTTTATGGAGCAAGAGCAAAGTTGAAAACTCTAATCCTAGAAAAAGATAAGACTGGTGGGCAAATTGTAATAACACATGAAATTGCAAATTATCCAGGGTCAGTTCCAAATGCAACAGGACCAAGTCTAATAGCTAGAATGGTTGAGCAATGTAAAGAGTTCGGAGCAGAAATGTTAAGAGACAACATTGTAGATACTGAACTAGATGGAGATATAAAAGTTTTAAAAGGACAAAAGGCAGAATATAGAGCAAAAGCAGTAATAATAGGAACAGGAGCAACACCAAGAAAAATTGGTTGCCCAGGAGAAAAAGAACTTACTGGTAAAGGGGTTTCATATTGTGCAACTTGTGATGCAGATTTCTTTGAAGACTTTGAAGTCTTTGTTGTAGGTGGAGGAGACAGTGCATTAGAGGAAGCAATGTATTTAACTAAGTTTGCTAGAAAAGTAACAATTGTACATAGAAGACAAGGATTTAGATGCGCTAAAAGTGTTGAAGAAAAAGCAAAGGCTAATCCAAAGATAGAGTTTTTACTAGATACAGTAATAGAAGAAATAAAAGGTGATGGAATATTAGAATCAGTTGTATTTAAGAATAAAGTTACTGGAGAAACTCATGAATACTTTGCAGATGAAGAGGATGGAACAATGGGAGTATTTGTTTTCGTTGGATTAGATGCTCAAACTGATTTATTCAAAGGCAAAGTTGATATGGATGAAAAAGGTTACATAATAACTGATGAAGACATGAGAACTAATATACCAGGTGTATTTGCAGCAGGTGATTGCAGATCTAAGACTCTAAGACAGGTTGTAACTGCAACTAACGATGGAGCAATTGCATCTATAGTAGCTGAAAAATATATTGATGAAAAGTTTGAAAACTAAAAAGCTATAAAGTAAAGTTAATGAATAATATTTAAAATATTAAAATAAAATAAAAATTTCAAGGGGGAACATGAAAATGTTAGATTTAGATAAAAGTACTTTTGATGAAGAAGTTTTAAACGCAGAAGGTTTTGTATTTGTTGATTTCTGGAGTGAAGGTTGTGAACCTTGTAAAGCTTTAATGCCAGATGTTCATAAATTAGCTGAAACTTATGGGGATAAAATAAAATTCTGTAAAATGGATACAACAAAAGCTAGAAGATTAGCGATAAAACAAAAAGTATTAGGACTTCCAACTATGGCTATATACAAAGATGGAGAAAAAGTAGACGAAGTTACTAAGGATGATGCTACAATTACTAATATAGAAGATATGATTAAAAAATATCTTTAATATATTGATACAATATTAACAAAAATAAAGAAAAAATCGATTTAAGTCTAGAAGTAAAATAAAAAGGATTTTTATGTCTTAGTTTGTTAAAAAAATAATTTTGGATAAAATATTTTTTTTACGATAAAGAATTTTTAGTAATAAAACAAATATCAAGACATAAAAACACAATATGAAAACATCTTTAAAATAAGTTAGAAAATATTGATATAACTTTGAGAAAAACTCAAATGCATATATACAAAATTAAATAACAGGAGGTGCAAGTATGCGTCTTGAATTAGGGAAAATCTTTATAAAAGATATTCAATTTGGTGATGTAACAGAAGTGAAAGATGGAGTATTATACATCAATAAGCAAGAGATGCTACAAGAAATTGGTGGAGATGAGCATATTAAGTCTATAGATATAGAATTAGCTCGTCCAGGTGAAAGCATAAGAATAACACCTGTAAAAGATGTTATTGAGCCAAGAGTAAAAGTTGAAGGTAATGGGGGAATATTCCCAGGTATCATGTCTAAGGTTGACACTGTAGGAGAAGGAAAAACTCATGCTTTAAAAGGTGTAGCTGTTGTAACTACTGGAAAGATAGTAGGTTTCCAAGAAGGTATAGTAGATATGACTGGAGAAGGGGCTAAATACACTCCATTTTCTAAATTAAATAATGTAGTAGTAGTAGCTGAACCTATTGATGGTTTAAAACAATACGCTCATGAGAAAGCTGTTAGAATGATAGGATTCAAAGCAGCAATGTATTTAGGAGAAGCAGCAAGAAATCTTACTCCAGACGAAGTTTCAGTGTATGAAACTAAACCTCTTCTTGAGTCAATAAAAGAGTATCCAGAACTTCCAAAAGTAGGATATGTTTACATGCTTCAAACTCAAGGATTATTACATGACACTTATGTATATGGTGTAGATGCAAAACAAATAGTACCAACTTTATTATATCCAACAGAATTAATGGACGGAGCAATTGTAAGTGGTAACTGTGTTTCTGCATGTGATAAAAATCCAAGTTATGTTCATATAAACAATGGAGTTGTTGAAGACTTATATGCAAGACATGGTAAAGATATAAATTTTGTAGGTGTAATTATAACTAATGAAAATGTTTACCTAGCAGATAAAGAAAGATCTTCAAACTGGACTTCTAAGTTATGTAAATACTTAGGATTAGACGCAGTTATAGTTTCACAAGAAGGTTTTGGAAATCCAGATACTGACCTTATAATGAACTGCAAAAAAATAGAAATGCAAGGTGTAAAAACAGTTATAGTTACAGATGAATATGCTGGACGTGATGGAGGTTCTCAATCACTTGCAGATGCAGATGTAAGAGCAGATGCTGTTGTAACAGGTGGAAATGCTAACCAAGTTGTAGTACTTCCTAAGTTAGATAAGGTAATTGGACACTTAGAAGTAGTAGATGTAATAGCTGGTGGTTCTGATGGAAGTTTAAAAGCTGATGGAACTATTGAAGTTGAAATACAAGCTATAACAGGTGCAACTAATGAAACAGGATTTGGTCATTTAACTGCTAAAGGATATTAAGAGTTATTTCATTAAACGATTTAGTAATATCATGATTGAGTAATATCAATTAAAAAGATTGTAAATAAATCTATCAAAACATAATGAATGTTATGGATATATAAATAATTAGAAATATAATGAGGAGGATTATTATGAGTTTACTTAGTAATAAAAAGGTTCTTATAATAGGTGACCGTGATGGTATACCAGGACCTGCAATAGAAGAATGTGTAAAAACAGTAGAAGGAGCAGAGGTTGTTTTCTCATCTACAGAATGCTTTGTCTGAACAGCTGCTGGGGCTATGGACTTAGAAAATCAAAACAGAGTTAAAGAAGCTGCTGATAAATTCGGAGCTGAAAATGTTGTGATTTTACTAGGTGCTGCTGAAGCCGAAGCTGCAGGTCTTGCAGCCGAAACAGTAACTGCGGGGGATCCAACTTTCGCTGGACCACTTGCTGGAGTTGCTTTAGGATTAAGTGTTTACCATGTTGTAGAGGAACAAATGAAAGAATTATTTGATGAAACTGTATATGAAGATCAAATAAGTATGATGGAAATGGTTTTAGAAGTTGAAGAAATAGCAGAAGAAATGTCTGGTATAAGAGAAGAATTTTGCAAATTTTAATGCCTAAAAGCAAAAGGGGTGAAACTAAGAGATGGGAAAACTAAGAGTAGTACATTATATTAATCAGTTCTTTGCTGGTATAGGTGGAGAAGAAAAAGCTGATACTAAGCCACATGTGGCAGAAACTTTACCTCCAATAAGTTTACAACTTGATAAATTATTAGGTGAAGATATTGAAGTAGTTGGTACAGTAGTGTGCGGAGACAGTTATTTCAATGAAAATATAGATAGCGCAAGTGAAGAAGTTTTAGCGATGATAAAAGGTTTTGAACCACAACTTTTTATAGCTGGGCCTGCCTTTAATGCTGGTAGATATGGGGTTGCTGCTGGAACAATAACTAAAGTTGTAAAAGATGCTTTAAGTATACCAGCTTTAACAGGTATGTACATTGAAAATCCAGGTGCAGATATGTTCAAAAAGGATGTTTATGTAGTAGAAACTTCTGATTCTGCAGCAGGTATGAGAAAAGCACTTCCTAAAATAGCTAAACTTGCAATAAAACTTGCTAAAGGTGAAGAAATTGGAACTCCTAAAGAAGAAGGATACATAGCTAGAGGAATAAGAGTTAACTACTTCCATGAAGACAGAGGTTCTAAGAGAGCTGTTGACATGTTAATTAAGAAAATAAAAGGCGAGTCATTTGAAACTGAATATCCAATGCCAAATTTTGATAGAGTTGACCCAAGTAATCCTGTAAAAGACTTATCAAAATGCAAAATAGCTTTAGTTACTTCTGGTGGTATAGTTCCTAAAGGAAATCCAGATAGAATAGAATCTTCTTCAGCTTCTAAATATGGAACTTATTCTATAGCAGGAGTTATGGATTTAACAGAAGAAACTTATGAAACTGCACATGGTGGATATGACCCAGTATATGCAAATTTAGATGCAGATAGAGTATTACCTGTTGATGTTCTTAGAGACTTAGAAAAAGAAGGTGTAATAGGAAAATTACATGAAACTTTCTACACAACTGTAGGTAATGGTACATCTGTTGCAAACTCTAAAAAATATGCTTCTGAAATTGGAGCAGCGTTGGTAGCTGATGGTGTAGATGCAGTAATCTTAACTTCTACATGAGGTACTTGTACTCGTTGCGGTGCAACGATGGTAAAAGAAATAGAAAAAACTGGACTTCCAGTAGTTCATATGTGTACAGTAGTACCTATTTCGTTAACAGTAGGGGCTAACAGAATAGTTCCAACTATAGCAATACCTCATCCACTTGGAAATCCAGCACTTGATCCTACAGAAGAAAAAGCCCTAAGAAGAGGCCTTGTAGAAAAAGCATTAAACGCTTTAACTACAGAAGTAGATGGTCAAACAGTATTTGAAAAATAAAAATAACACACACATATATTATATAGATAAAAATATAAACACACACTAAAAATAAAAAATAACTATACACAAAAAAATAATATAGATTTCATGAATGGGTAAATGTGAGTTATTCATTCATGAAATCTTAAAAAATACCAAAATACATAAAAAAAGAATAAAATATACAATAAAATAAAAATATAATAATTGAAGTCTTTAATGAAATTAAAATTAGGTGTTCATAAAATTTATGGAGGTGCACAAAATGACTTATCCAGTTTTAAAAGGGGCAGGCTATGTACTTATTCATACTCCAGATATGATAGTGCAAAATGGAAGTACTTGTACAGTTGAAAGAGCAACAAATCCAGATTCAGAATTTTTACAAGAAGTAGGTAATCATATAAGAAGTTATGAGGATGTAGTTAACTACATGCCAAATCAAGTTTACATAGGAAACAGAAGACCAGAAGAATTAAGAGATTTGCCAATGCCATGGTGTGAACAAAAAGTTGAGGGAACTAGAAATGGTAAATTTGGTGAAATAATGCCTCAAGATGAGTTTATAGCTTTAATGCAAATAAGTGATGCATTTGACTTAGTAAAGTTATCGCAAGAATTTATTGATGAAGTAAAACCAAAAATCGAAAATAACTACCCTGAAATTGCACCATTTGTAGGAAAATTAAAGGGTGATGATATAGAAGAAGGTAAGGAATTAGTAGCAACACACATAGCAGAAGGATTATACCATGATGGAAAATTCGTTGGCTATGTAAAAAGAGCACATGACGTAGATGTTAACTTAAATGCTCATACAATGTTTGAAAATTTAGTAGTAAAAGCATCTGGAGTTTTATCTGCTATTCAAATGCTAAGACATAGTAAAATAGACCCTGCTGAAATAGATTATGTTATTGAGTGTTCAGAAGAAGCTTGTGGAGATATAAACCAAAGAGGTGGAGGAAACTTTGCTAAATCAATAGCTGAAATAGCTGGACTTCAAAACGCAACTGGTTCTGATACAAGAGGATTTTGTGCAGCACCAACACATGCATTAATTCAAGCTGCAGCTTTAGTAAAATCTGGAATACACAAAAATGTAATGGTAGTAGCAGGTGGAGCAAGTGCTAAACTTGGAATGAATGCTAAAGACCATGTTAAAAAAGGCCTTCCTGTACTTGAAGATGTTGTTGGAGGATTTGCAGTACTTGTATCTGAAAATGATGGTGTAAACCCAGTTATAAGAACTGATTTAACAGGTAAGCATACAGTGGGAACTGGTTCTTCACCTCAAGCAGTTATGACAGCACTTATAACTTCAGGTCTTGATAGAGCTAATTTAAAAATAACAGATGTTGATGTATATTCAGTTGAAATGCAAAATCCAGATATAACTAAGCCAGCAGGAGCAGGAGATGTTCCAGAAGCAAACTACAAAATGATAGGTGCACTTGCTGTTAAGCGTGGAGACTTAGAGAAGAAAGAATTAAAAGATTTTGTGACTAATAAAGGATTACCAGGATGGGCACCAACTCAAGGACATATACCATCAGGAGCTCCTTATATAGGATTTTTAATAGATGATTTAACTACAGGAGATAGAAATAGAGCTATGATAGTTGGAAAAGGTAGTTTATTCTTAGGAAGAATGACTAATTTATTTGATGGAGTATCTTTTATAGCTGAAAGAAATACAGGTGTTACTGAAGAGACTTCAGGAATATCTAAAGATGAAATTAAGAAGATAATAGCTGAATCTATGAAAAAACTAGCATTAGATATGTTAGAAGAATAGGGGTGAGGATATGTCAAAAAAAGTAATCGCAGATGTATTCTTAGAAGTAGCTAATGCAATAGAAAGCGGCGAATTTGGCAAAAAAATAAGAATTGGTGTGACTACACTTGGAAGTGAACATGGTGTAGAGAACATGGTTAATGGTGCACACTTAGCAAAATCTAACTTATTTGATATAGTACTTATTGGTCCAAAAGTGGAAACTGACCTTGAAGTAGTTGAAGTTAATGATGAAAAAGAAATGCATGGAAAAATGGAAGAATTATTAGATTCAGGATATATAGATGCTTGTGTTACTATGCATTATAATTTTCCAATAGGAGTATCTACAGTAGGTAGAGTAATAACTCCAGCAAAAGGAAAAGAAATGATACTTGCAACAACAACAGGAACAAGTGCTACTAATAGAATAGAAGCAATGGTAAGAAATGCTATTTATGGTATTGCTACAGCTAAATCAATGGGAAATAAACATCCAAAAGTTGGAATACTTAATGTTGATGGAGCTAGACAAGTTGAAAAATGTTTAAAAGAGTTAAAAGATAATGGATATGATATAGAATTTGCAGATTCAATTAGAGCAGATGGTGGATGTGTTATGAGAGGTAATGATTTACTTGTAGGTGCACCTGATGTTATGGTTACTGATACATTATCTGGAAATATATTTATGAAAGTATTTTCTTCATATACTACAGGTGGAGACTATGAAGCTCAAGGCTTTGGGTATGGTCCTGGAGTAGGAGAAGACTATGATAGAAGAGTACTCATAGTATCAAGAGCATCAGGTTCTCCAGTAGTAGCTAATGCATTAAAATATGCTTATGATGTTGTAAAAGGAGAAATAAATAATATTGCAAGAAGTGAATTTACAAAAGTTAAAAGTGCAAAATTTGATGATATTATAGTTTCTCTTACTAAAAAAGAAGTTAAAGCTGAAAAAGTAGAAGTTAAAATGCCAGATAAAGAGGTTGTTACTCGTCAAATAGCTGGTGTTGATATAATGGACTTAGAAGATGCAGTATCTGAATTATGGAAAAATGGAATCTATGCTGAAAGTGGTATGGGTTGTACAGGGCCAATAGTTCTTGTAAATGATGCTAAAGGTGATTTAGCTGTTGAAACTTTAATCAAGGCTGGATACACTGCAAAATAAATATAAATTATACATGTAAATGAATAACATATAGTTATAGCCTTCTACGCTATAACTATATGTTATTTTTGTTACTCAACTTATATTATTTTTATTATCAAAGTAAGTATATAAAGATAATTAAATTTTTATAACTGATAAAACAGAAATAGCATGGGCTTTTATCATAGTAATATTTTTTTACTTATTTGTTGTTACTTATACTAAGTAAAAAATTAGTGGAAATGTATAAACAATATTAATAACATATGAAAAAATTTTAGAAATAAAGCATCTATAAGATAAAAAATAACATTATTAGTGGTATAATATAACTAAAGCAAAAATTATTTTTTGGAGGCAAAATCATGAGTAAAGTAGAAAAAGTAGTAGAATTGTTAGAAGCTAAAGGACTTGATGCATTATACTTAACAAAAAAAACAAATGTAAATTACATAAGTGGCTTTCCTGATGAAGAAGCATATGCAGTTATTTGTAAAGAGGGAAATTTTTTAGTTACTGATAGTAGATATATGGAGCTTGCTGAAAATGTTTGCAAAGGTTTTGAAATTATAAACTGGCATAATTTTGATAGAAGTGTGGCAAAAGCTGTAAAAAGTGTGTGTGATAAAGTAGGTATAAAAAAGCTTGGATTTGAAAGAACAAATATAATATTTGATAAATATGAAGAACTTAAAAATTTAGTTGAACAAGATGGAGGGGAATTGATACCTACAGAAAATATTGTAGAGACTCTTAGATATGTAAAGGATGAAGAAGAAATTAAAAATACAAGAAAAGCTTGTGAAATAGCTGATAAAGCATTAGAAGAGTTAGTTCCACATATAAAAGCTGGAGTTACTGAAATAGAATTAGCTACAAAACTAGAATATTTTATGAAAATGAATGGAGCTCAAAATATAGGATTTGAAACTATATTGATATCAGGAGCAAAAACTTCATTGCTTCATGGTAAACCAAGTGACAAGGTTATAGAAAATGGTGACTTTGTACTTGTAGATTATGGAGCTATGTACAATGGATATATTTCTGATACAACTAGAACTTTTATAGTTGGAGAAGCATCTGAAAAACAATTAGAGATTTATAATTTAGTTAAAGAAGCACAAGATGTTGGAGTTGAAAACATGAAGGCTGGTGTACATGCTACAATTCCAGATGCAGAAATAAGAAAAGTTGTTAAGAAATATGAAGATTACTATTATCAAGGGATAGGACATGGGGTTGGAAGAGATGTTCATGAAGAACCTTTTATTGGTAATTATGGTGATAAAACAATAGAAGAAGGATGTATAATAACAATGGAACCAGGTATTTATTTCCCAGGATGGGGAGGAGTTAGAATAGAAGATACTGTTTTAATTACAAAAAATGGACCTGAAAGATTAACTAAATTCCCTAAAGATTTGATGATTTTAGACAAATAATTTAATTTTTATATAATTTTTTACACAAAATAATATTGTAATCTCACCATTAAGCTCTCTCTACATATCTTAGTAAAGAGGGCTTAATTTTATTATGTGAGGTGATAATATCTATGAATAAAAAACATAAGTTTATGAAAAACATAAAAAAAGCCTGGTACAAAATTAAATTGATAGATAGATGTCTTATAATTGTTATGGCAATACTCATGTTTGAATCTATATACACATTGTTTGTCAATGAAGTTAACTCACAAGATACTACTACTATTGATGTAGTGATAAGAACTACTTCAGCAGCAATATTTGGATACTTTTTAAGTGCTAATTTTATAAGTAGAACTTCAAGAAAAGTTACAAATACTGATGCATATTCAAATATTTTTATAGATGATAATTCTTCTAATAACGGTCAAGTACCAAGTCAAAATAATATAATGAATGTGAAAAATACTATTGGATTTGAGTTAGAAAGTGACAATTATCAAAATAATGATAAAAAAGTGACTGTTAATAATGATGAAGAGATTGAAAAAGGAGAAACTAGTGAATTGCAAATTGTTATAGCTACTGTGATTTGTATAGTAGCATTAATAGTACTTTTTATTGTAAGAAATTTTACAACACCAGCAACAGCATCTATAGGAACTATTTCACAGATGAGAGATTTTGTCTCTGGATGCGTGGGTTTCTTGCTAGGTTGTCCAAGTAAACCCAATTAAAAATATGAGTATTAAAATAGGTAAAATTAATATTAAAGGTATCAGTATAATAATATTTAAGTTATGAATGTATATCATTGTAATTCTTTTGAGATAATATATTTTATTGTTATACTGATACTCAAAAATATTTATAATATTTATCAAAATATATATAATGCTGTATTTACATAATATGTAGAAATATTAATTTATATGAATAGAAGCCATATATTCAATAAAAAGTTTCATACTATGAGATATATATTGATGTTTTCTCCAAAGAACACCAATATTGGCAGTAATTGCACGTTCTAAAGGAATTGAACAGAGATTTTCGGTATTCTGGAATATTTCTTTATATAGTATCGTTGAAGCTAAATCATTTTCTAATAAATAACGAATAGTAGAAAGTTGATTTGAGTGTAAAATTATATTTGGTTTAACCTTCTCAAGTCTTTTTGTAATAATTTTGTAGTGATAAGAACCTTCAGATAGTATGACAAAAGGAATATTTTTCAACATATAGTTTGAAATAATGGACTGTTTTGCTAATTCATTTTTAGGATTTGTAACTAAATATAATTCTGTTTTATATATTGTTTTTGAATCTATATCATCATAAATATCACTATCAATTATACCAATGCAAAAATCAAGTGTAGATTCTTCAATCATTTTGGCACCCACAAAGGTTGGGACTTCAAAAATTTTAAGCTCAATATCTGGATAAATTACATTAAATCTAGGTAGTATTTTTGAAAGTAAAAAAGTACCTAAAACTGTAGGAATTCCTATTTTTAGAGATGCTTTTCTTTTTTTTCCTAAATCTAGTGCATCACTTTGAAAATCCTCAAATTGTCTCGTGAAATTTATTGCCTTATCTAAGAAAATCTTACCTTCAGGAGTTAAATCTATTTTATTACCTATTCTAAAAAAAAGTTCAAAACCGAGTTCCTTTTCCAATTCTTTAATAGCTAAGGTTATAGATGGTTGAGAAATATGAATACTTTCTGCTGCTTTAGTCATGTTTTTATATTTACAAACAGTTTGGAAATAATATAGATAATTTATGTTCATTGGTTAATAGTTCCTTTCATTTATGTAATTAGTGACAAGTATATAATTAACAACAATATAAGTTTTGTATATTATTGTAGAAAAATAGAATAGTTTTAAACTATCATATCATAAGTTTTTGATATTTTCAATCTATTAAGAATAGTGCTATTATTAAATTAACAAAAGATAATAGCTGACATAATTTAGGTAACAACTATTTAAAACCTAGTTATATCAATGAATATTAAAAATTTAACTATCTAAAAATAATTAGTATTTATGTAATTTAACTGTTAACTAAATTGTAACATAAAAAACTAATGTTAGAGGGATGAAATTTTTTTAATTAGAAATGTTAATTTAATAACAAGATATAATTTTGCAAAGTTTGCAAAGAGGGGAGAGATATATTTTTTAATAAATATCGTTAATTTAATAACAAAATATGAAAGGGAGTGGTTTGGTGAAATTTGAGTTAATGGATTTTTTAATGAACCCTTTTGTCCTTATGTTCGCTGCTGTAATTACAGGAATATTATTTGGAAAAATTAAATTTGGGAAGTTTAATTTTGGAGTGTCAGGAGCGTTATTTACAGGATTATTTATTGGATGGCTTGTGTATAGCTTAGGAAATTCAGTAATAGCAAAAGGAGAGACAGCAGCAGGGTATAAGGCAGCAACTATCATGATGGGCAATGGAATTATTTCTTCTGATTTCTTTGATTTTTTTCTAATTATATTTGTTGCAGCAGTTGGTTTATTGGCTGCTAAGGATATGAAAGCTGTACTTAAGAAGTATGGAGCTAGATTTGTAGTTTTAGGAGTGCTTATAACTTTTATAGGAGGCTCTATGACTTATGCAATGACTTTGCTATCAAGTAATAAAGGAAGTAGTGCATATGAGGTTTCTGGTGTTTATACAGGAGCACTAACAAGTTCTCCTGGTCTAGCTGCTGCTCTAGAAACAGCTGGTAAACATGCAGAAGATGTATCAAAAGAGTTTGAGAAAGCATCAATAAAAGATAAAAAAGAAATATTAAAAGTAGTTGATCCAGAGGGAAAATTGGATGTAGCTACAACTACATCACTAACTCAAGAGCAAATAGATAAGTATATCGCATATGCTGAAGCAGGTGTTGGTATAGGGCATGCAGTTGCCTATCCTTTTGGAGTATTAATAGTGATTTTAGGAGTAAATTTCCTTCCTAAAATATTTAGAATGGACCTTAGAGAAGAAAGAAGAAAATATGAAAAAGAAATGAAAGAAGCTAGAGATAGTGTTGGTGGTAAAACGATACCAGAAGTTCCATTTAATATAATAACATTTTTCTTAACATGTCTTGCCGGATATTTAGTTGGAGGAATACACGTGTTCATGGGACCATTAGGATACTTTACATTAGGGGCAACTGGTGGTTCTTTAATTGTATCTCTAATACTTGGATATATAGGCAAGATAGGTATAGTAAATTTCAGAATGGAAGAAAAAGTATTAAATATTCTAAAACAAATAGGGCTAGTATTTTTCTTAGCAATAGTTGGATTAAGATATGGTGGTAAAGTTGTTGATTCAATTATGACATCTGGGATGCATCTAGCTTTAGTAGCTACAGTAGTAGGAATTACAGCTATGATGATTGGATTTTTAGTTGGTAAGTATGTATTCAAACTAAATTGGATTTTATTATCTGGAGCTGTCTGTGGTGGTATGACATCAACACCAGGTCTTGGAGCTGCTGTTGATGCTCTTGATAGTGATGACCCAGCAGCAGGGTATGGTGCTACCTATCCATTTGCACTGTTAACTAAAGTTATATTGGTTATAGTTTTACACAAACTTCCAATGTAAATAAGATTTTATATGGGGGGATATTTATGAATAATGAAGGAGTATTTGAAGAATTAAGCGAAAGATTAAGAAATAAAAAGTTATGTGATTTAATTATGAATGCAGATGAAGCTGCTAAACTTATAAATAATGGGATGGTTGTTGGACTTAGTGGATTCACACCTTCAGGTTACCCAAAAGCAGTACCATTAGCGGTTTCAGAAAGGGTAAAAAGTGGAGAGAAGATAAAATTGACTGTATATTCAGGAGCATCTTTAGGACCAGAAGTAGATGGAGCATGGGCAGAAGCAGGAATAATTGAAAGAAGACTTCCTTATCAAACTAATTCAATACTTAGAAACAGTATTAATAAAGGTGATGTCAATTATATAGATATGCATCTAAGTCATTCTACTCAATTTTTAAACTATAAAACTATACCTAAAGTGGATGTAGCGATAATAGAAGCACTTGCCATAACTGAAAATGGAGATATTGTACCAACTAGTGGGATAGGAAATTCACCATCTTTTGTAAAAAGTGCAGACAAAGTAATTGTTGAAATAAATCTGGCAAAACCAATGGAGATGGAAGGTATGGCAGATATATATATTACAGAAAATCCGCCAAACAGGAAACCAATAGAAATAAATCATCCTAAAGATAGAATCGGAACGACATATATACCTTGTGGTTTAGATAAGATTGCAGGAATAGTAATCACTAATATGCAAGATAAAACACGTCCATTGGGTGTTGTAGATGAAGCTTCAAAAAAAATATCAAATAATATTATTGCATTTCTTAGAGAAGAAGTAAAATCAGGTAGATTGTCAAAAAATTTACTTCCTCTTCAATCTGGTGTAGGAAGTGTAGCAAATGCAGTTTTATATGGACTATGTGAATCTGAATTTGAGAATTTAACTTGTTATACAGAGGTTGTGCAGGACTCTATGTTGGACTTAATAAGAATAGGTAAAGTTACAATGGCATCAACTACATCTGTAAGCCCATCACCAGAAGGATTAATAAAATTTGAAAATGATATAGATTTCTTTAAAGATAAGATTATATTGAGACCTCAAGAGATTAGTAACAACCCAGAAATAGCTAGAAGAATTGGTGTAATTGCAATGAATACTGCAATTGAGGTTGATATTTATGGAAATGTAAACTCAACTCATATCATGGGTTCAAAGATGATGAATGGAATCGGTGGTTCTGGTGATTTTGCTAGAAATGGAGCCATAACTATATTTAGTACTGAATCAATTGCAAAAAATGGTGATATATCATCAATAGTACCTATGGTATCTCATGTAGACCACACTGAACATGATGTAATGGTAATTGTAACAGAACAAGGATATGCTGATTTAAGAGGTCTTGCACCTAGAGAAAGAGCTATTAAGATAATAGAAAATTGTGTTCATCCAGATTATAAAGATCAACTTATGGATTACCTAAATAGAGCATGTCAAAATGGAGCAAAACAAACTCCTCATATATTAGACGAAGCTTTATCATGGCATAGTAAATTTATGAGTACAGGTACAATGAAGAAGTCAGAAACTTTTGAAAGTGCATTATAAAAATATTTAATAAATTGGAGGAATATTAAAAATGGAAAAAGCAGTAGAAAACTTTGAAGATTTAAGCAAAGAATATATTAATGGATACATTGAGAGGGCTAGAAAAGCTCAAAGGGAGTTTGAATGTTATACTCAAGAACAAGTGGATAAAATAGTGAAGATAGTTGGAAAGGTAGTATACTATAACGCCGAATATTTAGCTAAACTTGCAGTAGAAGAAACTGGAATGGGTGTATATGAAGATAAAGTAGCTAAAAATAAAAGTAAAGCGAAAGTTATATATAATAATTTAAAAGATAAGAAATCAGTTGGTATAATTGATATAGATAGAGAAACAGGAATAACAAAAGTAGCTAAACCAATTGGAGTTGTAGCAGCAATAACTCCTTGTACAAATCCAATAGTTACACCTATGAGTAATGCCATGTTTGCATTAAAGGGAAGAAATGCAATTATTATAACACCACATCATAAAGCAATTGGATGTAGTACTAAGACTGTTGATATGATTAATGAAGAATTAGAAAAAATAGGAGCACCAGAAAATCTAATACAAATACTTGACCAACAATCAAGAGAAAATACGAGAAATTTAATTTCATCAGCAGATGTAGTAATTGCTACTGGTGGAATGGGAATGGTAAGAGCTGCATATTCAAGTGGAAAACCAGCTCTTGGTGTAGGAGCAGGAAATGTCCAATGTATTATAGACAGAGATGTAGATATTAAAGAAGCAGTACCTAAAATCATAGCTGGAAGAATATTTGATAATGGTATAATTTGCTCAGGTGAGCAATCAGTGATAGTGGCAGAAGAAATGTTTGATAAAATAATGGATGAATTTGAAAGTAACAAAGGATTTATAGTTAGAGATAATGCACAAAAAGAAGCTTTTAGAAATGCCATGTTTGTGAATAAATCTATGAATAAAGATGCAGTAGGACAATCAGTTCATGCAATCGCAAACATTGCAGGAGTTGAAATACCAAAAGATACAAAAATAATAGTAATAGAAGCAGATGGACCAGGTGAAGAAGACATACTTGCAAAAGAAAAAATGTGTCCAGTTATATCTGCATATAAGTATAAAGACTTTGAAGAAGGAGTAGCTATTGCAAAAGCAAATCTAAATGTAGAAGGAAAAGGACATAGTGTATCTATACATTCAAATACAATTAAGAACATAGAATATGCAGGAGAAAATATAGAAGTATCAAGATTTGTAATTAATCAATGTTGTGCTACAAGTGCTGGAGGAAGCTTCTTTAATGGTCTTGCACCTACAAATACCTTAGGTTGTGGTTCTTGGGGAAATAATAGTATTTCTGAAAATCTTGATTACAAACATTTAATTAATATTTCTAGAATTGCTTATTATATGCCAGAAAATGAAGTACCTACAGATGAAGAACTTTGGGGATAAAATTCAAATATAAAAAAGTATTCATTCTAAATTAAAATAGAAATATATTTTAATTTAGAATGAATCTAAACTAAAAATGAATTTAATTTAAAATATTGAAGTGAATTTAGAAGATTGAAAGACGAACAAAAGAAGGAAGTATTATAAATTAACATAAATAAAAATTATTATAAAAGAGAAGGAGTGGTTTTATTATGGCATTAATGACAGGAGCTCAATATATTGAAAGTTTGAGAAAATTAAATACTAAAGTTTATATGTTTGGTGAAGAGGTTAAAAATTGGGTTGACCATCCAATGATTAGACCATCTATAAATTGTGTAGCAGCTACTTATGATTTGGCACATGACCCAGAATATGCAGATTTAATGACAGTTACTTCAAATATTACAGGAGAAAAAATAAATAGATTTGGTCATCTTCATCAAAGTACTGATGATTTGATAAAAAAAGTTAAAATGCAAAGACTATGTGGCCAAAAAACAGCTTCTTGTTTCCAAAGATGTGTAGGTATGGATGCTTTTAATGCGGTATATTCAACAACATTTGAGTGCGACAAAGCGCATGGAACTAATTATCATGATAATTTTGTAAAATACTTAACTTATATACAAGAAAACGATTTAGTAGTTGATGGAGCTATGACTGACCCTAAGGGAGATAGAGCATTATCACCTAGTGCTCAACCTGACCCAGATATGTTCCTTCACATAGTTGAAAGAAGAGAAGATGGAATAGTGGTAAGAGGAGCAAAAGCACATCAAACTGGTTCAATAAATTCACATGAACATCTTATAATGCCTACTATAAGCATGACTGAAGCAGATAAAGACTATGCTGTATCATTTGCAGTTCCTTCAGATGCTGAAGGTGTGTTTATGATTTATGGAAGACAATCTTGTGATACTAGAAAATTAGAAGAGGGAGCAGATGTTGACTTAGGAAATAAAGAGTTTGGAGGTCAAGAAGCTCTAGTAGTATTTGATAATGTATTTGTTCCAAATGATAGAATCTTCTTATGCGGAGAGTGGGATTTCTCTGGTATGTTGGTAGAAAGATTTGCTGGATATCATAGACAAAGTTATGGTGGATGTAAAGTTGGAGTAGGTGATGTAATAATAGGAGCAGCAGCTTTAGCAGCTGATTACAATGGAGCAAACAAAGCTTCTCATATAAAAGATAAATTAATAGAAATGACTCACCTTAATGAAAGCTTATATTGTTGTGGTATAGCATGTTCATCAGAAGGACATAAGACAGAGGCTGGAAACTATCAAATAGATTTACTTCTTGCAAATGTATGTAAACAAAATGTAACTAGATTCCCTTATGAAATAGTGAGACTTGCAGAAGATATAGCTGGTGGGCTTATGGTTACTATGCCTTCAGAAAAAGACTTCAAGTCAGATTTAAAAGTTGGAACAAGTGGAATGACAATAGGTGAAGTATGTAATAAATATTTTAAAGCTTCTTCAGTAGCTTCAACAGAAGAAAGAATGAGAATATTAAGATTCTTAGAAAATATATGTCTTGGCTCATCTGCTGTTGGTTATAGAACTGAGTCAATGCATGGAGCAGGTTCACCACAGGCACAAAGAATAATGATTTCAAGACAAGGAAATATAAATCAGAAGAAAGAATTAGCTAAGACAATTGCAGGAATAAAAAAAGAAAAAGCTCTAAATTTATAAAAAGTTAATATATAAAAAAGTTGATATATAAATGGGAAAATATATTGACTTATACTAATTAATGAAAAAATATATCGTATAAGAATGATTATAAAGTAGTAGTTTGAGTTATAAAAAGAGATTTTAGAAGGAGAATTTACACATGACCTGTGGAGTTAGATTTTGTGGGGGCTGTAACCCTAGATACGAAAGAGGGAAGGCTCTAGCAATAATCAAAGAGCACTTTAATGGTAGAGTAGATTTTAGCGTAGCAGAAGAAGATGTAGAATATGATTTATTACTTATAATTGGAGGATGCACAACTTTATGTGCATCCTACCAACAATATAAAGTTAAGAAATCATATATTAAAATTTGGGATTTTAGTCATATAGAAAGAGCTATAAATATAATAGAATCAGCGATTTGTGAGGCTTAAATAAGAGTTAGATGGGGTGATTTCATTGAATTGGCGAGAATTGTATCAAAGTAAGTTATGTACTGCTATAGAGGCTGTAAAGCATATTAAAGATGGGGATACAGTAGTATTTGCACATTGTGTAGGTGAGCCTCCTGCACTAGTAGAGGCAATGATTGAAAATGCAAAACAGTATAAAAATGTTGAGATTAAGCATATGGTAAGTCTAGGCAGTGGTGGATATACTGGTGAGGGAATGGAAACTCACTTTAGAGTAAATCCAATGTTTGTAAGTGGAAATGTAAGAAAGGCAATTGAAAATGGAGATGGAGATTTTACTCCTGCATTCTTTCATGAAGTACCAAAATTAATTAGAGAGAAAAGATTAAAATGTGATGTTGTTTTAGCTCAGGTAACTCCACCAGATGAACATGGGTATTGTAGCCTAGGAACATCAGTTGATTATACTTATGAGGCTATTAAAACTGCTAAAACAGTAATTGTTCAAGTAAATGACCAATTTCCTAGAACTTATGGTGAAGTAGTTCATGTATCAGAGTTTGACTATATAGTTGAAAAGTCACAACCTTTATATGAACTGCAACCTGCTAAGATTGGAGAAGTAGAAGAAGCAATAGGTAAAAACTGTGCTTCTCTAATTGAAGATGGTTCTACTTTACAACTTGGAATTGGTGGAATTCCAGATGCAGTTATGCTATTTTTAACAGATAAAAAAGATTTAGGAATTCATTCAGAAATGATTTCAGATGGAACCCTAGCTCTCTATGAAAAAGGTGTTATAAATGGTAAATATAAAAATTTTGATAAAGAAAAAATGACAGTTACATTTTTAATGGGAACTAAAAAATTATATGATTTTGCTAATAATAACCCAGTAGTTGAAGTGAAACCTGTAGACTATGTAAATCATCCAGCAGTTATAATGAAACAACATAAAATGGTGTCTATAAATTCTGCTATACAAGTTGATTTGATGGGACAGGTAGTTGCAGAGGCAATGGGTCTTAGACAATTTAGTGGAGTTGGAGGTCAAGTTGACTTCATACGTGGAGTATCTATGGGAGAAGATGGAAAGGCAATTATAGCAATGCCTTCAATAACTACAAAAAAAGATGGGACAGTAATTTCAAAAATTGTCTCTATTGTGGATGAAGGTGCTCCTATAACAACATCTAGAAATGATATTGACTATGTTGTAACTGAGTATGGTATAGCAGAACTAAAAGGGAAATCTCTTAGAGAAAGGGCAAGAAATTTAATCAATATTGCTCATCCAAGTGTAAGAGAAAATCTAGCATTAGAGTTTGAAAAACGATTTAAGGAGAAATATTAATAGTAGAGGGGTGTTAAGTATGGAAGCACTTAGAGTAGTTCCAAAAATATTTTATTTTGATACATTTAAAGAATTCAATGAAGAATTTAAAATAGGAAAAAATGATTTAGTAATTACAAATGAATTTATATATGAACCATATATGAAGCCTCTTGGAATAGATACCAATCTAATTTTCCAAGAAAAATTTGGAACAGGTGAACCATCCGATGAAATGATAGATTCTATGACAAAAGAAATGAAGAAATACAATTTCGATAGAATTATCGCTTTTGGAGGAGGTACAATAGTTGATATATGCAAGATATTAGCACTTGATGTTCCAGAGAAGTCTATTGACTTATTTGAAGGAGAAGTAGCACCTAAAAAAGTAAAAGAATTGGTGGTAGTTCCTACAACATGTGGTACAGGAAGTGAAGTAACAAATGTAGCCATTGCAGAGTTAAAATCTAAGCATACTAAAAAGGGTCTTGCAGTAGAAGAAACTTATGCAGATTATGCAGTATTAATTCCAGAGTCAGTAAAAGGATTGCCTTATAAATTTTTTGTAACAAGTTCAGTGGACGCTCTTATACATGCTATTGAGTCTTATCTATCTCCAAAAGCAAGTCCATTTACAGAAATATATTCTTTACAGGCTATAAAAATGATTATGGATGGATATAAAAAGATTGTGGATAAAGGAGAAGAAGAGAGATTCAATCATCTTAAGGACTTTGTACTTGCATCAAACTATGCAGGAATTGCTTTTGGAAATGCTGGTTGTGCAGCAGTGCATGCTTTATCTTATTCGATAGGTGCAGCTTTCCATGTTGCACATGGGGAAGCAAATTATCAGTTCTTTACTGAAGTATTTAAGATGTACTCTAGAAAAAATCCTAATGGAAAGATTACGCAATGTACAAAAATTTTAGCAGATGCTCTTGAATGTGACTCTAATTGTGACGTTTATGGAGAATTAGAGAAATTCTTAAACAAATTAATAACTAAGAAAGCTCTAAGAGAGTATGGAATGGTAGAAAGTCAGATAGATGAATTTACTGATAGTACGATAGCCAATCAACAGAGATTACTTGCCAATAATTATGTAGAACTTAGTAGAGAAGAAATAAGAGAGATATTTGCAAATCTTTATTAATATAATTTTTTATTTGGATTAAGTATAGATGAGATAAATAATGATAATTATATAAATATAAAAAATGAGAGGGCTTAAATTTACTTAAAATTAAGTTCTCTTATTTTTGTATAGCATTAAATGTAAGTACATTTTTAGTTAGAAAATGTACTTACATTTAAGTCTATTACTTTATTTGAAATAATTTGTAGAATTTCAAATTCCTTGACAGTAATAAGTAAGTAATTGTATAATCAAACTGAAATATAATAATAATATTAGTAAAAATGAAAGGATATAAATCATGTATAAACCAGAGAATTTTTCTAAAAAATCTGTATTAATAAATTCGTTTTTAAGTAAGTTTTTGAAGATCGTTGGATGGGGTCTAGTAGGCTTATTTACACTATCAGCCTTAGTATTGTCAACTATTTCAATTATAATTGGATGGGCAGTTATACTTCCTATTCAAGTATGTGCTTTATTCTTAATAATAGGTGGAGTTTGTATTTTTAAAGGTAAAAGATTAGGAGACCAAATTTCTCGTTATAAAAAATACTGTACAATCATAAGTAATAAAAATATTATTCCAGTAGAACTTATTGCAGAAAGTACATCTAAATCACTAAAATTTATAATAAAAGATGTGCAAAAGATGATAGATAAAAATTACTTTATAAATACTTATATTGATAAAAGAAATAATCAAATTGTATTGACAAATGAAGATGGAGTTCCACCAACATATGAAGATGTAGTATATGAAGTTGAAGAAGATGAAGTTGAGAATAGCAATGAAGCTGATATGATTATTAAAAAGGGAATGGACTATCTGAGACAAATAAAAGAGGCTAATGAAAATATTAAATCAGAATCAATGTGCAAGAAAATTATACAAGTAGAAGATGTTACAAGTAAAATATTTGATGTTGTAAAACATGACCCATCAAAACTTATTCAGATACAAAAATTTATGGATTATTATATTCCAACTACTTTAAAGCTTTTAAATTCATATCATATATTGGAAGAACAAGGAATAGACAGAGAAAATATAACAACAACTATGGAAAGCATTGAAAGTACAATGAGTACAATTGTAGTGGCTTTTGAAAACCAACTGGATTCTCTATTTGAGGATGAAGCTATTGACATATCTACAGATATTACTGTTTTAGAAAATATGTTAGTTCAAGAGGGATTAACAGGTGGAAAGTTTTAACTGTAATATAAAAAATATTCTGTTATTTTTGAACAGTTAAGTAGTTATGAAGGATAAAAATATGTAAGATATAAGTATATAATTAGTACTTTATGAAGGAAGAGGAGAGAACTATAGAATGAATAATTTAGATGATATACCAGTTATGCCAACACTAACACTTGACCCATTTGGTGAAGAAACAAAAACAAATGATATAAATAATTCTGACCTATTAATGAAAAAGAATGAAAAAGACCCAGAAGAAGAAAAACTATCAGAAGCTGAGCGTAAAATGGTAAAAGAGTTTGCAGAAAAAATAGATATTACAAATACAAATATGATTTTGCAATATGGAGCTGGGGCTCAAAAAAAGGTAGCGGGATTTTCGGAAACCGCTTTAAAGAGTGTTAAAACTAGAGATTTAGGCGAAGTTGGTGATATGCTTACAAATCTAGTTACTGATTTAAAATCATTCTCAGCTGACGAAAAAGAACAAGGTGGTTTTTTAGGAATTTTTAAAAAGGCAAATAATAAAATTTCAAATTTAAAAACTAAGTATGATAGCGCAGAAGTAAATGTAGACAAAGTAAGTAAAGAACTTCAAAAGCATCAAGTTAAAATATTGAAAGATATAGCAATGCTTGATAAAATGTATGAATTAAACTTAGCTTATTCAAAAGAGCTTACAATGTATATTATAGCAGGGAAACAAAAGCTAAAAGATATGAAAGAAATTGAGATGCCAAAATTAAGAGAAAGAGCAAGTCTGTCTGGTTCAACAGAAGATGCTCAATCTGTAAACGATATGGTTTCACTTTGTGACAGATTTGAAAAGAAGATTCATGACTTAGAATTAACTAGAATGGTATCACTTCAAATGGCTCCACAGATAAGATTGGTTCAAAATAGCAATAATCTAATGGCAGAAAAAATTCAATCTACTATAGTAAATACTATTCCATTGTGGAAAAATCAAATAGTACTTGCTCTTGGAATATCTCATTTGAATCAAGCTATGAAAGCACAGCGTGAAGTTAGTAATATGACAAATGAACTTCTACTAAAGAATGCAGAGACATTGAAAATGGGAACAATAGAAACAGCCAAAGAATCAGAAAGAGGAATTGTAGATATAGATACAATTAAGAAAACTAATCAATCTTTAATATCAACTATTGATGAAGTAGTTAAGATACAAAATGATGGTAGAATAAAGAGACAGGAAGCAGAAGTTGAATTATCAAAAATAGAAAATGAACTTAAAAGTAAGCTTCTTGAATTTACAGTTAAATAATAACTCATAAATAATAGCTTATATTAAAATAAAAAGTGTAGTTGATTTTACAATTAACTACACTTTTGTTTATATTATAAGTTTCTGTTATCTTTTAGCATAACATCATGAGCTCCACCTTCAACGATACTAGTAGAAGATACAAGTGTTAGCTTAGCATTTTTTTGAAGTTCAGGGATACTAAGAGCACCACAGTTGCACATAGTAGAACGAACCTTACTTAGAGAAAGTGTCACATTGTCTTTTAAAGAACCAGCATAAGGAACATAAGAGTCAACACCTTCTTCAAAAGAAAGTTTCTTATCTCCACCAAGGTCATATCTTTGCCAGTTTCTAGCACGTGCAGAACCTTCTCCCCAATACTCTTTCATGTAACTACCATTTATATTAACCTTATTAGTTGGACTCTCATCAAAACGAGAGAAATATCTACCAAGCATTATAAAATCAGCACCCATAGCTAAGGCTAAAGTTATATGATGGTCATAAACAATACCACCATCAGAACAAATTGGAATGTAAATACCTGTTTTTTCAAAGTATTCATCTCTAGCTTGAGCAACTTCAATTATAGAAGTAGCTTGTCCACGTCCTATACCTTTTTGTTCACGAGTGATACATATAGAACCACCACCAATACCAACTTTAACGAAGTCAGCACCAGCTTCAGCAAGGTAAAGGAATCCTTCACGGTCAACTACATTCCCAGCTCCAACCTTAACTGTATCACCGTATTTTTCACGAATAAAATCAAGAGTTATTTTTTGCCACTCAGAAAAACCTTCTGAAGAGTCTATACATAAAACATCAGCACCAGCTTCAACTAAAGCAGGAACACGCTCAGCAAAGTCTCTAGTATTGATACCAGCTCCAACTACATATCTTTTAGAAGAATCTAAAAGTTCAAGTGGATTTTCTTTATGAGAAGAGTAATCTTTACGGAATACCATATATACAAGATTACCATTGTCATCAAGTACAGGAAGAGAATTAAGCTTATGGTCCCATATAATATTGTTTGCTTCTTTTAAAGTAACATCTTTGTTAGCATAAACTATGGACGACATAGGAGTCATAAACTCACTAACTTTAGTGTCTAAGTCCATACGACTTATACGATAATCACGACTTGCAACAATACCTAATAATTTACCAGTTGAAGTACCATCTTCAGTAACTGCAACCGTAGAATGACCAGTTCTCTCTTTTAGTTCAAGTATGTCTTTTAATGTATTGTCAGGTTTAATATTTGAATCACTCACAACAAATCCAGCTTTATGAGATTTAACACGTGCTACCATAGCAGCTTCACTTTCAATAGATTGAGAACCATATATAAATGAGATGCCACCTTCTTTAGCAAGTGCAATAGCCATCTTGTCATCAGAAACAGATTGCATAATAGCAGAAGTTAAAGGTATATTCATATGAATATCTGCTTCCTCGCCCTTTTTAAATTTAGTAACAGGTGTTTTTAAACTTACATTAGCAGGTATACAGTCAGTAGAAGAGAAACCTGGTACAAGTAGGTATTCACTGAAAGTATGTGATGGTGTATCAAAATAAAACGCCATTTTTTAATCACTCCTTATATTTTTATACTTTATTATAATTGATAGTATTAATTATAACTTATTCTTTAATTTTATTAAAGTATTTTGTCAGATATTGAGATTTTTGAAAAATTTAAACTATTTTAACTGAATCTGTTTAATATATGTTGCTTTATACAATCAAACTGTATATTAAATAATGTTTTATTTAAGGTGGTAGCTAATTTGAAGTTAATTCTTATTATATAATATCTTACATTATGTCTATATACTCCTGTTGTTAATATTAAGTATATAGTATTTTTTATTGAAAGTATAAGTCAATTAAATCTATATTAGTATGTCCAAAAGTGTCTCTAAAAAATTTATTTCATTAAATTCTTAATTTAAAATACTACATAAATAAAATTAAACAAAAACTAAAGTGACAAATGTCATTATCTTAAGTGACATAGAAACGATTTCTTAAAGTTGTTACTATAAAATATAAACTCTATAATAAAAGTATAACAAAAGGGAATCATATCGATATAGAATATAATTCAAATGGAGGTAAAATTATGAGCAGTTCTAATCAATCGACAATAAAGACATCTATACAGCGAGTAGGAAAGTTTTTAAGTGGGATGGTAATGCCAAATATAGGAGCTTTTATAGCATGGGGTCTTATAACAGCATTATTTATACCAACAGGGTGGATGCCAAATGAAAAATTAAGTACTATAGGCGATCCGATGATAAAATATCTTTTACCACTATTGATAGCATATACGGGTGGTAAAGCTATAGCAGGGCAAAGAGGCGGAGTAATAGGTGCAGCAGCAGCGATGGGAGTAATCGTTGGAGCTGATATACCAATGTTTATTGGAGCAATGATAATGGGACCATTTGCAGGATGGGTAATCAAGAAGTTTGATAAACTTGTAGATGGTAAAATACCAACAGGATTTGAGATGTTAGTAAATAACTTTTCAATAGGTATAATAGGTATGCTTCTTGCAATATTAGGTTTTTATGCAATTGGACCAGCTATAGTAGCAGGTACAGCTCTTATAGAATCAGGAGTGCAATTTATAGTTAGCAAAAGTTTATTACCTTTAGTTTCGGTATTTATAGAGCCTGGAAAGGTACTGTTCTTAAACAATGCAATAAATCATGGTATATTAGGTCCTATAGGTATAGCTGAAGCAAAAGAAGCAGGTAAATCTATAATGTTCTTATTAGAAAGTAACCCTGGACCAGGTTTAGGTGTTCTATTAGCATATTGGATGTTTAGTAGAGGAAGTGTAAAACAATCAGCACCAGGAGCAGTAATAATACATTTCCTTGGTGGTATCCATGAAATTTACTTCCCATATATATTAATGAATCCAGTTTTAATATTAGCTACAATGGCAGGTGGAGCAGCAGGAATATTAACTTTTTCAATATTAGGAGCTGGACTTGTAGCAGCACCATCACCAGGAAGTATATTTGCACTTATGGCACTAGCACCAAAAGGAGGATTACTTCCAGTATTAGCAGGGGTTGCAGTTGCGACAGTTGTATCATTCTTAGTGGCAGCACCATTTGTTAAGAGAGCTTCAGCAAACCAAAGTGAAGAAGATGGTACTTTAGAAGAAGCTAAAGCAAAGATGAGTGATATGAAATCTGCAAGCAAAAGTTCAGAACAAAAAGTTAAAGAAAAGCAACTTGAATTAAATGAAATTAAGAAGATTGTATTTGCATGTGATGCAGGAATGGGTTCTAGTGCAATGGGAGCTTCTAGATTTAAAAATAGAATAAAAAACTTGAATTTAGATATAGAAATTACAAATTCATCTGTTGATAATCTTCCAGATGATACACAAATAGTAGTAACTCACAACACATTAGTTGAAAGAGTTGCCAAAAACAATTCAAATGTTGAGATAGTATCAATAAATAACTTTTTAAATGACCCCAATTTAGATATACTGTTTAAAAGATTAGAATCTAAATAAAAAATAAAAAGTACCACTGATTAGGAGTGGATAATTTGAAAAAAAAGAAGATTACATCTAGACAAAAAAAGATAATACTCATGATAGTAGAAAATTCTAAAAAAAATATTCCAATAACTGTTTCTGAAATTGCAGGAGAGTTAGAGTTAAGTTCAAGAACTGTACTTAGAGATATGTCAGGAATTGAAAAATGGTTTGATGAAAATGATTTTAATTTTGTAAAAAAACCAGGTGTAGGTTTGATTTTAGAAGAGAATACAGAAAATCAAAATTTTATAATTGAGTTGTTAGAAGAGGAAAAAATAGAAAAAGAATATAACAAAGAAGAAAGAAACTTAATTATATTATCAAAGCTACTAGTTTCTAATGAGCCAGTAAAATCTTACTACTTTGCAAAAATATTAAAGGTATCTGAAGGAGTACTAAATAATGATTTTGCACTAGCAAGTGAATGGTTAGAAAGATTTGATATTGAGCTTATTAGAAAACCAGGGCTTGGTGTGTATCTCAAAGGTCAGGAAAAAAACTTTAGAGAAGCATATGTAAACCTTATATATGACTCATTTAATGAAAAAGAAATATTGGATATGGTCAGAAATATAAGTGAGAATATACAAACTGATAAAGCAATAGAGATTTTAAGTGAAAATAGACTTTTAAATTTAATGGACAAGTGCATAATAAGAAAAGTTGAAAGTACATTAACAAAGAAGCTTTCAGAGTTAGATGTAAATTTAGCTGATAGTGCATATATAGGGCTTGTAGTTCATATTTCATTAGCTTTACAGAGGATAAAAAATGGTGAAAATATAACTATGGAGAAAGATTTTCTAAAGGAATTATCTTTAACCGAAGAGTTTAAATTAGCTCAGGAAATCGTAAAAGGTATGGCAGTTGATTTTAGTATGGATATACCATTAGATGAAGTTGGATATATAACTATGCACATTAGAGGTGCAAAGCAAAGGTCATCTTCAAGTCATAAAGAGTTAAACTTAGATGACATAGAAGTAATGGACATTACAAATAAAATGATAGATTTGGCAGAAGATGAATTTAAGATAAGTCTTAAAAATGATGAAAGATTATTTAAAGACCTAGCAAACCATCTGGGACCTTCCATAAACAGATTGAATATGGGACTAGAAATAAGAAATCCCCTTTTAGATGAAATAAAAACTAAGTATTCATATGCTTATAATGGAGTCGAAAAGGTTTCTAAAGTCATAAAAGATAAGCTAAATATAAATTCAATACCTGAATCTGAAATAGGATATATTGCAATGCATTTTGCATCAGCCATAGAAAAAAATCTAATGATGCATGCTAATATAAATATTGTTGTAGCATGTCCTACTGGAATAGGAACTTCAAGGTTTTTATCGACTAAAATTGAAAATAAATTTCCAAATCTAAATATACTTGAAACTATTTCAGCTATAAACATAGATGAGGAATATTTAAAAGAAAAAGAAGTCGATTTAATTGTATCTACAGTAGAATTAAATACAAACTTAGATTATATATGTGTAGGTCCATTTATGAGTTCAGATGATGAGCTGATAATCAAAGAAAAAATAAAGTCTATAGCTCAAAACAAATTAATGGATTTAAAAGTAAAAGATGATACTAAAAATAAAAATAAAGTATATGAACAGATAACAGAAAGTATGAACATAGGAAGAGATATTCTTCAGTTTTTAGATGAAATTCAATTTAAAAAATTTAAAAGTAAAAACTTAGATGAACTTATTATGGATTCATCAAAAATATTTGTAAAATCTAGTGAAGATGTAATATCTATAAAAGAATCATTAGAAGAAAGATTAAAAATATCAATTCCATATATAGAAGAATCAAGGATTTTATTATTACACTGTATGAGTGAAAGAATAGATATTATGAAGTTAGCAATAATAAGATTAGAAAATAACATAAAGCTAAATTCTAAGGAAGAAATTGAGAATGTGGTTTTTATGTTACTTCCTAAAGATTCACCAAATTATCAAAGACAAATAATGAGTGAAGTAAGTGGCTCATTAATAGATAATTTTGTTTTTACTAATAAAATAAACAAATTTTCTATACAAGAGATGACATTAGAAATAAAAGATATAGTTTTTAATTTTTATACAAATAAATTAAAAACATTAATAGATAAATAAAATTTACATTAAAAAAAGGAAGGTTGATATTATGAGTAAAGTATTAAATGAGAATAATATATTTTTAGGATTAGATAGTGTTTCAAAGGAAGAAGCTATAACTTTAGCAGGAAGAAAACTATTTGAAAATGGATATGTAAAAGAAGAATATATACCAGCAATGTTGGAAAGAGAAAAGGTAATGACTACATACATGGGCATGGGTGTTGCTATTCCACATGGTGTAAATGAAGCGAAAAAAGAAATATTATCTTCTGGAATAGTTATACTACAATTCCCTAATGGTATAGATTTTGATGGAGAAAAGGCATATTTATTAATAGGAATAGCTGGTGTTGGAGATGAGCATTTAGAGATACTATCTAATATAGCAATAGTTTTAGATGATGATTTAACAGAGAGACTAAAAAATTCAAATGACAAACAAGCTTTTATGGAAGCTTTTGCCAACTAATCTTAGGAGGAACTTAAAATGAAAAAGGCAATCCAATTTGGAGCAGGAAATATTGGAAGAGGATTTATTGGAGGTTTGTTAGTTAAGTCAGGTTATCATGTTGTATTTGCTGATGTTAATGAAGAAATATTAAATTCAATAAATAAAGATAAAAAATATACTATACACATAAGAGATGTAGAATGTGTAGATGAGATAATTGACAATATAAGTGCAGTTTCATCTATAAAAGAAGAAATAATAGATGAGATTGTAGAAGCTGAAATAATAACTACAGCAGTTGGCCCTTTGGTTTTAACTAAAATAGCCCCTACAATTGCTAGAGGTATAAAAACTAGAAAAGAAAAAGGATTAACAAATAATTTAAATATAATAGCTTGTGAAAATGCAATATATGCAAGTTCTTCTTTAAAAGAGGAAATACTTAAGTGTCTAAATAAAGAAGAAGAAGACTATTTAGAGAACTATATTGGTTTCCCTAACTGTTCAGTTGACAGAATAGTTCCTCCTGGTAAAAATGAGAATCCTCTTGATGTAACTGTTGAAAATTTTTATGAGTGGAATGTTGAAAAGCAAGGATTTAAAGGAGAAATACCTAATATAGTTGGAATGAATTTAGCTGATAACCTTATGGCTTATATAGAACGTAAGTTATTTACACTAAATACAGGCCATGCTATAACTGCTTATATAGGGTACTTAAAGGGATACAAAACAATAGAAGAAAGTATAAATGATGAATATATTTGCAATATAGTGAAAAATGCAATGACAGAAAGTGGAGAAGGATTAATTAAAAAATATAATTTTGATTCAGAAGCACATTATAAATATATTGATAAGATTTTAAATAGATTTAAAAATCCATATCTTAATGATGATGTAGTCAGAGTTGGAAGAGAGCCACTTAGAAAATTAAGCGATAAGGATAGATTGATTAAACCTCTAATGACTGCAAAATCATATGGCTTAACAGTTGATAACTTAATTCTTGGAATAGGTGCAGCACTTCATTATAACAATAGTGAAGATGCTCAAAGTGTAGAATTACAAGAACTAATAAAGTCTAATGGAGTAAAAAAAGCTATTGCTAAAATAGCTAATATAAACAAGGATGAAGTACTTCTAGATAATATAGAAAAAAGTTATATCTTTATGGAAAATCTATAAGTTTACTTAAAAAGGTTGAATTTTGTCAAGTAACTAGTGAATGTTTTATTCTACACAGTTTGAATTATTTGTTGAATAATAGAGAATTATAATATATAATTAAAAAGAATAAATTAATATGTTTACCTGTATACTTTTGATAATATGGTTCAAATGTTTCTACTAAGCTACCAATAATAGCTTAACTACAGGAGTGAAGATGATATAGTTTATACTTATTTTAAATTATATATTAAGTTGGTTACTTTGAATTTTAAGCTCCTGTCTATGATATAGACAGGAGCTTTTTTAGTATTCTAAGATAAAATACAAGCAATGTAGAGAGTAAAATTAAAGAGAATATAATTTTTTTTATTAAGATTAATATAATTTAGAAAGGTTTAGGTGGGAGTACAATGAAGGCTTTAGAGGAAAAGATATTAAGAGAAGGTAGTGTTTCAGGAAATGATATACTAAAAGTCGATAGTTTTTTAAATCATCAAATTGATGTAGCTTTTTTAAATGAAATAGGAAAAGAATTTAAAGAGAGATTTAGTGGAGAAAAGGTAGATAAAATATTTACAATAGAGGCTTCAGGAATAGCTATAGCATCAATTGTTTCACAATACTTTGACAATGCACCTGTAGTTTTTGCGAAAAAATCAGAATCTAAAAACTTAGATACTGATGTGTATGAAACTAATGTATATTCATTTACTAAGGCAAAAGAATATGCAGTAAAAGTTTCTAAAAAGTATATAAACGAAGGTGAAAACATATTGGTAGTAGATGATTTTTTAGCTAATGGAAGAGCCGCTCTTGGTCTTAAAGATTTAATTGAACAAGCAAATGCAAACTTAGTTGGAGTAGGGATTGTTATTGAAAAAGGATTCCAAGCTGGAGGAGCACTTTTAAAGGCCAATGATGTAAGATTAGAATCTTTAGCAGTAGTTGAATCTATAGATAATGGAACTGTAAAATTTAGATAATTTATGATATTATATACTTGTGTTTAGCACATATTCTAATTATGGAGGATTTTTTAAATGAGATTTTTTATAGACACAGCTAATATTGAAGAAATAAAGGAAGCAAATGATTTAGGTGTAATATGTGGAGTTACTACAAATCCATCTCTAATAGCTAAAGAAGGTAGAGATTTTATAGAAGTAGTTAAGGAAATCAGTGAGATAGTAGATGGACCAATAAGTGCAGAAGTAATAAGTTTAGAGCACAAGGGTATGATAGAAGAAGCAGAAAAATTATCTAAGATACATAAAAATATAGTTATAAAAATACCTATGACAGCAGAAGGTTTAAAGGCAGTAAAAGTATTATCTAGTAAAGGTATAAAAACTAATGTTACACTTATATTCTCTGCTGGGCAAGCTCTTTTAGCTGCTAGAGCTGGAGCTACATATGTAAGTCCTTTTGTTGGAAGATTAGACGATATATCACAAAATGGTCTTGATTTAATTGAAGAAATTGTTGACATCTTCAGTGTAAATAGTATTGAGTCTCAAATAATAGTTGCTAGTGTTAGAAATCCAATACATGTTTTACAAGCTGCTAGAATGGGAGCTGATATAGCAACAGTTCCTCTTAAAGTTATAAACCAAATGATTAAGCATCCTTTGACAGACAAAGGAATAGATAGCTTTATGAAGGATTGGGAAGGTGCTTCTTTAAAATTATAATCATATAGTTATGGTTATAATTTTAATAGAAGTTCTTATGGAAATTCTAAGTAATAAGGCTAGGCTATTTTGCCTAGTCTTATTTTGGTGTATAATATATTGAAATAAACTAAAATTTAAAGTAAGGAGGCGAAATATGGATAAAATATTAAGAGAGATACAAAGAGAAGACAAGAAAAATCCATACACTGACCAAGAACTTGCTGAAATATTAAATGTAGCTAGGTCTGAAGTAATAGCGGTTAGAAAAAAGAATAATATTTTAGATTCAAGAGAAAGAAGAAAACAAATATTAATAAAGGATATATCTAAGATTGTAAATGAGAATCCTCAAATGTCTGAAAGAAAAATAACTGAAATTTTAACCGAAAATGGCTATAATATATCAAGAAGTGCAGTATCAAAATTACTAAAAGAAGAAAACTTAAGTCAATCGAAAGCTGAAATAAAAGATAAAGAACTAGTATCATCTGGAAAACATGTAAAAGTTAGTAAAGCTGTAGAAGAAGATGGGTTTGAAGAATTAATAGGTATAAAAGGCAGTTTGAAAGAAAAAGTAAACCTAGCTAAATCAGCAATAATGTATCCTCCTAATGGTCTTCATACTATAATATATGGAGAAACAGGTGTAGGTAAGAGTGAGTTAGCTACATGTATGTACAAATATGCTGTGAAAAATAATATCAAAGAAGAAAATAGTCCATTCATAGTATTTAACTGTGCAGATTATGCAGAAAATCCTAATCTATTGATAGCTCAGCTATTTGGAGTAGTAAAAGGTGCATACACAGGTGCAGATGCAAATAGAGAGGGTCTTGTAGAGCAAGCCAATAATGGAATTTTGTTTTTGGATGAAATTCATAGATTACCTGCTGCTGGTCAAGAAATATTATTTTCTTTAATAGATAGAGGTGAATTTAGGAGGTTAGGAGAGAGTAGTTCTAATAGAAAGGCAAATGTTCTCATAATAAGTGCTACAACAGAAAATCCAGATTCTAATTTACTTCAAACATTTAGAAGACGTATACCAATGGTAATAAACTTACCAAATATGAGTGAAAGACCAAAATCTGAAAGATATGAAATAATAATAAAATTCTTTGAAAGAGAAGCAAAAAGAGTAAATAAAAACTTTATAATAACTAAAGAAGTGATGTGTGCACTTATGAATTATAAATGTACTGGGAATATAGGACAGTTAAAGAGTGATATACAAGTAACTTGTGCTAGAGCTTTTAGTAAGGCAATATTTTCTAGTGACAAGGTAATTATAGATTTAGATAGCTTGAGAGATTATATAAAAAGTGGATATTATGATTGTAATTGTGAAGATGAAAAGTATTCTGAGTTTTCAGTTGAAGATATATATATAGATATTAGTGAATTAGTAAGTGGGAAAAATAGAATTTTGTCTGATAATGAGATAAGTGAAATATACAATTATGCAGAAAAAGAATTAAAGGTTCTAGAAAGTAAGTGTTTTTCAGAAGAAGAGTTAAAAAATGCATTTATAGAAAAGTTAGACAATAAATTTAATGCTATTAAAAACAATAAAAACTTGTCTGATAGAAGAAGTCGAATAGACTGGGGTGGACAGTTAAAAGAATCCACACTAGAGATAATGGACAAAGTAATTGTATTTATTAAAGAGCAGTTTAAGCATGTAAATCAGGGGCTGTATTTAGCTTTAGCAATTCATATTGAGCATGCTATAGATAGAATAAGAGATGGAAAAACTATAATAAATCCAAGTTTGGATAAGATAAAAGCATCAATGCCAATGGAATATGAATTATCCAGATATGTAATGGGAATAGTGGAAGATTTAACACAAGTTACATTCCCAGAGGATGAACTTGGATATTTAGCATATTATATAAATAAATTTTGTTACAATGAAGAAAGTATAAAAGATAAAGTAAAAGTAGTTATAGTTACGCATGGTAAAGTTGGAATTGAAATGTCTAATGTTGTAAATCACATTCTTGGTATAGAATGTACACTGGGTATAGAGATAGCACTTACAGATTCACCAGCAGAAGGAATAGAACATGTATTGGATGAACTTAAAAAGATAGAAGCACAGAAAGGAATTTTGGTTCTAATTGATATGGGTTCTCTAGTAATCCTTGGTGATGAGGTTGAAAAAAGACTTGGTATTAGATGTAAGACTGTAAACAGGGTGGATACATTATTAGCAATGGAAGCAGGAAAATTGGCGACAATTGAAGGAAAAAGTTTAGATGGTATAATAGCAGATTTAAAGAAAAATAAAAATTATGCTATGGTAAATACGAATAAATTTAGTTATAGAAAAAATGAATATGGAAAGAAAAATGTAATTATTACATTATGTTTAAGTGGGGTAGGTACAGCTTTAAACTTAAAGGAACATATAGAAAAGCAAATTGAGGAATATGATGCTTCAATTGAAGTAAAGCCAATTGCTTTTTTAAATAATAATTTAGAAGATGAATTAAATGACATTGAAGCTGAATATAATATTATTGCTATTTGTGGCACAATTGATATAGATTATAAAAATGTACCTTTTATTTCTTATAATGAGGTACTTGGAAAAAATGGAATTAACAAGGTATTAGAACATTTAAATAATAAACAACCATCTTTGAGTAGCGATAATCAATTGGATAATTTAATACATGAAGATTTGATTTTATATGATTTTGAAGGAATCTCAAAGGAGTATATAATCGACACTCTTGTATCAAAGCTTGAAGAAGGTGGGTATGTAGACTCAAAATATATATTAAGTGTGTATAAAAGGGAAGCTATGGGAAGTGTTGTAATGGCTTCAAAAGTTGCTGTACCACATGGGCTTCCAGAAAATGTTATAAAACCAGCAATAGCTATAGCAAGATTAAATAAGCCTATAGTGTGGGATAATAAATTTATGGTAGATTTAGTGGTTTTATTAGCACTTAAAGAGAATAATAAAAAAGAAATACGAAGCTTATTTTCAAAGATTAATGACCAGCATACTTTGGAAATTTTATTAAATACTGAAGATAAAAATGAAATAAAAAAGATATTAAGTTAATTTTAAACGTGAAAAATAATATAAAAAATTAAATAGAAAAATTTATTTTAGCACAAGTTTTAAGGTAAGTTTAATTGATAGATAGTTAATTGTTTAATATAAGGTTAATACCATAAGATTGATTTATTTAATTTTATAGAGTTAGCCTTTTTATTTGTAGATAGCAAACATACAAAATAATAATAATTAGTGATTTTATTTTTTATAGACTTGTTATAAATTATTAAAAAGCAAATATATTGCTAAAATACAGGGCTTTTTTTATATTAATTTATGAAATTTTAGAATCATAAAGATTTGTATATGCAGATACTAAGAAAGAGCAGTAATAAAAGATGGAATATGTATTATAATAATTTATACATATACCAAATAAATAGAAATATCTAGTAGAATATAAGAAATTAAAAACAGTAGTCAGGAAAATATCAAATATGTTGGTGTTATAGTGATTTTCTAATATCAAAGCAGGTGTTATAGAAACATAAAAGTTGACACCTGCTTTTTATATTAAAATTAAGGAAAATAATAACCCTGCAAGTAAAAATAATAGATTTATTTTCCTTGCAAGATTTGTATTAATTAAAATTGATATTTTATTTTAAAGTAAGTTTTTTATTGAATTTTATAGCATCTATACATACTTTCACCACTCTTAAAGGAGAATCTGAAATAAACTTTATCATTAGAGAAATCTTTTTCTATAGCTACTAAATCTTGCTTTTCTCCAGCCTTTCCACCAGTTCCAACTAAGAATACATCTTTTTCACTATCTATTTCTTGAACTGAACCCATATATTTGTAATAGTCATTTATGTCATATGAGCGATATTCAGTAACTTTTTTATTTTCTTCATCCAATTTTATTTTAATAACTCTTGTAGATTTATTTTTTACACCATTATCATATAAGGTTATATATCCATCATCTGTAATTCTAGCATTATGCTGTCTTGAGAACTTTTGATTATCTGTTAAATTGAACTCATCACCCAATCCTCCTAGGGTCCAAATAATTTCTCCTGTTTTTCTATCTAATTTAATAACTTCATCTAAATTTCTAAATGAGCAGATTAGATTTCCGTCCTTGGGGTCAATAGTCATAGAATTAAAATGTACATAGTCTAAAGATGTATCACTTTTTTCGCTAAAATTATTTTGTTCAACACTTTCTTTATATAGTTTTTCATGGTCAATACTTTCCCACTGCCATACAACTTTACCATCTTTTATTTCTTGTAGTACACTATTTACCACATAAGGTGAATTTCCTTTATTCAAGTTTGAAGGAATGTTTGTTGCCTTAAATTTTTGATAACTAGAAACAATATAGTGATTATCATTTATGTATATAAAGTCATGGTTTTCTAACTCAGTACCAGATTCTATGTTTTTATTTTTTTCCATAGTAATTTTATTTATTTCATTATAATTTTCATCTAATATAACAAGATATGTTGGTGAGTATCCAACAGAACTTATTCGTTTTGTTGAGTCTTTATCTTGAAGTAAATATCCATATCTAACTTTACCATCATCTGTAGTGATTTTTTTAAAATCAAAAGGATTTGATTCGACTTCCTTGTAAAAAACTATATTTCCTTTGTTATTTAATTTAAATACAAAATTATATTCTTCATTGTGTGTAGTAAGATAATAATCACCATCATAAGGGCTATTTGCAGTAACAGTATACTTTGGAAAATCTTTTGAAAGAGAATTTATGTAATAATTTCTATATGAATTCTCACCACTATACATTACAGATATTTTTATTTTAGAAGAGCTACTGATTTCTTTCAATTTAAAGGTTGATTTATCATTTACATTAATTTCTTTATCATCTATTTTGACACTGTTTACACTTTTAGAGTTTTTTATTGTTATACTATTTTGATTTGTTGAATTAAGTTGCTTTACGTTTTGACTATTAAAAATTCCCTCTTTAGATAGTGTTACATCATAACCATTTACAGTTATAGTAAGTGTTTTTTTCGACTTACTTTGAGATGCAAAGACTTGCTTTGCGAAAACACCAGAAACAAATAAAATACTACATAAAAATACTATCTTTAATAAATTTTTTCTTTTCATTCTTATCTCCTTTTCATATTAAGTTTTATATATTTTCATATTGATTTTATTATATAAATAAAAACATACTATGAATTTAATTATGCGTAACGTGAATTTTGATAGACAATTATATGAAAATTCATTCACACTGAAATAATTAAACAATAAATACGAAAATTAATGTTGTTTAGATTGAATAATTTTATAAAATAGCTAAGAAACAGAAAAAACCACCCATAAAAAATAAAAAAACCATTTCTATAACAAAAAAAACCACGAAAATATAAAAATATATGGATAGTTAAGTGCTTAACAAGTGAAAATTAAAATAAAAATTAAAAAAAATTTATCTATGAAAGTCGGCTAAAATCCTGCGATTGAACATTATTTCAAGGAAAACATTTTCTTTTATTTCACAAAAAAAGCCACTTTTTGGCACGGCATATGCTTTATATAAAGACAAGAAAAACAAGATATGAGATAAGAGCAATTAGGAGGTGCAAATATGGAGTTTATAAATTTTGTAAGTGATAAAGTTATAAACCTTAAAATGGATTGTAAAACAAAAGAAGATTTCTTTAAGGAAATACATAATAAAGTTTTTGAATTAGGCTTTGTAAAAGAAGAATTTGGAGAAAAAATACTAGGGAGAGAAAATGTATTTCCAACAGGTTTAAACTTAGGTGATTATGGAGTAGCTATACCACATACAGATGCAGAATATATTAAAGAACAATTTATAGCAGTCTGTACTTTTAATGAACCAGTAGTATTTAGTTCTATGGAAGACCAAAATGAAAAAGTACCTGTAAATTTAGCTTTCGTTTTGGGGCTTAATCAACCACACAGTCAATTGTCTGTATTAACAGAATTGATGGGGATTATGCAAAATAAAGAATTAGTTGAGAAGCTAATGGATTCTACTGACAAAGAAGAAGTTTTAAAGACAATAAAGTCTTTATAAAAAATAAAAGAATAAAAGATACTAACAATAAAAATAAGAAAATAAAAATTATTAGGAGGAAATAAAAATGAAAAAAATATTAGTAGCATGTGGAGCAGGAATAGCAACATCAACAGTAGTTTGTGATAAGGTAGAAAGATTAGTTAAAGAAAATAATATACAAGCAGAAGTTATACAATGCAAAATAGCTGAATGTGCAACAAAGCAAGATGGAGCAGATTTAATAGTATCAACAACTATATTACCAACAACTTATAATATACCAGCAATAAAAGCAACAGCATATATAACTGGAGTTAATACAGCAGCATTAGATAAAAAAATATTAGATGCTTTAAAATAATCCTATCATAAATAAATTGAAATCATATTAAAAAAACAGAAAAAGGAGGATTTATAAATGGATAAATTATTAGCAGTAGTACAGTACATTTTAAACATGGGACCAACAGTAATACTACCAATAACAATTGTAGTCTTAGGAATGATATTTAGAATTAAATTTACAAAAGCTTTAAAATCAGGTCTTACAATTGGTATAGGGTTTGTGGGTATAAACTTAGTTGTAAACCTATTAACTTCAACACTAGGGCCAGCAGCTCAAGGAATGGTTGAGAGATTTGGACTTAATTTAACAGTAATAGATGTTGGTTGGCCAACAACAGCATCAGCAACATGGGCTTCACCAGTTGCACCAATATTAATACCAGTTTGTTTATTAGTAAACTTACTATTATTATACTTCAATAAAACAAAGATATTAAACGTTGATATATGGAATTATTGGCACTTTATAGTAGCAGGTGCAGTTGGATATATAGTAACAGGAAGTTATATCTGGGCTATATTCTGTGCAATATTAATGGAATTGTTAGTACTATTTATTGCAGAAAAAACAGCCAAGAATGTTCAGGAGTTTTATGATTTAGAAGGTATAGCATTACCAACTGGTTCAACAGCCTCATTTGCTCCACTTGGATATTTAGTGGGTAAATTTGTTGAAAAAATACCAGGAATAAATAAAATACAAGCAGACCCAGATTCTATACAAAAAAAATTCGGTATATTTGGTGAACCAATGATGATGGGTATTATACTAGGGATAATACTTGGAGCTCTTGCTGGATACGATGTAGCAGGAATATTCAATGTAGGTATATCAATGGGTGCAGTAATGTTACTTATGCCTAGAATGGTTAGAATATTAATGGAAGGTTTAATTCCAATTTCAGAATCAATAAGAGATTTCTTACAAGCAAAATATGGAGATAGAGAACTTTATATAGGGCTAGATGCAGCAGTAGCAACTGGACATCCAGCAGTTATATCAACAGCTCTTATACTTGTTCCTATAACTCTATTCTTAGCAGTTATATTACCAGGAAATAAAGTTTTACCATTTGGTGACTTAGCAACAATACCATTCTATATGGCATTTATAGTATGTTTTAGAAAAGGTAATATAGTTCAATCAGTTATAACAGGAACTATAGTAATAGCTATATCACTTTATATGGCTACAAATTTTGCAGATGTTCATACGCAATTATTACAACAAGCAAATATGATGCCAAAAGGAACAACAATGGTTACAAGTATAGATACAGGTGGTAACTTACTAAAATGGGGAATATTGAAATTATCTCAATTAGTTTCTTCACTTGGAATATTCTAATATTTAGTTAATAGAGATTACTCTTTTTTAGTAAAGTATGCGAAAATTTAACATTTAGCAGCTACTAGAAAAGAGTAATATTTTTTATAAATTTTTAAAAAATACAAAATACAAAAGGAGGAGATTTATCGTGAAAGCAGCAGTATTACATGGCACAAATGATATGAGATTTGAAGATATAGAAATAAAACCATGTGAAAGTGATGAAGTAAAAATAAAAGTTATGGCAGCAGGAATATGTGGGTCAGATCCTCCAAGAGTATTAAAACATTGGAAATATCCAGTTCCAGCTATACCAGGACATGAATTTTCTGGAGTAATTGCAGAAGTTGGTAAGGATGTAAAAAATGTAAAAGTTGGAGATAGAGTAGTTGCGATTCCTTTTATACCTTGCAATGAGTGTGAATATTGTAAGAGAGGGTTATTTTCATTATGTGATGACCATGGTATGTTAGGAGCTAAAACTTTTGGAGCTTTTGCAGAATATGCAAACATAAAAGCTACAAATGTTTTACCAATAGGAGACATGGATTTTGAAGATGCCGCTATGATAGAACCACTTGCAGTTGCTATGCATGGAGTACTTAATATAGGTATCCAAGTTGGAGATACTGTAGCTGTAATGGGTAGTGGAACAATGGGTCAACTAGTAATACAAGGACTTAAGATAGCAGGAGCTGGAACAATTATAGCAGTTGATATATCTGATAATAAATTAAGAGAATCAAAAGAATTAGGTGCTGATATAATAATTAATGCTAAAGATGTAAACCCAGTAGAAAAAATAAAAGAACTTACTGGTGGAAAAGGTGTTGATATAGCACTTGAATGTGCAGGCTCTAAAATAACTCAAGAACAATGTTTACTTATAACTAAAAAGAAAAGTAAAATAGGATTTTTAGGAATAGCATATTCAGATATAACTTTATCTGAAGAAGCATTTGAAAATATATTTAGAAAAGAACTAGAGTTAAAAGGTTTCTGGAATTCTTATTCTGCACCATTCCCAGGACAAGAGTGGACTAAAGGAATCACTCTAGTTAATGAAGGAAAAATAAAATTAAAAGAAATGGTATCTCATAGATTTTCACTTGAAGATACTTATAAAGCATTTGAAATGATAAGAGATAGAAAAGAAGAATTTAATAAGATATTAATTTTACCACAAGGGGTTGAAAAATAAATGAAGGCAGTAGTTAAAACTAAACCAGGTTATGATAATGTAGAAGTATTAGAGGTAGAAGAGCCAAAAGCTACAGGAGATAAAGTTAAAATAAAAGTAGAGTACAGTGGTATATGTGGTTCAGATATACATTCATTTAAAGGAGAATATGCAAATATAAAAGCTCCAGTAACTTTAGGTCATGAATTTTCTGGAATTGTTGTAGAAATTGGTGAAGATGTTAAAAATATAAAAGTAGGAGATAGAGTTACATCAGAAACTACTTTTGCAACTTGTGAAAAATGTATATATTGTGCAACTAAAGACTACAATTTATGCCCAACTAGAAAAGGTATTGGTACTCAAGCAGATGGAAGTTTTGCTGAATATGTATTATCAAGAGAGGAAAGCATACATGTACTTCCTGAAAATGTATCTTTATTATCAGCAGCTCTTACAGAGCCACTAGCTTGTTGTGTTCATGCAGCTCTTGAAAAAACTACTATAGAAAGTGATGATACAGTATTAATAATAGGACCAGGACCAATAGGATTACTATTAGCTCAAGTTGTTAAATCTCAAGGTGCTACAGTTATAATGTCTGGTGTTACAAAAGATAAAGAAAGATTAGAAATAGCTAAAAATCTTGGAGTAGATAGAACTGTAAACGTAATGGAAGAAAGTCTAGCAGATGTAGTAAATGAAATGACTGATGGAAATGGAGTAAATAAAGGATTTGATTGTTCTGGATTTATGCCAGCAGTTAATGAAGCTTTAAGATTACTTAGAAAGAAAGGAACTTTCGTACAAGTTGGGATATTTGCCAAAAAACTAAATGAAATGGATCAAGAAGCAATAATTCAAAGAGAGTTACAATATATTGGAAGTAGATCACAAAAACCAAGTTCTTGGATTATAGCATTAGATTTAATGGCTAGTGGAAAAGTAAATACAGAAGCATTAGTTACAAGAACTGTTGGTTTAGACGAATTTAAAGAGGGTATTACAGCTTTAATGAACGGAGAAGAAATAAAAGTTGCAGTAAAATCTTAAAAAAACATTTGTATTATTTTAAAAAAAATTGTAAAATCTACTGTAGGATAAGAAAATGTAAGGTCTTAAAAAATAACAGGAGGAAAAAAGTATGAGCACTCTTAGAGATCATTCTAATAATATTAGAAAAAACATAATAAAAATGGTTGCAGAAGCTAAAAGCGGGCATCCAGGTGGTTCATTATCAATAGCTGACATGTTAACAGTGTTATATTTTGATAAAATGAACATATGTGTAGAAAATCCAAAAATGGATGATAGAGATAGATTTGTTCTATCAAAAGGTCATGCAGCACCAGCTTTATATGCTACATTAGCAGAAAAAGGATTTTTCCCAGAAGAAGAATTATTGACACTTAGAAAGTTTGGTTCTAAGTTACAAGGACATCCAGACATGAAAAAAGTAGCAGGAGTAGATATGTCTACTGGTTCTCTTGGACAAGGTTTATCTGCTGCAAATGGTATGGCACTAGCTGGAAAATTAGATAATAAAGACTATACAGTGTATACTATATTAGGTGATGGAGAAATCCAAGAAGGTCAAATATGGGAAGCTGCAATGACAGCATCACATTATAAATTAGACAACTTAATTGCATTTGTTGACTTAAATGGATTACAAATAGATGGTTCTAATGAAGAGGTAATGAATGTTAGTCCAGTAGATGACAAATTTAAATCTTTTGGATGGAATGTAATAGTAATAAATGGACATTGTTTTGATGAAATAGGAAATGCAATAGATGAAGCTAAAAAAGTTACAGGAAAACCAACAGTAATAATAGCTAAAACTGTAAAAGGTAAGGGTGTTTCATTTATGGAAAATAATGCTGCATGGCATGGAACAGCTCCAAATGCAGAACAAGCAGAACAAGCATTGAAAGATTTAGAAGGAGGTCTATAGGAATGGGAATAGCAACTAGAGAAGCTTACGGACAAGTGTTAAAAGAACTTGCAGAAAATAAAGATATAGTAGTATTGGATGCAGACTTAGGAAAAGCTACAAAAAGTATATCATTTAAAGAAGTTGCTCCAGATAGATTTTTTGATATGGGGATAGCAGAAGGTGACATGATTGGTACAGCAGCAGGTCTTGCTACTTGTGGAAAAATACCTTTTGCAAGTACTTTTGCAATATTTGCAGCAGGAAGAGGCTATGAGCAAATAAGAAACTCTGTAGCATATCCAAACTTAAATGTTAAAATAGCAGCTACTCATGCAGGAGTAACAGTAGGAGAAGATGGAGGAAGCCATCAAGCTATAGAAGATATATCTTTAATGAGAGGTATACCAAATATGGTTGTATTAAATCCTGCAGATGCCTTAGAAGCAAGACAAGCAATATTTGCATCTATTGATTATAATGGACCTGTATATATAAGATTAGGTAGAGCTGCAACTC
Source organism: Clostridioides sp. ES-S-0006-03 (assembly GCF_020662275.1). Lineage (NCBI taxonomy): Bacteria > Bacillati > Bacillota > Clostridia > Peptostreptococcales > Peptostreptococcaceae > Clostridioides > Clostridioides sp. ES-S-0006-03. The sequence continues at coordinate 456,967 of NZ_JADGMM010000001.1, forward strand.
CAGATGTAAACAGTGAAAACTATAAATTTGAAATAGGAAAAGGAACTGTTTTAAGAGAAGGTTCTGATATAACAGTGATAGCTACAGGAATAATGGTAGCAAAAGCATTAGAAGCAGCAGAAGAACTTGCTAAAGAAGGTATAAATGTAGAAGTTGTTAATATATCTACAATAAAACCTTTAGATGAAACATTAATAAAAGAAAGTGCTAAGAAGACTGGAAAAGTAGTTACAGCAGAAGAGCATAGTATAATTGGTGGTTTAGGTTCAGCTGTATGTGAAGCTTTAGCAGAAACTAAAGATGTAGTAGTTAGAAGAATTGGTGTTAAGGATGTATTTGGTCAATCAGGTACACCAGCAGACTTATTAAAACATTATGGATTAACTACTGAAGATATAGTAAAAAATATAAAAGAATTATTATAGATGTAAATATCATTGAATAATAAATTGGTTTGATATAAATCAATTAAAGCTGTCTTAAAAATAGAAAGAAATTTCTACAATGGGACAGCTTTATTTTTACGATAATTATAAAATTTTATATAAAGAGGGGTGCTTTTTAATGAAAATATCTATTGGATGTGACCATGGTGGTTACGAGTTAAAGGAATTTATAAAAGAAAACTTAATAAATAAAGGTATAGAAGTTGAAGATGTAGGAACAACTTCAAAAGAAAGTGTAGATTTTCCAATATATGCAAAAAAAGTAAGTCAAAATGTTCAAAGTAAAAAATCAGATTTAGGTATACTTTGTTGTGGTACAGGAATAGGCATGTCTATTGCTGCAAATAAATTTAAAGGAATTAGAGCAGCAGTTGTGTCAGATTGTTTTTCAGCTAAAGCCACGAGAGAACACAATAATACAAATGTACTTTGTTTAGGGGAAAGAGTTATTGGAAAAGGATTAGCAATGAGAATTGTTGAAGAATGGTTAAATTCAAGTTATAATGGAGAAAGACATGCAAGAAGATTACAAATGATTGATGATATAGAAAATGAAAACTTATAAATAATGAAAATTTATATCTAAGGAGGAGAGTTATGTCTATTATTTGTGCTTCAATAATGTGTGCAGACCAAATGAATTTAAAAAAAGAACTAGAATCTCTTGAAGAAGCTGATGTAAAATTGCTTCACTGTGATGTTATGGATGGAATATTTGTCAAAAACTTAGCTATGGGACCAGAACTATTAAAATCAATAAGTGAAAATACAACTATACCTTTAGATATTCATTTAGCTACAGAAACTCCAAATAAGTATATTGATATGATGTCTTATATAAAACCAAAGTATATTTCTTTTCATGTGGAATCAAGCACAGATGTAAAAGCTGATATACAAAAGTTGAGAGAATATGGAATAGGGCCAGTATTAGCGATAAGTCCTCAAACTAGTGTAGATAAAATAGAAGAATATATAGGTTTAGTTGAGGGTATCTTAGTAATGACAGTAAATCCAGGATTTGCAGGTCAAAAATTTAATCTATCTGTTTTGGATAAGTTAGATAAGCTTACGGAGATATTAAAAGATTATGATAATCCTCCATTTATAGAAGTTGATGGAAATATAAATAAAGAGACCATTAGACTTATGAGTGGCAAAAAAGTCGATATATATGTTGTAGGTACTTCAGCTTTATTTAATGACAAGCCTCCAATTTCATATAAAGAGAAGATAAAAGAATTAAAAGAAAGTATAAAATAATTAATAATAAAATTATAAAATATGCATATTTAAATAATGTAAACTTTAAATAAGTTAGGAATTTTATAATCTTTAATAAAAATTTTAATTGAGTAAGGAGAATGTTTATGGGTGACATATACAAGCTGCAAAATGGAACGGATATTAGAGGAATAGCATATAAAAATGATTCTAAGGAAGTTAATTTAACTGTAGAAGAAGTAAAAAAAATAGCTAAAGCATTTCATATTTGGTTAAAAGAAAAAACTAAAAAAGATAAAGTAACTGTTGCAATAGGAACTGATTCTAGAATAACAGGGAGTCAATTTAGAAATACTGTTATTGAAACTTTGATTAATGATAATTGTGATGTAATTGATTGTGAGATTGCTACAACACCAGCAATGTTTATGACAACTATCATGGATGGATACCACTCTGATGGCTCAATTATGATTACAGCTAGCCATTTACCTTATTACTATAATGGGTTAAAGTTTTTTACAGAAAATGGTGGTCTAGAAAAAACAGATATAAAAGAAATGTTAGATATAGCTGTTAAAAATGATAGTGTACAGTCTGAAGGAGTAGATAAAAAAGGAACAGCTGTAGTAAAAAATTTAATAGAAGATTATTCTAATTTATTGATAGATAAAATTAGAATAGGTGTAAATTCAAGTAAAAACTATGAAAAGCCTTTTTCTGGACTTAAAATACTAGTTGATGCAGGAAATGGAGCTGGAGGGTTCTTTGCTGAAAAAGTTTTACACATACTGGGAGCAGATACAACAGGTAGTCAGTTTTTGAACCCAGACGGTATGTTTCCAAATCATATACCAAATCCTGAGAATAAAGAAGCAATGGAAAGCATCTGTAAAGCCGTATTAGATAATAAGAGTGATTTAGGAATAATATTTGATACAGATGTAGATAGAGCTGCTATTGTAGGTAAAAATGGGAAACCAATAAATAAAAATGCTCTTATAGCTGTTATATCATCAATAATATTAGAAGAACATCCAAATACAGCCATAGTAACTGATTCTATTACCTCAGAAGGTCTTGCTAAATTCATAAGCGAATTAGGAGGAAGACATCATAGATTTAAAAGAGGATATAAAAATGTAATAAATGAAGCTATAAGATTAAATAGTGAAGGTGAAGAGTGCCATTTAGCTATAGAGACATCTGGACATGCTGCTCTAAAAGAAAATTATTTTTTAGACGATGGAGCATATTTAATAGCTAAAATTTTAATAAAAGTTGCAAGACTGTCTTTAGAGGGAAAGACTATAGAAGAATTGATAGAAAACCTTGAAGAAGCAAAGGAAGAAAAAGAAGTTAGAATAGGAATCAATAAAGAAGATTTTAGACCATATGCAGAAGGTATACTAAAAGAATTAGATTCTCATGTTAATAATGTTGATGGATGGTCTGTTGCACCAAATAACTTTGAAGGTATAAGAGTCAATTGTAATGAAGCAAATGGAGATGGTTGGTTTTTACTTAGAATATCATTACATGAGCCATTGTTAGCTTTAAATATTGAATCAAATAAAGTTGGTGGAGCAGAAGAAATTTACTCTGAATTAAAACTTTTCCTAGAAAAATATGACTTAAAAGGTCTTTAGTGTTAATAAAAAACATATACTATATTAAAGAATGGATGTAAATTTATACCTAAGATTACAAATATTACAAAATTGTAATCTTAGGTAACAGAGATGTAACTGATTATGGAAACTCTATGTGATATTATAAATACAGAGAGATGAAATACATGATGATTTATAGAGAAATATAATTTAAAATGTATTAATATCGCACTAAAAGGTATAATCAAATAAATATGTAAATATAAACCCCAACATTTAGAAAGAGACCTCCAAGGAGGTTTTTTTCTTGTTTACTTCTAAAAAAGCATAAAAAATATATTATGTATAGATATAAATTTTTTTCTTTAAACAAATACACAATGTCATGATATAATAACTTTATTAGAACGATAAGGGGATAATAATATTATGTTTAAGAACAAATATGTTGAACGTGTTGAGCAGTTTATAAATGCATATTTTGTAGAGAGGGATGTGAAAAAATGTATGTCTTTTTTTCACAAAAATATATGTTGGATTGGTACTGGAAAGTTTGAAGTAGGGAATAGTATTGAAGAGGTAGAGTATTTATTAGAAGAGTATGTAAAACAATCACCAGATAGTTTTATTTTAGAAAAGTTATGGCTAGATAGTAAAGAATATTCAAAAAATTCACATACTGTATTTGGAGAGTATCTAGTTTGTAAGAAAACTAAAAAAGGCTATAATTTTCAAGTAGAAATAAGAATAACATACTTATGTGTTGAATATGAGGGAGAAATATTAATAAGTAGTGTTCATAATTCTGTTGCAAATGATTTACAAAAAATAGGTGAGTATTTTCCGATAAGTTTAATGGAAGCTGAAAATAATAGACTAGAGGCCATTATTAATGAAAAAACAAAAGAAATAGAAGAGCAAAGAGTTATGTTGTTAGAGGCAAACAGAAAACTTCAGCAACTGGCTATTACGGATGAATTAACTGGTTTATTAAATCAAAGAGCCATTATGGGAAATATAAAATATACTGTTAAAGATAATTCTAAAAATTATGCAATAATGATAATCGACATAGATAATTTTAAACATGTAAATGATAATTATGGGCATCTAGTGGGAGATGAGGTTATAAGAGTGATGGCTTACATCATTCAATCATTTAAAGATTACTATCTATTTGCTGGTAGATATGGTGGAGATGAATTTATTGTTTTGACAGAAAATATAGAAAAAGCAATTCATATTGAATCTAAAGTTCATAATAGTCTACTTAAATATAATTTTAAAGAACTTCAATATAAAATAACTGTAAGCATTGGAATTTCTGAATGGATAGACTTTGATTCCTTTGAAACATTTTTAAGCGAGGCAGATAAAAAATTATATAAAGCTAAAAAATCAGGAAAAAATAAGACTATATATTAGAGCAAGTATATAAAAATAAGTATATATGTATATTAAAAATAGTTTTATGATTTTAATAAGGTTGTAAATTACAAGTTAACTATTTATAGCATGTAATTTAAAATAAAAATTATTTTGCAATTTACAACCTTATATATTTAATATTAATTAATTTTTTTAAAAGCAAGGGTTACCTTAAATAAATCAGCATCTATAATTATTTCCATAGTTGCATTTTGTAATTCAATTATATTTTGAGAAATTGATAAGCCCAGACCAGAGCCATCTGTATTTCTGGATATATCACCTCTTCTAAATCTTTCTATTAATTCTTCTGGTTTTAGATTTAATTTATCATTTGAAATATTTTTAAAGGTTACTATTATATTTTCATCTTTTATAAACATATCTATGTAAACTCTAGTATTTTTCATAGAATATTTTAGTATATTACCAATTAGGTTTTCAAAGACCCTCCAAGTCTTTTTTCCATCTATCATAGTAAATACAGAGTCTTCTGGTGTTTCTATTATAAAATCTAAATTACTGTTTTGAATTTTATCTTCAAGTTCTACTATACTTTGAATTAAGAGTTCTTTTATATCAGTCTTTGTTATATTAAATTCAACATCACCACTACTAAGTTTAGAAGCTTCGAATATATCTTCTATCAATAATTTTAATCTTTGTGATTTTTTATCTAAAATATTTATATAGTCGTTTATAGTTTCTTTATCAAGGTCGTTACTTTTTAACATATCTACATAACTTAGTATAGATGTAAGTGGAGTCTTTAAGTCATGAGATACATTTGTTATAAGCTCAGTTTTCATTCTTTCACTTTTTATATTAGCATCTACAGCAGCTTCAAGACCATCTGTTATATTATTTATGCTTTTAGATAAAGCAGATATTTCATCATCTCCTATCACTTCCAACTTATATTTTAGATTTCCATTTTCAATGTTTTTTATATTTTTTGAGATATTATTTATGTAATTAAACTTAGTAGATAAAAAGTTGTATATATAAGAACAAGCAATTATACTTACAAGTGTAAATAAAACCTCTATAACTATAGCATTAGCGTAATATATACGCATAAATAATACTAAAGCTATGTACTGAATAACTGCTTGTATAACTATAGAGATTAAAAATGCTATAGCTAGTTTCTTATTTATAGTTTTTCTATTATATCTGCTAACAAGATCTGAAAAGAATCTACATGTTATAGACATATCTTTTGGATTGTAGCCACCATGCTTTATGTTTTCATATATTATATAAATTACAGATAGAATAATAAAATTAAATACAATTAAATTTGTATTGTAGAACATTTTAGTTTTTGTAAATATGTAAAATCGTAATGCTAAAAGTATTAAAATTAATATAAGTGTAAACTCAATCTTTACATTGGAAAAGAAAGTGATAATGTTTTCTAAGAATTTAACTTTATTTTGGTTATTTTTTTTATAGAATATAAAAAATAATATAGCCAATATACAACTTAATAATGCAATACCTTCACAAATAAATTTCAAATTTGTTTTTGATAAATACAAAGGAGGCCCAAAGTAGTAAAAGCAAGGTATAGCTACCTCATTGTATAAATATTTAAATTCATTAATATCAATAAAGTTATTATTTAAATCGTATATTGTCTCAAATAATATAGAAAGCGATAGAAATAATAGTAATAATAAAATAAATTTTGCTCTTGAATCATTAATAATTAAGTTTTTCAATTTTGTAACCAATACCCCACACCACCTTTAAATATTTTGGTTCTTTTGAATTTACTTCAATCTTTTCTCTAATTCTTCTAATATGAACAGCAACAGTTCTTTCGCAGCTATAAGCATCTTCGTTCCAAACTTTTTCATAAATCTCATGAGAAGAGAATATTTTTCCTTTTCGTGATAGGAGAAGAACAAGTATTTTATACTCAAGAGGTGTCATTTTAACTTCTTCACCATCTAAAGAAACTATTTTTGTATCTGTATTTAGCTCAAGACCTCCACTTTTTAAAATATAATTAGTATCATTTGAATTGTTTGTATTACTAAAATCTCCTAAGTTTATATATCTTCTAAGCTGAGATTTTACTCGTGCAGTAAGTTCGAGTGGATTAAATGGTTTAGTTATGTAATCATCAGCACCCATATTAAGGCCTATAATTTTGTCCATATCCTGTGATTTTGCAGATAAAAGTATTATAGGAATATTCTTTTTTTCTCTTATCTTGAGAGTAGTCTTAAGACCATCTAAATTGGGCATCATTACATCCATTATTATTAATTTAATATCATTTTCAATTAATATGTCCAAAGCTTCTAACCCATCATATGCTTTTAAAACGTTAAGATTATCAGGTTTTAAATAGAATTCTATAGCATCTACTATTTCCCTATCATCATCTACAACCAATATATTTTGATTCACTTCATTAATCCCCCTCGAAATTTTATTTTTAATCAATTTTTATTTTATACTAAAAATTGGTTTCAGAAAACAGTAAGTATATAAATTGACTAGCTCTAAAAATATATTAACAAATATAAATAACAAAGGAATTTCATAATTATTAAGAATTTATAACAAATATTTATTTTAAAATAAATATTTGTTATAAATTAGGAGTGTGGAGTATAGCAGGAACATTTTTATCACTTAATAATTTATCAAAAGATTTGTGGTCAGATTTATAACCAATACCCTCTCTACATTCTGATTCATCAATAAGTTTATATTGTTCACATGCATTTTTAACTTTTTCATAGTCCTCAATAGAATGAGCTTTATAAACTATCTTGTTGTTAAAACTTATTTCATGAGCAAACTTAGGTTTTACAAAGTATTTGGCATCTTTGATTTGACCAGAGTTATATAGACCTTGAATAACAGAGCCATTTTTTATGTGTTGTAAATGGTCATCTAACTTGTAAGTATGTGCTATATGGGTTACACTTTTAAATTTTTTTTCAAAAGTAATTGCAATTTCTTCCATAGAGTTAAAATTAGTAGTACCATTTACATTTTTTTCTGGTAAGATTATTATGTTTTCTCTTTTTACTCCTAGATTATTAAGAGAAGCTAAGAACTCTCTATTTCTGTATTCTGATTTTTGGCTATCTGTAAGAGTTTCATATTTTTTATATCTATCAAAAACAGATATACCACATCCAGTAGATACTAAAACCACAAATACATTATTTTGTCCTCTTTCTTTTACAGCATTTACAATAGCACTACCAGCCCACAATACCTCATCATCTTGATGTTGAACATAGAAAACAACATAATCTTTAAACTTTCTATTACTATAATTAACATAGCTATTAAAACCTGTTAAAATCAAGCATAAAACTAAAATGATAGATAAAATTCCATACTTATTTATAGTAAACTTCTTGTTTTTAAGAGTCATTTAATCATCTCCTGAAAAGCTGTCTTACTTATATTATCAATCAAAGTATTAAAAATTATTTCTTAAAAATCAAAAAATATAGAGTAGATTAATGGAATAAAATTTTTTGTTAACTAAACTAAAAATTAAAAAAATTTATATAGAAGTAAGAAAAAAGAAGGGGTGGTTTATTGGAATAAACTTATAAATAAGCTAAATATCTACTTGACGTTTTATGAATTATTGAATCTAAGCGTACGTGGCACAAAGACTATTTTTTCATTGCTTTCATTTAGTGAGGTATTAAGTATTTAAACTAAATTCAAAGGCGTAAATTTGGTATTATTAACGCCTTTGAAAATTTAGATACTGTTATTAATTTGGTTTGTTTATATTACTTTATATAGTATACTAGTAAAATAGTATTAACCTTAATTACACAACGATTTTAATTGTGCTTTTAAGAATAATGTTATATTTTTAAATATAGTTCTTTCATCAAGATCATTTACATATATATCTTCAATACATGAATCTACAATAAATTCCTCACATAAATCCACTTCTATGTCTAACTTAGGATTATATCTGTAACCATTTATTGTAACTACTGGTCTTCCAGGTGGTGAAATAACTATTCCTTCTTCATATGTCAAGCATTCAAATTTGGCATATGGAATTATATATGCTAAAAATGGTACTTCATAATGTGCAGAATGAACTGATTGTTCATCTACTAGAGCAGTATATACTATTTTCTGTTTTAATAAACCATTTACTATTAGTTTTCTTCCATTTAAGCATGTTCCTTCAGCATTTTGTAGTATTGCAAATGCACTAGTCTTGTCACAATCGATTGGTATTCTACTTAAACTTTCAACAAGTATAATTAATATACCATTTTCTCCAATTAATATCTCAAATGAAGGTGTAATGATATTATTAATTATTGTTTGTAAAGTTGTTATTAATATTTCTATTAATGGTCCTTCAAGTGTACTAACTGTTTCAAATATATCATTGATAACAATTTGTATAGATTTTAGTAATCTTATTAAATCGTCTGTTCTGCATATTATAGAATTAAGAGATTCGCATACTATTCTTGCTATATCAGTTTGAATTGTATTTAACAAATTATCAATATCAAATAAAATAGAATTCACAGATGGTTGAACTAAATCTAGTAATCTTTGTAACTTAGCTAATAAAGGATTTATAATCTCACCTAATCCAGGTATTAAAGGTATAGCATCCTTAATTGTTGATATTAAATCATTTATTCCACCAATCAATGTATTAATTGTTGTCTGTATATTTGTTGCTAGAAACGCATCTAATATAGCTTCTATTTTATTCAATATATCCAAGCTAATATATAAATTATATGATTTATATGCAAATGGAGTTTCTATAAGTTTTACTGAAGTAATTGTTGCACTTGCATAAACTTGATCTATATTTTCTATATCAGGTTTTAATCTTGGGATGGGAAGTATCTCAGGAATTGAAATCTCTGTCCAATTTAAGTTTTCTTTTTTACATCCATTCATATTTAATTTTGATACATCACATATACCTAAAGTTTTGATATTAAAGTCACATTCACAAGTTTTTTTATTACATCCCATTTTTATTCCTCCTCATTTTATTTAAATTACTTAACATATTTTTGATGCCTTTATAAAAATAGTTGTATTTTTAAAGACACTTCTTTCTGATAATACACATGCATATATGTCCTCTATATATGCTGTTATTTTAAATTGTTGGTATAGTGGTGTATTTTTCTCTATTATTATAAATACTGAAAATGGTATATTAAAATCTGCAGAATGAACTGATTGTTCACCTAGTGCTGCTGTATAGATTATTTTTTGTCTTAGTAGTCCCTCTATTATTAGTTTTTTTCCTGTCAAATTTGTACATTCTCCATTTGGTATAGTTTCTCCTGGGATATAGTATCCATTACATGAGCTGTATCCGTTTACTAAAGGTGTTTTTATTACTCTTTGAGATATTATATCTACACAAGAATGTACTTCAACTATATCTTCTATATTTGGCTTTTGTGATGGTATATCTACTGTTTCTGATACAAAAAACTCTGTCCATTTGTTTTTATCTTCAGGACAGGGGCATTGCAAAACTTTTTCTATTTTTGATTCTGGATAGACACCAACAATATTTAATATCTTATCATCGCAACAGCATTTATCATGGAATTGATAAGATGTGCCATTTGTATAATTAGAATTTAACATTTCCTCTACTCCTTATTTTTATAATTTTATAATGTATTTCTTGGTATTGTATATAATAATAATGTTGTATATTTCGAGATAGTTCTTGCATCTAATAGGCTTACAGACAAATCTTCTATACACGCATTTACTTGATAGTCTACATCAAGTGAGTCTAATTTCATTGATTTTGTGCCCTTATTAAAAGTAATTTTCTGTGGTATAACTATATAGCTTGAAAATGGTACATAAAAATGTGCAGAATGAACTGATTGAGATCTTTCATCAGCTGTATAAGATATTTTTTGACACAATTCACCCTCAACAATAATTTTTCTTCCTGTAGAGATTTTTCCTTCTAAGTTTGGTATAAAATCACAATTAGCATCTAAAGGTGATACAGGTGTTTTTACTACTTTTGTTCTCAATATATTCACTGATACATTAACTGAATTTATCTGTTCAATATCTGGTTTTTGTATTGGGATACTTAATGTTTCTGGTATATACATCTGAAACCAATAAGGATATTGACTTATAACCTGTGTAACATCGTCTATGTCACATAAACCGCTTACATCAATTAAATCCATATTACAAGCACATGCATTACTATTCATATTTATCTCTCCTTATATAATTTATTGAAAGTTTTTACCTCTCAATATAATTTATTTAAATTTCGACTTTTTGTTACATGTTTTTAAGATTTTTTATTTTTTTAGCCTTTTTATAACAATATATGATTTTATATCATATATAAAATGTATATAGAAACTTTAATCTCTATATAATTATAAAATTAAGGAGATATTTATATGAATGAAAGTATTTTAAAAACTGGAATTACACCCTTAGAAGACTATCCAGATAACAAATGTATGAAATACTATAAAGAATTTATAGAAGATGATATACTATGTGTTCCAACACAAAAACCAGATATAGAATGTATTAATGAAGTAAGTGTAAAGATATGCATAGAAGATAAGGAGATTATTAACACTATACTAGGGCCAAAATTAGTTATAAAAGGATTTAAAAATATTAAGGTTATATATACAGGAGATAATTGTCAGCAGTCTCTTCATTCTGCACATTGGAGTATACCATTTTGTCAATTTATCTTGCTAAAAGATTTGAGGTATGATAAGTGTGATAATATTATAGAAACTATTTTTGTTGGAATAGAGAATATTTATGTAAAACACTTTGATTGTAGAATGATTGATTTATCACTATTATTTATAATTTGTCCACAACTTCGTAATTGTAATAATTGTAAATGCTGTAGAAGTTATTGTATGCATAATCCAAATTTATGCTATTATGATAATGATGACTGTTCAGATAGTTGTAATAATGTTACACAATGTAAATATAGTCTTAGTGATAAATATAATAGTAAAATTAGATACAAATAAATATTTAAATAAGAGACAATAGGTATATTTACATATATTTATTGTCTTTTTATTAAATTAAAGTCAGTTTCTATAAGAGAAAATTTAACAATTACTATAAATAGATATATAATAAATTAATATAATATAGTATTATTAAACTTATAATTGTTACTATTTGAGTTAAAATATTGGAAAAAATTATATATCAGTAAATTTAAGATAATAAAAAAAGACCTCAATTACATATAAAAATAAGGTCTTTTTATAGATTTCAAAAAAGTAAAAATATTATAGATTTTTACTTATACAAAAGAAGCTATCTCTTTTAGATTTTTAAACCTATTGAAGTAACTTCTTCTGTATTATAGTTTGTATATTATTATAAAATATTTCAAATAGCTAAAAAGTCATATTATTTGTATTATTCTATATATTTAGCTATCAAAATATATTAGATAAAAATAACAAGTTCTATTATAGTTAATAGAGCTTTTGAAAGATTTTATTTTGTATAAAAATAAGATTTTTAGTAGTTTCTATTACATTTACATTTTTTTGTATAGCATTGTTTTTTGTACTTATCAAAGCATTCTTGTATATCATCTTCATAATTGTTTATATAAGATGAGTTTTCATGATAAATATTACAATAGTCACAGCCGTGATGTTCATCATGTTTACATTTTTTTGAACCACATTTTATAAATGCAATGGCTAATTTAATTAGTTCATCAATTAACTCTTCTATTTCATCCAATTCTTTTTCTAAATCACAAATTAGACAATCGCAGAAAGAAGATCTTACATCTTTTTCATCATTGCATGAAATGCAATCACTACAGAATATTAACAGTATAATTATTTTAGCTATAATAGATATTATTAAAAGTATAATTTGTACCAATAAGCAAAATAATTTTCCTACTAAAAATTCACAGTTATCATTACAACTTATTTGTCTTATAGCTTCAGCTAAACACTCAGACAATCTAAAAGCTCTTTTTAATTCTTCTCTAAGTTTGCAGTTTTTTACATAATTAGAATCTATTAGAGATTCTAATTCTTCGGAAAGTTCATTTAATATGCCATTATCTAAATTGAAACTTAAATCTTTCTGAAAATCTAATTTAACTTTTGCATCATATAAATCATAACTTTCGCCAACTAAAAAATATTTTATTATTCTCCATATTTGACAAGGTGTTAAATAAACTCTTGTATTTGCATCTAAATATTTCTCCTCTGTTAATCCAATTACTAATTTCATTAAATCACTAGAATATGATTCTAAATTATTTTTATAATATTCTAAACTCTTTGTATTATCCACTCTTTACCACTCCTATATATATATTAGGATAAATTCAATATCCTAATATATATATATGACTTGAGTACCTTTATGATACAAATAAAAACAAAATTTTACATTAATATATATAAAAATGCTATTTCCAATTGAATTATATAATTTTTTTATATTTTGTGTAAATATATGAATAAACATGTGAAAGAACTTTTATGCAATAGAGGTATAATAACTAAATTTAAGTATCCCTTAGATATAGATAAATTTATAAATTGTAATGGTGATAAATAATAATTTTGTTGTAAATGAAAATGATGTATAGAAGGCATTAACTAATATTATAGAAGTATTAGATTCTAAAAATAAAGAAATTAGGGTAAATACAAATATAAATATATTAAAAGTCTAACTTATTTCAGACTTGAATAGAAACAAAGTTATGTACGAAATGAAGGCAAACAGCAGTCCATGTGTTCTTTGATTTCGTACTTAAATAAAATCTCAAAATTATATCATGTTTTAATAAAAAATAAAACTGTGAATGCTAGAAATATATTTTAATTAATTTTTTAACAGAATAGTATTTAAAAGTAGATAAAACTAAAAAGGGTTTTCTAGAAAATAAGGTCTATTTAATTATACTTACTTACCAATACCATCACTTGATGCAAACAAGATTCTACTATATTTTCTCCGTATTCTAGTACAAAATCATCTAACTGTGTATCTATAAAATCACAATAATCATATGAACTACCAATATAAGCAGTTAACATATGTGTACATCTATCCACTTTATCTCTAAACATATATTATTATCCCCCTAAAAAACTTTCATAAAAACAAAAAGAAAAATATCTTTTTGGCAACTGGCTGACATAACTTATAATATACTTTACAAGTCTTAGTCCCTATAGCTTTGCGTCACTAAATTTCTCTAGTTTTGCCGATTTAGTTTTATTCTACAACTACAATAATACAACAGAATTAGTTATTATTCAACATGATTGTTTGAAAATTGGATAAATTTATAAATATGAACGTCATTTTACTTAAAAAAAACATACTAAATATATAGATTTTATGGTAAAAATTACCTGTATCAATTATGATTAGAAGCTTCTATTATTAATTTGAACTAGACAGAATTTGAGGGAGTGACAAAATGTGGAAGAAGAAATATTAATAGAACAGTTAGTAAGAGCAGAATTTGTGGTAATGTGCTATCTATGGGAAAAAGATTCTTTGATATCTAAAAAAGAAATAATAAGAGACATAAAGCAGATATATGGATGGCATAAGAGTACAATAAAAATAATATTAAAAGGATTAATTTGTAAGGATTTTTTAGCTAGAGATATTATAAGATTTCAATCGCATTATAAAATAATAATAACTAGTGAAGAGTATGATACTTTCAAGAAAAAAGTATTAAAATCTACTAAAAACAGAAAAATTATACGTTCTCTTACGACTACACATAAGTCCATAAGTAAAGAAAAACTATATTATTTAGAAGAGTATTATAGGAATTTTGAAGAATGACTTGGAATAAATTGCAAAAATATTTATATAAATTCTCTTGTTTAGAAAACTTTATTGAGATAGAATTTATATATATATAAATCAATAATTTAAAAAATGAAAATGATAGATAATTAAATAATAAAAACAATGAAGGTATGAAAGTATAAGTTTTTGTACCTTTATTTTATTTATTATTCTGAACATATTTTAAAGATAAAAAATGTAGATAATATATCATTAATTAAAAAATAACAAAGAAATCTAAATTATGAGAGGTATATTTATAGAAAATAATGATATTAAACTTACAATATGTATATTTGCTTTTGTAATTGGAATAATAGTGTTATTTTGCTGTATAGCCTTAGGGCAATTTAATATAGATTGTATTATGTGACAAAATGGTGGAACAATGGATACCAACCAATACAATGTATATTTAGAACAATCTATTTCACAATATAGAAATTTTGGTTCTATATTGGCTTTACTAGGAGGAATAGGAATACTGTTTGATAAAAGTGTTAGAAAAGATTAAAAGAGTAAAAAATATTCTTAGTGATTATATTTTTGGTGTAATTAATACTAATAGAGATTAGAGTAAAGATATATAAGAATAAAGAAGCACCTACTTAAATGGTAGGCGCTTTTGCTTTGTTCAAATTTGCTTAGTTAAATATATAATAGGTAAAATATGTAAAAGTTATATGTTATAATCTTTTTAGCAAGAAGATGTAATCTACAATTTATAGAGTGGAGTTCATACAAAAGATTATCCTCCCAAGGTATAGAAGGGAGGTGAATATGTATGGATAATTTTTTACAGGGCATACTAGCCAGTTTAGTTGCCAGTTTAATAGTTTACTTATATTAGTAAGTTATTTAAAAAAGTAAAAAGCCACTCTGGCAGGAGTGACTTTAGTTTTGAACTAAAAATCAAGTTCAAAAAGAATAAACATTTAGTATTTTAACTTCACTCTACGTCTAAATAGATTGTAGTTCTTCTTGCTTTTATTATACCACAAATTGGTACACATATTCAAAAATAATATTATTATGATATAATAAAAATATAGAAGTTTTGTAGTGTGCGATTTTTCTACTAAAGTATAGTTTAACAGTTGGAATATAAGGTGTTGAGAGACTTTGATAAGTGTTATCAATTGCACTATTAGCCACTCACTGCAAATTTAAGAGAGTTGTATATGTGTAAGTATTGGAAATGCTCAATTTGTTTTGGGGTTTTTCTAAAGACAAAGCTTTTGCATCAGAATTGTTTGCATACTTTCCATCAATTCTATCATGATTATCTACTGCTACTATAGGTTTATGTGACAAATACTCAGCTACTCTCATTTTATCAATATCCTTTTATTTAAAAATTTTATTAAATTCATTCTAATAAACAATATAATAAATGCCAATAAAATAAATAAATTTATTAGTAACATATTTAGTAATTATATTGAAATAACTAGATTATATAAAAAATACAACTAAGGTATATGCAATTCATATAGGTTATATGGTAAAAATTAGATGGATATATTCAGCTAAATTCTCTTATTTGAAAAACTTTAGTGATAGTGGATGAAGATAAATTAATTGAACTCGAAGAATATTTTAAGAATTTGAAATAAAAAAATGACAAATAGATACATAATAAACAAAATGAAGGTATGAAATTATAACTTTTTCTACCTTCATTTTGTTTATTATTCTGAACATGTTAAAAAAATGAAATAAGTTTATCTTCTGTTTATATAAATTTTAATAGGATATGTATAGTATATAGTAGATAGGATGTATAAGAATTGAATTTAAATAAGTAGCTATTATTGCAGTGAAATAAATGCTTCTAATTATATTCGGGAGGAAGAATGGTGGAAGAAAATTAGTAAAATATGATTCTTCCACCATTCTTCCTCCTAGAAAATAAAAACTACTCAATAAGAATTTATATACATTAATTCAGCTGAATCCAATCAAAATACTTAAATGAAAGTAATCTGAAAACAACATAATTCAAATTAATTAATTCAAATAAACCTCAATTTATCTTAAATCTTAAGAAATATTTAAGATTTAGGATAATATTTTCTTAAGATTTATACTCTATTATATAGATATAAAGAAAAATTATAAAAATGTAAGATAATACAATATAACAATTTAGTCATTATTGAGAAAGGGAGTGAAAGATATTGTATAATAAATATAAGGATTATTATACAATAGAGGAAGTGAAAATATGTACAATATATTAGTAGTAGATGATGATAAAGAGATTGTTGATTCAATAGAGATATATCTTAAATCAGAAGGATTTAAAATACATAAAGCATATGATGGAATGAAAGCATTAGAAGTAATAACAAAAAATGATATCCATCTAATCTTAATGGACATAATGATGCCTAAATTAGATGGAATCAAAGCAACTGTAAAAATACGTGAAGAAAGAAATATACCAATAATTTTAATCTCAGCAAAAAGTGAAGATACAGATAAAATAATGGGATTAAACATTGGAGCTGACGATTATATAACAAAACCATTTAATCTATTAGAACTTGTAGCTAGAGTAAAATCAAACTTAAGGCGATATGTAACCTTAGGTAACTATGAAGATACATGTAAAGAAATTTTAAAAAGTGGGGCTCTAGAGCTAAATACATTGACAAAAGAAGTTAAGATTGATGGCGAAAATATAAAAATGACACCAATTGAATATAAAATAATTGAACTTCTTTTAGAAAATAAAGGACGAGTCTTCTCGATAGATGAGATATACGAAAAAGTATGGAATGAAGAAAGTTTTAATTCAGAAAATACAGTAGCAGTACACATTAGACGAATAAGAGAAAAGATTGAAATAAATCCAAAAGAACCAAGATTTTTAAAGGTGGTGTGGGGAGTTGGTTATAAGATTGAAAAATTTTAGCGGAAAACTTATGAAAGAAAAGAGTTTAATATTTAATTGCATTTTGATTTTAGTCGTTTTTACTTTTACACAAATATTAGGAATTCTTATATGTTTTAACTTCTTCTCAAGTAGCTTAGTGTACTCTATGGGAATTATGCTTGTATTGAATTTTATTTTATATAAGATATTGACGATGTAGATGAGGTGAACAACTTGGAAAAATATAGAGCATTAAAGTTAGTAGCATTAATAATAGTATCTATTTCGTTTCCATTAGCTATACTATTTGCATCAATAGGACTTGCTGAACCTAAACACAATATACAAAAAACTTCTACAAATAGTGGAATTTTTCGAATATCTGATGATTTTTATGACAGCAATATATTTGATGAAAGTACAATTCAAGATTTATTATATAATTTGAAACTATCTGTAAGTAGTGGATACACCAAAGAAGAAAAACTTAAATTAAATTATGAGGATTCAAAATCAGAAGGAAACGGAAAAAATGTTGCTTTAAATAATGATTATGATAACTTTGTAAATGATAAACTATCATCTATAGAATACTTAGACTCTTTAAAAAATGTAAAAATGTATATTAGAAATACATATACAGGAGAGTATTATACGAACACAATATATAATGATTTAGATGAATTTAAGCAAAACATAAAGGGTTATTGTGATGTAGAAATAATAGAAGGAGTAGAAAAAAGTTCCTATACTAAAAAACTAAATGGAAAAAAATCTGAATTAAATAATATCGATTTAAAACTAAATGGTATGGATAAAGCTTTTGAAGCCTATGTATCTTTTCCTAAAGAGTTAAGTATTGAAGATGGAATTGTATACAATAACTTTGAAACGTTTAAGCAAGCTACAGAAAAAGTGCAATTATTTTTTGTAGCTAGTTTAATTTTAGCTATTATATGTTTATTGTCCATTATATTATGTAAACGAATTAAATACAAGGCATTAAAGAAAGACAATGTATTTTTATTAATATACAATAAAATACCTATGGAATTTAATGCAGTAATAATAGTTACCTCAATAATACTTCTATTTCTGTATGTTATTGATACATCCTATGATATTTATATTATATTACTAATTTCTATAGCATCATTACTAATTTCAAATAATATATTTTTTATAACTGTTCAGTTAAGTCATTTAGAAAATAAAATATGTATATTTAAGTCAAGTATTATAGTAAGGGTGATTTTATGGTTAATAAAAACTGTAAGGGAGGTCATTAACGCTATAAAAAAAGTATCTTTAGCAAGAAAAGTTATTGGTATAGTAATAATATCTTTGGTTTTAACAATTGTAATTAGTGTTCAAAGTGTGAGCCTAGGATTGTTATTTTCTATATGTATATTTTTGGGTTTTGCACTTTATATAACCAAAAGGCTTTCTTATTTGAGTTATGTTATAGAAGGTACCGAAAAAATAAAAGATGGTGAATTAGACTATAAGATAAAAATTAGTGGAAATGATAATTTTACATCTTTAGCAGAAAATATAAATAATATTGGAGAAGGTCTGGATAAAGCAATAGAAGAACAGGTAAAAAGTGAAAGGATGAAATCTGACCTTATAACTAATGTATCTCATGATTTAAAAACTCCACTTACTTCTATAATAAATTATGTAGATTTAATTAAAAAAGAAGATTCTATACAACCAGAATATATAAACGATTATATAAATGTACTAGAATCAAAGTCAAAGAGGTTAAAATTATTGATAGAGGATTTATTTGAAGCAAGTAGAGTAAGTAGTGGAAATATAGAGTTACAAATTAGTAAAATTGATTTGGTGCAACTCTTAAGGCAAAGTATAGGTGAACTAGAAGAAAAGTTATCTACAAATAATTTAAGTATAAGACTAAATGTTCCAAATGAAAAAGTGTATATATGGGCAGATGGAAGAAGAATGTATAGAGTTTTTGAAAATCTATTATCAAATATAGCTAAGTATTCTTTAGAAAGTACTAGAGTTTATATAGATGTTTATGAAAATGGTGAAAATGTAAAGGTGGTTATGAAAAACATATCGTCATATGAGTTAAATTTTGACCCAAGTGAAATTATGGAAAGATTTAAAAGAGCTGACGAATCAAGAAATACTGAAGGTAGTGGGTTAGGACTTGCTATTGCAAGAGATTTAGTAAACTTACAAGGTGGAAAATTCTATATAGAGATAGATGGAGATTTGTTTAAAGCAAATTTAGAATTTCAAAAATATGAAGAAGAAATAAAGATATATTAAAATAAAATTTCAAGATATAATATAATTTTTACAGAAAAATTAAGATATTGAAAGGTTTCTTACAAAACAATTATATAGGTACTTTTAAAGAAAGGAATACTTTTAATTAATTTTATGAGAATATAGATAGATTTGTGTAAATATATTTTTCTTATTCAATATTACTGGAAATTTTGATATGCTCCCTTTATAAGTATACAGTTGAAATAATAACAACTGATGCTATGAAGGGAGTATATTTTTATGTCATGAAAATCTAAAATAGATTTTGAAATAAAAATTAAATCAGTTGAAATGTATTGTTTCGCCCCACTCTTGTTGTTCAAAAACGATAGTAACTGGAAGATTATAAGATAATTTAGATATTTCTTTTAAAATAAATTCTCAATCTCCTTTATTCAAAATATTTGACATACATACTGTACGTATGTTATATTGATGATACCAAATATAAAGGAGATTATTTTTATGAAAAATAGTTTTTATCCTGTACTAATGTGCAATGATATAAGAAAAGAAGCAGATTTTTTTATAGAATTATTTGATTTCAAGGAAACCTTTAATAATGATTGGTATATTAGCTTAAAAGACAATGATGAATTTGAGTTGGCATTGATTGATAGTTCACATGATTCAATACCTAAACTTTATAGAAAACAGTGTGAAGGCCTTATTCTTAATATTGAAGTTAATGACGTAAACACTGTATATTCAGAAGTAATTAGTAGAAAAAAATCATCACTTTTATTAGATATAAAAAATGAAGAATTTGGACAAAGACATTTTATTATTGAAACTCCAAGTAAAATTTTGGTTGATATTATTCAAATAATTCCGCCATCAAATGAGTATCTTAAAAATTATAAGAAATCGGGTAAAGAAAATGAACAAAAATAAAAAAGAATTAGCATCTATAAATACTACAAAAAATTTGATTGCTATTGCACGTAATCATTTTTCTACTTATGGCTATGAGAAGACATCATTAGAAGCTATCGCAGAAGAAGCTAATATGACTAGAGGTGCAGTATATCACCATTTTAAAAATAAAAAAAATCTATTTAAAGCAGTTTTAAATCTTGTTCAGTATGAAGTTGGATTAAATGTAGAAAAAGAAGCTATGAAATCCGAAGATATATGGGAACAGTTAATTTTAGGTTGTGTTGGATTTGTACAATCAGCTACTTTAGAATCTAACAAAAGAATATTATTAATCGAAGCACCCAATATTATAGAATGGACAGAGTGGAAAAAAATGGATAATGAGAATTCTGTTTTACTTTTGGAAGAACAACTCTTAGTTGCTCAAAAAAATGGGAAATTAATAGAGTTTGATATTCATATGATTTCACATATGATTTCTGGTGCATTAAATGATTTATCTATTTTTCTTGCAGAAAGCAATATTTTAGATAAAAATCAAGTTTATAAAGCGATTTCTCATTTATTGACAGGGTTTAGAAAAGATGGCTAAGAAAGTGAAAGACTACTATGACATTGAATATGTAAACTTCTTAGCTGAAAAAATAAAATCAGTATATCCAGAATTTATTATTAATGAGTTTTTTTCACTAACAAAACCAACTATTGAATTGTTAGAATTCAATGAAAGTCAAGAGTTATTAGCAAATGCTTTAAAAAAGTCTATCAATTTAAACTATTCAGATACTATTAATGTTTTTGAGAATATATTAGGTCCAGAGTTAGAAGGCAGTTTAGGCATGTTTACAGAGGGTTATTGGTTATGGCCCATTGGAAAGTATGTAGAGAAGTTTGGTGGAGAAAATTTTGAAGTAAGTACAACTTTCAGTAAGGAGTTGACAAAAAGATTTACTAGTGAATATTGTATGCGTACTATAATAAATAATTTTCCTGAACAGTCTATGGAATTGCTTTTAAAATGGAGTAAAGATAGTAATAAAAGAGTTCGTCGATTAGCCAGTGAATGCCTCAGAATACGGTTGCCATGGGCAAAAAAAATGTATGTTGCCTTAGAATACTTTGATACTTATTTTGAATTATTGTCTAATCTAAAAAATGATACAGATAAAACAATTCAAAAGAGTGTAGCAAATAATCTAAATGATTTATACAAAGAAGAGCAAGATAAATTTGAATTAATTATTTCTAGTTGGCAAACAGAAAATATAACAAAAGAATGTCAATGGATTATTAAGCATGCTTCAAGAACAAAAAATAAAAAGAAATAATGTTTGTAGTATTTATATTCAAAAATAGGTCTAAAGATGATATCTTTCTAATGAAAAAAGGTAATTAAAAAGTAATTATAAAAAAACTCTATAAGAAAATTGTATTTTTCAAAATATTTTCTTATAGAGGCAAACATATATTGTGTATAATACTAATATTAATGATAAATTTAAACTGATAATCAACCTAATATCTTAAAAATATGTTGGATTCATAAATGGGATTACAAGTTCTGCGACCTCTCCATCTGCATCAAGCCCCCAATATCCGCTGTAAATACCATCACCTATACCGCTTGTGAACATAATTAATCTGTAGGATGTTTGTGGTAATTTTAAAAGTAAGAAATTGCCATTTTTATTCTGTAAATTTGGATGCATTTCATGACTTTTTTGAAAAAGTGTTGCAAAATAATCATTATATTTGTTTTTACCTGGATTTTCATTTTGCCATTTTGTTATAAAATTACTATACTCCTTTGCAACTTTTGCGTCTGAAAAACAGGCTAATCCTGTATCCGCACCAAAGAAAGTCCATGCTCCTGACTTTCCAAAATCTTCGCATTTCTTTCCCTTTGGCATTGCAATTTCATACCTGATAGGTTTTTTGTCATTGATAATCAATCTTGATGCTGCAATTCTAAGTCCTGCAATTTTAGAATGGCAGATAGAAATTTCTACCGAATAACTTCCTACAGGTATTTTTCTTTCTAAATAAGTCATATATTCACTACCTAAATACGCAAGAGGGTCTGCAAGGACAACTTCTCCACTTGGGAAATCTGTTTCTCCTATAATGAATGGTTCAAGTTTCTCACTTCTTTGAAACAAGCTTTGAAAGAATTCTATTGAATAGTTTTCCTGATTTAGAAATTTTAGGTTTTTTTCAAATGCTATTTGAGCAGGATGTTTAACTTGTTCTCTAATTTCTTTTCCTGTATTTGTATCAATAAAATATTTTCCACTTTTATTAGAGTGAAATTCTAAATCAGTTCCTATGGGCATATAAAAAATATTCAAAGTAGTTGGTTCAACGTTAATAAGTGTATTAAAATCTACAATTGCCATATTCTTGGGATTGTCTACATACTCTTGTGTATCTGTATCACCAAAAGCAATCCATCCATTTCCAAACTCACTATGCTCTCTAAAAAGCCACCTCAGTTTTGATGTTCCATTGAGAATCGATTTGCTGACAATACAGCCACCTGCCCCAGTAATATACTGCTTTACTTCTGATTTTTCGACTTTTGTTTCTTTTTTATTTTTTCTAAACAGTTCCATACGAATTCTCCTTACTTTCAAAAATTTCTTGATAATAAATATAATAGACATTATTTTATTTGATGGTTGATTTGTTATCTTTCAATTTATTTGTTAAATATATCGTATCATACCTTCATACTAAATTCTGTGTTTTTCTGATTTTAGCAAAGATACTTATTTCAATCTGTATGGTAATAATTGTATTTGATTGTATTAAATCATTACAGTACTATTTATTTAAGTAGACACAACTTAGGGATTTTTTACTCAGTATAGATTGTTTTTTTGAAAAAATAATCTATGCCATTCCCATATTTTTTAAAAAATACTTTTTAGTATCATTTATCTTTTAGATTAGGGTTAAACTGTGCAAAATTATAGAATAAGGTAAAATCATGTGCAATTATTTGGTATGGCACTATGTATGTAAAATATAGATAATAAAATTAAGGAGGCAGTATGAAGGAAAGGGCTAAAAAAATATTAGATTTTATTATTAAAAATAACAATGTAACATCACAAGAGCTACAAGAAAAGTTTAATGTATCAAAAAGAACTGTTTATTACGATATCCTATCTATAAATGAAGAACTAGGAAAAAGAGGTAATATAAAAAATATAAAGCACAAATTTATATTTGAAGGTAACTTAGGTAATGTAAGAAAAATAATTTCAGCTGAAGAAGATAAATTTCTAGATAGTGAATATAGAAAAACTTTTATATTAAACAAGATATTACATGATGAAAAAATATCAATAGAAAAACTAACAAATGAAATGTTACTTTCAAAAAACACAGTAGTACAAACAATAACTGATATAAAAAAGCACCTTCAAACAATGGGACTAAAATTAGAGTACAAGGGAAAGTACAAAGTAATAGGTGATGAATATGTTATTAGAGAACTTTTCTTGCTACTTACACAAGAAAATGTATTAGAAATTAATTCTATAAGTAAGGAAGTAACTGACTTTGATACAAAGGGATGCATAAACCTTACAGATTACTCTTTATTAAATTTAACTAAGTTTACAAAGTTTCTAAATAAAAGAATAAGAGATGGGAAAACCTTGTATTCTTATAAATATCTAAATGAAGCTAAAAAAATTAGTTACTTTAATAATTGTAAAGAACTTTTGTGTGAAGAAGCTAATGAAAATGAACAAGCCTATGTATGTGCTTATGTAAGTTCACTTCCTAGTTTAAATAGTGAAGTTAAGGAAGATGTTGTTGAAGAATATGTAGATAAACTTATAGACAAGTTTGAAGTAAATACAGCAATAAAATTAGAAAGTAAACATGAGTTTAAAAAAAATATTTTAAGGCACTTGCATTCTTCTTACAACAGAATAAGATTTAAGTTTCCTATTAGCAACCCTATGCTAGACGAAACGAAGTATAAACATAAGTCACTTTATAAGATTATAAAGTCAATTATAGAAAATGAAGAAGAGTTTCCTGTATTTGAAGGTATAAGAGAAGAAGAAATAGGATTTATAGCAGCATATTTTGGAGGATACTTAAGAGGTTCTAGAGATAATGGTCTAAGAAAGAATAAAGTTTTACTAGTTTGTCCTAATGGTCTTATGGTATCAAAGAGTTTGGAAATACAGCTATACAAATACATACCAACTATAGAAATAGTAGGTATAGTATCTATTAAGCAACTAAAAGAAGTAAATATATACTATGATTACATAATTACAACCATAGACATACAAAATGTAAGTAATGTAATAGTTGTGAATCCTCTTTTAACAACATCAGACATTCAATTACTGATGAACAAACTCATAAGTGTAAAAGAAAATGAGAAGTATTTCAATCTTGAACTGATAATACAGGCGATAAGAAAAAATGGAGTTATTAATAACGAAGAATCATTAAAAGCTGACTTATTAAACATAATACATAAGATAGATGAAGGAGAGATGTATCAACCAATGTTAAAGGAATTAATTAATGAAGATAGGGTCAATATAATAAAAAATGTTAAAGATTGGAAAGAAGCAATAAAAATAGCCTCAAAACCATTGTTAGAAGACAACTCTATAGAAGACTTGTATATAGAAAATATGATAAAGTCAGTTGAAAAGTATGGACCTTATATTGTTTTAGCTGATAGATTTGCTCTACCACATGCAAGTTCTAAAGAAGGGGTAAACAAACTTGCCATGTCTTTACTTATAGTAAAAGATGAGGTTGATTTATTAGGAAAGCCAGTGAATATATTTATGGTACTAGCTGCTATAGATAACACTACTCACATCAGAGCATTAGCATCACTTTCAGAAATGATGTATGAAGAAGAAAATATAAATTTAATAATTAATGGAGACAAAACCTCAATACTAGAACTTATAAATAAACAAAATTAGGAGGAATTTAAAATGAAAATATTAGCAGTATGTGGATTTGGTGTAGGTTCATCAATGGTATTAAAAATGACGATACAAAAGGTTTTAAAGCAGTTAAGTATAGAAGGTGAAGTAGAAAATACAGATATAAACTCAGCTAGAGGAGCTGATTGTGACTGTATATTTACAAGCCAAGAATTATTAAATGAATTAAAAGGAACTTGTAATGTACCAGTATATCCAGTTAAGAAGTATATGGACTTAGCAGAAGTTACAGAAGTTGTTCAAACCTTTTTAAATGATAAGAAATAGTATAAATTTAAAAAAGTAAATTTAAAAGTAAATTTAAGTTAATCGACATAAAATAAAAGCTTACTGAAATTAAAAATAGTAAGCAAGAGAGGGGGATTTTAGTGGTAGAAAACTTAAATAGTTAACCTATCACTAAAAAAATATAATGCTTGATTTTATTTCAAATAATATTTTACGTAATCCGTCTATGCTAATTGGATTAATAGCAGCATTTGGTCTTATATTACAGAAAAAGAAAGCATCAGATGTTATAAAGGGGGCATTACTTGCAGCTTTTGGAATCATAATTATGGAAACTGGAACAGGTATGTTAGTCAGTTCGATAGCACCAATTAATGGAGCTTTCCAAAGTATAAGTGGTGGTGCGGTAACAGAAGGTTTAAGTGATGTTACTTTTACTGCAAGTTATGGAGGAGTTATAGGTTTGGCTATGTTTGTAGGTCTAGCTCTTCATTTAATGATAGCAAGATTTACACCTATTAAGACAATCTTCTTAACAGGTCACATGCTTTACTGGTTTCCGTTTATATTTGTAGCATCAGGAGTTGAAGCTGGATTAGGTGGTGGAGTATTAATAGCTTTTGCAGCAGTACTATCAGCACTTTACTGGTCAATAATGCCATGGTTATTAAGAAAGTATGTATTTGACGTTATTGGAGATGAATCTTTTACACTAGGGCATCCAGCAGGTTGTTTAGCACTTGTATCAGGGTTTGTCGCTAAGTTAGTAGGAAATAAAGAAAAGTCTACAGAAGATATAAACATACCTCAAAGTTTATCATTCTTTAGAGAAATATCTATAAGTGGTGGAATGGCAGTATTTTTAATGTTTATAGTTGTTGGAATAGTAATACCAGGGGCATTTAAGGATGCTAATGAGTTTATTGGAACATATGCAATAAAGCAAGGTCTTTCTTTTGGGGCAGGTCTTATAATCATGCTTCATGGGGTAAGAATGTTAATAAATCAAATAATGCCAGCATTCCAAGGCATATCAGAAAAAGTTGTACCAAACGCACTACCAGCTTTTGACTGTCCAATACTATTTAACTATAAGCCAAATGCTGTATTAATAGGATTTTTAGTTGCTATGTTAACATCTACAGCTATGATTTTAATATGTAACTATTTCAATATATTTAACATGTTAATTATACCACTTGTTATAACTTCATTCTTTGAGTGCGGAGCAGCAGCAGTAATAGGAGAATCGCAAGGTGGTATACGTGGAGCTATAATAGGTACAGCTGTAGCTGCAATACTTATGGTAGCTTTAGTAGGAATATCTGCTGTAATTTACTCAGGAACTATTAAAAACTGGATACTAATATTTGGTGGTAACGACCTTTCATTATTTGGTATAATCAGTAAGTTTATAGGTTCATTATTTGGAGGAGTATTATAAGTATGAAATTTAAATACATAGATGAGATAAAAAGATTAATTGACATAATAGAAAATGAAGAAAAAGTCAATATGGAAAAAGCAGTACAAATCCTTGTTGAGGCAATAGAAAACAAAAGTGCTATATTTTCCTTTGGGGCTTCACATGCAGGAATACTAACAGAAGAATTATTCTACAGGGCAGGTGGATGTGTTCTTATAAATCCAGTATTTGCAAAGTCTCTAATGCTAGATACAGCACCGATAACTCACACTAGTAAGATGGAAAGGCTAGAAGGATATGGTGCAGCTCTAGCTGATAAGACTCCAATTAAAGAAGGAGATGTAGTTATAGTTCACTCAGTATCTGGTAGAAATCCAGTAAGTATAGAGTTTGCTATAGAAGCTAAAAAAAAGATGGCAACAGTAATATGTATAACTAATTTAAATTATTCAAAGAGCGTATCTTCAAGACATTCTTCAAGAAAAAATCTTTATGAGATGTGTGATTTAGTAATAGATAATCATGGTCAAAAGGGAGATGCCTGTGTAGACATAGATGGACTAAATCAAAAAGTTAGTCCAACGTCTACTGTAATTGCAACCACTGTTATGAATTCTATTATAGCTCAAGTTACTCAAGAGTTAGTTAATAGAGGGTTAAAGAATCCACCAATTTTTTATAGTGCAAATATAGACGGTGGAGATGAGTTAAATAAGAAGATTTTTGATGAGTATAAAGATGTAATCTACTATGAGTATTAAGGCGAATAAAGTATTTCAATAAGATTCAAAAGGTCTTAACAATGTAAATAAGTAGTATCTAAAAAAGCTGTAGGTAAAATCTACAGCTTTTATTATTAGGTAATCGCATAGAATAAAGATAATTAAAAGTACTCCTTATTTATCTTATAGTATAAATTATTTAACTATTTAATTTCTATAATAAATATATTTAATTGTTTTTAAGTACAATAGTATTTAATTTATATTTATGAATTAATCTTTTTATTTGCTAGTTCTAGTTCTAATTTTTTTATAAAATTATTAAATTCATCTGGTTGTCTTTTTCCAAATAAGATTCTTACAATAAGTGAATTAATTTTTCCAAATATATTTCTATCACTTTCACTTTCAGTGAAAATAAGTTTTGTATTTTCTAAATCAATATGTATAAGTTCATATCTAGTAATAAAACTTTCTCTGTTATTGCTTGTTTTTATCTCATATATTCTATTCTTCTCAAAATTAGTTATTTCAACCTTAAATCTTTTATTATTTTTTTGTTGTACAAATGTACCTACCGCCCTCTTCTCGTTAAAATTAGGGAAATTTAGTCTTGCAGATTTTATAAATATATTAAATATATCTTTTGCAGAGTATTTCAATAAAGCTTCAGATTTAAATGTTTTCATATTATTTTCCTCTCTGTGTGTAATTTTAATACTTGTAAATTATTTTTATAAATAAAATAGTATAATATGTCATATAAAGTCATGCCTCAGTTAGAGATATGATTAAATTACTGTGTATATGAGCATTTAATAAAATACTATTATATCGAATTAAAATTTAAAAACAGAAAGTGTTAAAAGCATAAGGGTTCATAAATTCTTTGTTGAGTAGATATATAATATTATATCTAATTAAATAAACTTTTCAATCCTAATTTTATAACTAATTTATATGATAATCTATATTATGAATTATAATATCAGCAATCAAAAACAGTTAATACATTTAGTAAATTACTAAATGTACAAAAAGCAAATGTTTATCAAAATGTATGAATGCTTATGAAAAAGTAGTCATTTACAAGCGTTGCAAAGAAAAAAAGTATTGAAATAAGTATGGCATGATAGTTGCTTATATATTTATCAAGAAAGGAGTTATCAAGCATGGAGTTGAGAGATAAACTTGTAAACATCATAAATACAGAAAATAAAAAAGACCCACTAACAGATGTTCAAATAGCAAAGTTTTTAAATACAACTAGAGAAAATATAACTAATCTAAGGAAAGAACTCAATATAAGTAATTCGAGACAAAGAAGATATCCTTATTTAAAGTCAGCGATTTCAGCAATATTGCAAAACAGCAAGGATATTTCTATTTCAGAAATTACCAGAGAGTTGATGACAGAAGGATTCAATATATCAAGAAGAGTTGTAGAGGAAATTTTACCTAAAGAAAGTTTAGAAATGGAAATCGTAGAGGTAATTGAAGAAAAATCAAGCGACCCGTTTGAAACTTTGATTGGAAATAAGGGAAGTCTTAGAAATGCTGTAGAACAAGCAAAGTCTGCTATATTGTATCCTCCAAAAGGTCTTCCAACTTTAATTGTAGGAGAAAGTGGAGTTGGTAAGAGTTTATTTTCTAAACATATGTATGAGTTTGCAAAGAAAAAAAAGGTAATAAAAGAAAATTCTAATTTTGTTCTATTTAACTGTGCTGATTACAGTGATAATCCACAATTATTGTTATCTTTATTATTTGGATATAAAAAAGGTGCATTTACAGGAGCTGAATATGATACACCAGGTCTTGTAGAAGAAGCTGATGGAGGAGTTTTATTTTTAGATGAAATTCATAGATTACCTCCAAAAGGTCAAGAAATACTATTTTCTATTTTAGACAGAGGCAAATTTAGAAGATTAGGTGAAACTAATGCTGAAAGAAAGGTAAGCATGATACTGATTGGAGCAACTACTGAAAACGTAGAGACTAATTTATTGTTGACATTTAGAAGAAGAATACCAATGCTAATAACATTACCATCATTACATGATAGACTGTTAAAAGAAAAAATAGACCTTATATACAATATCTTTCAACAAGAGTGTAACAGAATAAATGCAAAAATATTTGTAGATAAAAATGTGATTGAAATACTTGCATTAAAAAAATTTAGTGGAAATATAGGGCAATTACAAAATATGATTCAGGTTCTTTGTGCAAGAGCTTTTATGAAGTTTATAAATTCTAAAGATGAAGATTGTGAATCAATAGTAGTAGTAGATATAAATGAAGTTTTAAAGCTTAAGGATTCTTTCAAAGATGCTGCTTTTCAAGAGGTTGAATACACAGAAATAAGAAAGTATTTAAAAAATGCTATATTTATACCATTTAATGTAGAGGAATCCTCAATAAAAGAAAATATTGTGAATGATGAGTACATATTACCAGAGGATATATATAAAACAATTGAAAAGAAATATTATGATTTAAAGTCTCTAGATATTGAAGATATTGACATAGAAAACATTTTATGGACTTTTGTTTTAAATAGATTTGCTGACATAAAGTTCAATCTAGAAAACGATGAAGAAATCTTCTCAATGAGTGATTTAAATAGCTTTGTAAGTGATAGTCTAGTAAAACTGGTAAAAGAGCTAATGAATAATATAATTGAAAAAAATACTAATTTAGAAGTAAATAAAAATGCATTTAAATATCTAGCAATACATTTAGAAGAAGCAATAAAAAGGATTAAACTAAATCAAAAGATAATAAATGTAAACTTAGAAAAAATAAAAATAGATTTTTCAAAAGAATATGAAATAGCAAAACGTTTTGCAATAAAAATTGAAGATACAAATGAAATTAAGATTCCAGAAGATGAGATTGGATTTATAACACTTTATATAAAATCAGCCTTAAAGAATGAAGTAAAAAAAGATAAAGTTGGATTGATAATAATCTCTCATGGTCGTATAGCTACAGAAACTGTAAATGTTGTTAAAGAGCTTTTGGGAGTAAAATTTCCTGTGGCCATAGACATGCCTTTAGATGAAAAACCAATGAATATATATAACAAGGCGGTGGAGTTGTCAAAAATAATAGACCAAGGGAAAGGAATATTATTTTTAGTTGATATTGGGTCACTTACAAATATAGGACAAATAGTAAATAAGAGAACTAACATAAATACTAAAACTATTGATAGAGTAGATCTTTTAATGGCATTAGAAGCAGCTAGGAAAGTTTCTATGGGAGATGAAGAACTTGATGAAATGTTTTTTTCTCTTGTAAAAGATAGGATGGGATATAATTATGAACTGGAAAAGCACATAGATAAAACCAATGCAATTGTAGCCCTATGTCTTACTGGAGAGGGAACCGCTAAGTACATAAGCAAAACATTAGAAGAAAAGTACAACAATACTAAATGTTATCAAATGAGTGCTTTGGATGAGAATCTTCCCTATAAAATTGAAAAATTAAGAGAAAAAAATAATATATTAGCCATTGTTGGTACAATAAATCCCAAAATACCAGGTATAAATTTTATTCCATATAATAAAGATGTTTTTAAAAACCTAGATATCTATCTTTCAAAAAAGCAAGATGATAGTCAAATTAAAGGATATGGAAGAATGCTTGATGAGGATTTAGTAATATTTGAGCCAGATATATATTTTAAAAAGGATTTACTAGAATATGTATGTTCAATTCTTATCAATAAAGGATATGTGGAAAAAGATTATTTGGATTCAGTTCTACATAGAGAAGAAATGCTTCCAACCTATTCTAAAGGGGCTACAGGTGTACCTCATGGAGATTCTTCTACAGTAAATAGTACAAGATTTGTTTTTATTAAATTAAAAAACCCTATTGACTGGGGTGTAGGCAATGTGAATTTTGTATTTATGCCAGTTTTTAAGACTAATGATAAAGATATTGTTAAGAATGTTCTTGAAATTTTAAAAGATGAAAAGTTTATGAATAGTGCTAAACAGTGTTTTGATAAAGAAGATTTTAAGAAAATTATATTTGATAAATTTAAAAATATATAGATATAGCAACAATTTGAGAGGAGTTAGGGTAATGAATGTAGATTTAATATCATTAGACTTAGAAGCTAATGATTATGAAAGTATTATCAGAGAATTAGGAAATAAAATGTATCAAAAAAAATATGTAAAAAATACATATATAAATGCCGTTTTGAAAAGAGAAAAAACATTACCTACAGGGCTTAATATTGGAGAAATGTGTGTTGCGATTCCACATACAGACTCACAACATGTAAATGAATCTAATGTAGCTGTAGGAATATTGAAAAATCCAGTAAAATTTAATTCAATGATAGACCCAACAGATAAATTAGATGTGGAGCTTGTATTTTTACTAGCAGTAAAGAATCCAGACTCTCAAGTAAAATTATTAAAAGATTTAATGTCAGTTTTTCAGAATATAAAGCTGTTGAGAGATATAAAAAATGCATCAACAAAAGAAGAAGTAGCTGAATTATTAAATTTTATAGAAATATAATGAAAAGATGTTTTAGAAGTAAATAATAGAAAATTAGAAACTTAAAAGCAGTATTAACTTTTGAGCAATTTAATTTATATAAAATAAAACTTAAATATAATATTAGGAGGAAATTATTATGAAACAATTTAACGTATTATCAGTATGTGGTTCAGGAACAGTTACATCATCAATGGTGGCAGGTAAATTAAAAGAAGTATTAGGAGATAAGGGTATATCTATTACAACAACAGAGGCTAGACCAACAGAAGCATTAAATTTGGCACAATCAGGAAGATTTGATTTTATAACATTTACAAGCCCACTTCAATCAGGTGATTACGGAATACCAACTATAAATGCATTTGCTTGTCTTACTGGTATAGGAGAAGATGCATTCTTTGAAGAAGTTTTAAAGGTTATTGATAGTTTAAATAAATAGTGTTTATAGTATTTAAATTAATAATTTAGATACTATAATAAACTATTATTCAAATAACTACTATCAAAATAAATTTAATTAAAGTGGCATCATTTAAGAATTTATTAGAATAAAAATGACAACAAAAAGATATTTATTTAGACATATTTAATTAATTTGATAAATGTTTAGAAATAGGAGGGTAAAAGATGTTAACATTTATGAAATCTATAATCGATACATTTGGTTCTGCAATTATAGTTCCAATTATAATATTCATAATAGCAAAAATATTTAAAGTGACTACTAAGAAATCGTTTCTTTCAGCTGTATATGCAGGTGTTGCTTTGCAAGGTTTTACGTTAATATTAAATTCATTTACACCAATAATAACACCAGTAATTAATAGAATGGTAGATAGTACAGGAGTAAATTTACCTGTGTTTGATGTTGGTTGGCAAGCTACATCATTAGTTGCATTTTCAACAAGTGCAGGTATGATATACTTAGGTCTTGGAATATTATTGCAAACTATTTTATTTTTAGTAAAGTGGACAGATGTATTCCAACCATCAGATTTATGGAATAATTATTCTTATATGGTTTGGGGAGCAATGGTAATAGGAGTGACAGGCAATTTCCCTTTAGGTATAGGGTGTATGGTCTTGTTAAACTTATACAGTTTATTAATATCAGAATTAGTTGCGAAGAGATGGTCTAGTTATTATAGATATCCTAATTGTACAATAATAGCTATGCACAATGTTGAAGCTTCTGTCTTTGCAGTATTTGCAGACCCTATATATAACAAACTTGGACTAAATAAAATAAAGTTAAACCCTAAAGAATTAGAAAAGAAATTAGGATTTTTAGGTGAGCCGATTACTCTAGGTCTTTTCTTGGGTATGTTTATTGGTATACTAGGTAATATGACTAGAATAACTACTATGGAAGCTTGGGGAGAAATAATGAAAGTTGGTATATCTACAAGTGCTGTTATGGCAATATTCCCAAAAGTAGCAAGTATGTTTGCTCAAGCATTTGCACCTATAACAGAAGCTGCTAGAAAGATTATGCAAAAAGCTGGAAATCGCGAGTGGTATATAGCAGTAAATGATGCTGTGGGATATGGTGAACCTGCAACTTTAATATCAGGTCTTATCTTAATTCCAATAATGCTTGTAGTAGCTATGATACTTCCAGGTAATCAGGTATTACCAGTTGTAGACTTACTTGCAATTCCATATATGGTACAAGGTTTAGTTGCAGTACATAATGGTAATATACCAAAAGTAATAGTTTCAGGTATAATATGGTTTGGATTAGGATTATATATATGTACATCTACAGCTCCATTATTTACAGATATGGCTACAAGTGTAGGTGTTGCTATACCAGCTGGAGCTATGCTTATAACAAGTTTCAATATACTAGGAAAACCTTTGATGGGGTTAGTGTTCTTTGCATTCTTAAGTGCAAATCCAATTTATATAGGATTAGCAGTTGTAATTTACTTTGTCTTATGGGCATTATTTAGAAAGAATAAAACAAGTATACTTGAATATTTAGAAAAACAAGCACTTAAAAATGTTGCAGAAGAACCTGTAGTAGCATAGCTTAAGTTTATTAAATATAAGAAAACAATGAATCAAGAAATCTATAATTGATTTTATAGGAGTATCAGAGATTATCTGAAAAGCTATAAATGAAATGTAGATTTCTTTTTATTTTGATAAATATTAGGATTCTGTTTTATTGTACTCAACTATTAATTTTATGAATTTTATTTTGTTATTTAAAACATATTTTTTTATATTTATACAATAATGTAATTTGATTTTATAAAATGTATTATACACTGTCAAAATGCTTTGTATGTAAGGTATTTGTAGATATGAATTATTTGTTTTTTGTATGGCATAAATATTGCTATATATAAGTGTATAGCATGAAGGGAGAGGTTTATATGGCAAATAAGATGAGAGCATCAGTACTATACGATATAGGTGATGTTAGATATGAAATGGTTGATATACCAGAAATAACAGATGGAGAAGTACTTGTAAATGTTAAATATGTTGGAATATGTGGCTCGGATTTACCTAGGTCTATGGTTAGTGGATTGAGTGGAGGTACAGCATATCCATTAATCTTAGGACATGAGTTTTCTGGTGAAGTTGCTAAAGTAGGGTCAAAAGTAAAGAGTATTAAAGTAGGAGATAGAGTAGCTGTTGCCCCATTAGTTCCTTGTGGAGAATGTGGTTATTGTAAAGAGGGGAATTTCGGATTATGTAATGACTACAATATAATTGGGACAAGAGTAAATGGAGCTTTAGCAGAGTATGTGAAAGTTCCTGAAGAGCATGTTTTAAAATTACCAGATACATTAGATTATGAAACTGCTGCTGGAATTGAACCAGCAACTATAGCATATCATGGGATTGCAAAAGCAGATATTAAGGTAGGAGATAGTGTAGTTGTACTAGGGTGTGGTCCAATAGGTCAGTTTGCTTTACAATGGGCAAAGGTTTTTGGAGCATCTAAAATTATAGCTGTTGATATTTTCAATGAAAAGCTAGAACTTTCTAAAGGTCTAGGAGCGAACTATACAGTAAATTCAAAAGAAGTAGATGCAATTGAAGAAATAAAAAAAATAACTAATGGTGGTGCTGATATTGTCATAGAGACTGCTGGTAGTAGGTTTACTCAAGAGCAATCTCTACTTATAGCAAAAAAAAGAGGAACTATAGTATTTGTAGGTATTTCGCATACAGAATTACCACTTAGTGCAAAAGCTACGGAGAGCATATTACGTGGAGAACTTACTTTGAAAGGTTCTTGGAATTCATATACAAGTCCTTATCCTGGAAGAGCATGGACCGCAACATTAGATTTTATGGGAAAAGGAGATATTATTTTTACACCAATGATTTCACATAAAATAGGTCTTAATGAGGTAGGAGAATTTCTGCGTAAAATGGCAAACAGAGAAATAAATTTTAATAAAATCCTAGTAGAAATATAAAAATTTAAGAGGTATAAAAATGAATAAAAAACTAAAACAAATAGCTAAAAACATAAGAATAAGTATTATAAAAAGTATAACAGAAGCTAAGTCTGGACACCCAGGAGGTTCGCTGTCAATAGTAGATATATTAACTGTATTGTATTTTGAAAA
This sequence comes from Clostridioides sp. ES-S-0006-03, assembly GCF_020662275.1. Taxonomy (NCBI): domain Bacteria; kingdom Bacillati; phylum Bacillota; class Clostridia; order Peptostreptococcales; family Peptostreptococcaceae; genus Clostridioides; species Clostridioides sp. ES-S-0006-03. Next base: position 493,141 of record NZ_JADGMM010000001.1, read on the forward strand.
AATGAATATAGACCCTATAAAATTTAATGATGAAGATAGAGATAGATTTGTATTATCAAAAGGGCATTCTGCACCAGCATTATATGCAACTTTGGCAGAAAGAGGTTATTTTGAAAAAAAGGATTTAATAAGTTTAAGAAAATTTACTTCTAAGTTACAAGGACATCCAGACATGAAAAAGGTAGCAGGAGTAGATATGTCTACTGGTTCTCTTGGACAAGGTTTATCTGCTGCAAATGGTATGGCATTAGCTGGTAAATTAGATAATAAAAGCTATAAAGTATACACTATTTTAGGAGATGGCGAGATTCAAGAAGGACAAATATGGGAAGCTGCAATGACAGCATCACATTATAAATTAGATAATTTAATTGCATTTGTTGACTTAAATGGATTGCAAATAGATGGTTCTAATGAAGAAGTAATGAATGTTAGTCCAGTAGATGGCAAATTTAAATCTTTTGGATGGAATGTAATACTAATAAATGGACATTGTTTTGATGAAATAGGAAATGCAATAGATGAAGCTAAAAAAGTTACAGGAAAACCAACAGTAATAATAGCTAAGACTGTAAAAGGTAAAGGTGTTTCATTTATGGAAAATAATGCTGCATGGCATGGAACAGCTCCAAATGCAGAACAAGCAGAACAAGCATTGAAAGATTTAGAAGGAGGTCTATAGGAATGGGAATAGCAACTAGAGAAGCTTACGGACAAGTGTTAAAAGAACTTGCAGAAAATAAAGATATAGTAGTATTGGATGCAGACTTAGGAAAAGCTACAAAAAGTATATCATTTAAAGAAGTTGCTCCAGATAGATTTTTTGATATGGGGATAGCAGAAGGTGACATGATTGGTACAGCAGCAGGTCTTGCTACTTGTGGAAAAATACCTTTTGCAAGTAC